>JAJYPA010000001.1 GCA_021795795.1 Pseudomonadota bacterium | reverse complement strand
TCAGCGGCCTACGGCATTCCTGCCTCTCCCGCAAATGGCACTGCTGCTTACTCAACCAAGAGTAATGCATGGAGCTTGAGTGCTGGCTACAAGATTGCCGGTTTTGGTCTGGATGCTGCTTACGAGCAACACAATATGCAGGGTCCTGTCGGTGTTGGTATGACTGATACCCAGGACGCTTACCGCATTGGTGCAAACTATAGCATTGCTGGCTTCAAAATCCTTGGCATGTACCAAGACGTCAAAAATGTTGGCTTCTCTAACGATGACGTGAAAGCGTATGGAGTAGGTGCTGCGTACACCTTCCTGGGCGCGAACACCATTAAGGCTCAGTACTACAAAGCTGACGATATTTCCAACACCACCAATACTGGTGGCGACATGTGGGCTGTTGGGTACGACTACAAGCTGAGCAAGCAAACCAATGTGTACGCTATGTATGCTCAAACCAGCAACAGCAGCGCAGCTAGCTACACCATCATGGGTGGCGGTCATGACTACTCATACCCACCTGCAAAAGGAATCCAAAGTGGCAAGAGCACTTCTGCTGTCTCAGTGGGTATCGAACACAAGTTCTAATCACTTGAGTGGGTGATCTTGCGATTACACGCTCGGGTTTAAAACTGTGAATTACAAAAGGCACCTTCGGGTGCCTTTTTTATTTCTACTCAATCTCGTACTGCTCCCCCAGCCCGTTCATGGTCGTGTTGCCCCACGGCACTGGACGGGCTCGGGAGGGGCAATTCGCTCGTTTGGCAGCAACCTTATCACCCTCTCCCCTGCCCCTCTCCCATCAAGGGAGAGGGGTATTGCGCCTCCCCCTTTGAAAAAGGGGGATCGAGGGGGATTTGTGTTTCCTGCTCGCTTACAATGAATGCCCGCAAGTATTTGGAGTGCGCCCGATGGCTGTTTCGGCTCAAGAGCAGGAAAAAGAGCAAGAACCTGTCCATGTTCTCGATCCACTCTCTTTTCCCTTTGAGGGCGCGAGTTTGATCGAAGCCAGCGCGGGGACGGGTAAAACGTTCACGATTGCCTTGCTCTATGTCCGTTTGGTTTTGGGGCATGGCACCGAACCGTTGATGCCGCCACAAATTCTGGTGACCACCTTTACCGAGGCCGCCGCCGATGAACTGCGCGAGCGGATTCGGGCGCGGTTGTTTGAAGCATCCAGGGTGTTCTCTGATGCAGATTTGGACGGTGATGATCCTCTGCTGAATGCGTTGAAAAAGGCTTTTGCTACATCTGAAGAACGTCTTGCCGCGGCTCAACGCCTCGAAATGGCGGCCAACTGGATGGATGAGGCGGCAATTTTCACGATTCACGGCTGGTGTCAGCGGATGCTGAACGAGCATGCCTTTCATAGTCGAGCCCTGTTCGAACAGACGGTGCGTACTTCATTGACACCGGTGGTCGATCAGGCCGTGCAGGATTACTGGCGGCATTTTGTTTATGCGCTGCCATCTGAGCAGGCGCTTGCCGTGGCGAATCTGTTGGGTGGCCCTGCGGCATTGGCCCACAAACTCAGCGGGCTGTTGGCGCGTGATGGCGCGCCGCTGTTTGTGGATGGTGTGCCAGTTGATCCAGCTTCACTTGAATTTAGTGTGCTGGTGGCCGAGGTCACCGAACTGGATACTCTAGCTCAGCAAGCGGAGCGAGATGCACGACGGGCTTGGTCAACGTCCGCCGAGACCTTGAAGGCGGCATGGTTGCCGATCATGGGGTCGCTGAATGGCTCTTCGCACAAAACGTTGTCCAAATTGACGGATTTCTCGACACTTTGGGATAGCCTCGATCAGTGGGCGCAAACCGGCGAGTCGCTCCCGATTGATGTATTCAAATTTCTCACTCAACCCAAATTCAACAAGAAACTTGAACGACCGCCTCATCCCGCGTTGGCGGTTTTTTCCGCATGGCCCAATGCGATGGAGGCTGCTATTCAAGGCCGTGAGCAGTTGGCGATTCGCTTGTTGGCCCACGCCGCGTTTTGGGTGCGTGATCGCATCGACACGGTGTTGCAACAAAATGCCGAAATGGGATTTGACGATATTCTGTTGAACCTTGATCGCGCATTGACGGGGGATGAAGGGCAACAACTCGCGGACACAATCCGAACGCAATTTCCCGTGGCGATGATCGACGAGTTTCAGGATACCGATCCGTTGCAGTACCGCATTTTCGATCGGGTGTTCCGGATCGGCGGGAAGGCGGAGGAAGCTCCGGCGGCGGAACAAACGGGTACGATGATTCTGATTGGTGATCCAAAGCAATCGATCTACCGCTTTCGCGGCGCGGACATGTTCAGCTACCTCGCCGCCCGGGAGGCAACACAAGGCCGGCATTACACATTGGATGCCAATTACCGCTCCACACCTGAATTGGTGGCGGCGGTGAATTTTGTCTTCGAGCGCGCAGACCACCAGTCATCCGGCGCCTTTAGACACAAAACGGATGAAGGCAACCCACTGCCATTCATTCGCGTCAGCGCGCGAGGCAAGGCTCGCCAGTTGAAACGTCGCAATAGGGCGGGTGAGTGGCAGCCGTGTCCGGCCCTGACGGGTTGGGCCCTGCCGCGCGATACGCTGCTGGCGGCGGGGCATTTTGTTGAGCAGATGGCGGAGCATACCGCCGAGGCCATTACTTCGCGTCTCAATGCGGCGCAGGTTGGTGATCTTGCTTTTTTTGATGCCGAGGGCGAAATGACAGCCTTGCGCCCGCAGGATATGGCGATTCTGGTGTCCACGGGCGATCAGGCGGCTCTGCTGCAACGGTCGCTCAATCGTCGCGGTATCAAGAGTGTGTATCTGTCTGACCGGCATCGTCTGTTCGCAACGCAAGAAGCGGCGGATTTTCACCGCTGGCTACTGGCGATTGCCGAGCCGCAACGTCAGGACCGGCTTCGTGCGGCGCTGGGCTCGTCGAGCTTCGCCCGGCATTGGGACGAACTCGATGCCGTCCGCAACGATGCCCGACTGGATCAGGACACGTCGAGATTCATGGACTACCAGCGGATTGCACGGCATCAGGGCATTCTCGCCGCTGTTTACCAGCTTATGCATGACTATCACATTCCGGCCCGATTGTTGGCCGCGCCGCTGCCGGATCGTTCGGGCGAGCGGCGGCTGACAAACCTCTTGCATCTGGCCGATTGGGCGCAGAATGATCAGGCGCAGTTGGCTGGCCTGGATGCACTGCTGCAACGCTACGCCCAGGCCGTCAGCGACAACGAAGCCGAGCATGAGCTTCGACTGGAGCAGGATGAGCATCTGGTGCGGATCATCACGATTCATTCCTCCAAAGGCTTGCAATACCCTGTGGTTTATCTGCCCTTCTTGCCCTTGATTCGCCCCAAAGATGCGAATAAAAACAGCACGGCGACACCTTGGCGAACGAGCGCCGGGCGCGGTATGAATCTGGGTGAATACCCCGAAGCCATCGCGGCGGAGCATGAGGCGCAGATGACCGAGAGCGTGCGGCTGATTTATGTCGCGCTCACCCGAGCCGAGTCGGCGTGTACGGTTTCGCTGGGGCCGGTCAAATTCGGCACAGGCAAGCAACCCAATCAACATGATTCCGGCTTGGGGCATGTTTTGAGGCTGCAGGGCGGTGATGAGTTTATTCCAAGTTTCGAGGTCGCATTGGCTGATCTTGACGCGCAGGCGGGCGTAACCATCGAGCCGCCGCCATCAATTACACACGCACATTTCATAGCCCCCGCGGAGGGTACTTTGCCCCCTGCACGCACGGCCAAACGACGGGTGGATAGCCATTGGCGAATCAGCAGTTTCAGTGGTTTGACTCATGCATTACATGAATTCGCAGTCGCCGTACCGGAAACCGCGAAGCAAGAGCAATTGAGGGATGTGTTGTCAGAAATCGGCGTGGTTGAGGAGCCGCTTGATCTACCCCAGACCCACCGATTTGATCCGCAATCATTGTCCGCTCGCATCAGCCGCCTGCCACGCGGCACCACCTTCGGGACGCTGCTGCACAGCCTGCTTGAGCGAGCGGGTGAGGAGGGCTTCAACCAGTCGACGACCTTCGAGTTTAGTTTCAATCTGGTTCGCCAACTCGCGTCGACGCTGACAGAAGATCAGCAAAGCACGCTGGCCGAGTTGGTGCTGCGTATCGTGACGTTACCTCTTGCAACCACGCCATCTCGACGATTGGCGGACGTGTCGCGCTACCAGATCGAGCAGGAGTTCTGGTTGCCTGTGGCCCAAACCCAGACAAATGCTATCGATGCGTTGCTGTGCGCGCATGTTCACCCCGGACAGATACGACCGATGCTCACCGCCCAATATCTTGAAGGGCAGATCAAGGGATTTATGGACCTGGTATTCGAGGTCGATGGCCGGTTCTACATTCTGGATTACAAATCGAACTGGCTGGGTGATGCGCCGGAAGACTATGCGCCTCGGCGTCTGGTCGAGGCCATGCTGGCCGCCCGCTACGACCTGCAGATGGTGTTGTATCTTACCGCCCTGCATCGGCACTTGCAGGATCGGTTGCCGAATTACGACCCGGCTGTTCATCTCGGCGGTGCGCTGTATCTGTTCGTCCGCGGCATCGATAGCCCGGGGCAGGGCGTGTACTTCGCACCGGCGAATTCGGCCTTGATCGCGGCGATGGATGCGCTGCTGATGGATGAAGTTTCCCCGGATGGCGCTCATTCGATTCATACGGAGGCATTGGTATGAGCCACCCTTGCGCGAAGCAGATGGCGTTCGATCTGGAGCAGTCATCGGGTGCAACACCGATCAATCTGACATCAGCGGAACTGCTCGGCATTCTGGATGAGTGGGTTGCTGCCGGGTGGTTGCGGTCAATCGATCGCGCCGTGGCTGGGTTGGTTCTGAATCACGCGCCAAAGATTCCGGCCTTGGCACTGCTGGCATTGGTTCTGGCGAGCCATCAGGCCGGGCAGGGGCATGTCTGCCTTGATATGAACGCTTGTCTTGCCGATGCCGAATCCGTGCTCAGGATCCCGTCGGGAGACTGGCGCAGCAATAATATTCAGGCAGCGCCGCCTCGAATGACCCCTGCGGATCTGTTGCAGGGGGTGGATCTGGCCGATTGGCAGGCGGCATTGGATGCCTGCCCCGGGGTGATCTTGCTGAGCCCCGATTTATCAATATCCGATTCACCCGGGCTCGGAGCGCCGGCACCCGAGCATTCGAACCCGCCCTTTGTTCGCGAGGGCGCGCAGCTTTATCTTCGACGCTTCTGGCAACAGGAGCAGGGCATTGTCGCCGCCCTGCAATCGCGGCTAACGCCCTATGCTTTGCCCGCAGAGCCGATCCGACAGATTCTTGATACCTTGTTCCCGTCTTCCGTCGCTCGGCCGGATTGGCAGAAAATTGCCTGTGCGGTGGCGATCCGTCAGCGTTTTGCCTTGATTACCGGCGGCCCGGGCACGGGGAAAACGACCACGGTGGTGAAGTTTTTGATGCTTGTGCAAATGCGGGCGCTGGAGGCGGGTTTGCCCCCACGCCGTATCCGGTTGTGCGCGCCAACGGGCAAAGCCGCCGCCCGTCTGCGTCAATCCATGCTGGGGCAGATGGATGACTTGCTGGCCACGTTTGATGTGGCGTTTCCCGATCTGCGCAAGGCGCTGCCGGATAACGTCGAAACGGTGCATCGTCTGATCGGGGTACGCCCGAATCAGATCCATCCGGTTTATCGGCCAGAAAATCCCTTGCCCGCAGACCTGGTGGTGGTCGACGAGGCGTCCATGATCGGCGTTGAGTTGATGGCAAAGCTGCTAGCTTCACTCGATGAAACGACCCAGCTTGTTCTGCTGGGTGATAAGGATCAACTGGCTTCGGTCGAACCGGGAGCGGTGTTGGGTGAGCTGGCTTCGGTGATTGCGCCGGATGCCTACACGCCGGAAACACGGGATTGGTTGGCCGCTACCACGGGGCAGACGCTGCCCGATTCCGAAACCAGCAAGACGACGATGGTTGCCGATACCGCATTGGCACAGGCTGCCGTGCAACTTCACCACAGTTATCGTTTCGATTCAGCGAGCGATATCGGCACACTGGCGCGCTGCGTGAACGCGGGAGACGCCGCCGGCGCACTGACCCTGTTGCGCGCCAATCCAGAGCAAGCACCCGTGCGCTTGGTCGCCGACGACGTCGGGCACCAGCCATTGCGCCGGATTGTTCAAGAATCCTTGGCGTCCTGGTTGGCAGCGTTGAATGAACCCATGTCGGCAGAGAATCAGGACGCGCGTGCCATTGCCATCTTCGCAGCACACAACAAAGCACAGGTGTTGTGCGCCTTGCGACACGGCCCATATGGCGTGACGGGGCTCAACCGCTGGATCGAAGACATGTTGCGGCGTTCGGGCGCGTTGGCGGTAACGGGCGAGTGGTATATCGGCCGTCCGATCATGGTGACGCGCAATGATCCCGCGCTGCGTCTGGCCAATGGCGAAATCGGAATCACCTTGCCCTATGTCGATCCCGAATCGCCTCAAAGCCCCCCATCGCTTCGGGTGGCCTTCCTCAATGAAATCACGGCAGAAGTCGAGTCGCCGATTCGCTGGATTGCGCCGGGACGATTGACCGCCTGCGAGACCGCCTTCGCGTTGACCGTGCACAAAGCCCAGGGTTCGGAATTCGATCACAGCGTGTTGGTGCTGCCCGCCAAGCCCAATCCTGTGCTGACCCGTGAGCTGATCTACACCGCGATTACCCGAGCCCGTCAGCGTTTCACCTTGGTGATCGCGCCAACGGATACGGCGTTCACCGTTCTGAAACAAGGTATTACCAGTCGGGTGCAACGGTCGGGTCAGTTGGGTGCGAAACTGGCACGTGCGGGTGTTCGGATAAGTTATTGATTCTTAATTGAATCCTTGTTCTGGGGTATCAAGTTCACCCTTTTTACAAAGGTTGAGGCGTGTTAAATCCCCCTCATTCCCCCTTTTACAAAGGGGGAGGCGATTTATTCAAAATTGGCAGTAAACTCCTCGGCCTCGATGGGAGAAGAGGGAAGGCTTCAAACCCCTCTCCCTTGATGGGAGAGGGGCAGGGGTGAGGGTGTAAAGCTGGTTCAACTATGCCTATTCCCGGTCTTGTGATCTGAACGCTACTTTTCAACCTTTCGGTTTGGGCAAATGAACGACCCGACTACCAATGACGCGATCGATCAGGCTGCGTTTTTCACGATCGGCTTGCGCCAGCCAGAAGGGAATCCCCAATAGCAGAAAACTCAACCCGCCGCCGAGAAAACGAAGGAAGGCCGTGCGTAAACACGGTGCGGGGATAACGACCCGAATATGCCAGACCTTCATGCCTGGTGTCTGGCCGCCGATACACCAGAACAGGCCGAAATACGCTCCGACCCAAACCAGCAGATATATCTGATAGGCCCAAGCGAGCGGGCCGGATTGCGGCATGGCCTGCCCACCGTTTAGCGGCAACAGGATCAGTGTAGCCAACATCAACACGGCAAACACGAACAGGCTGTCGTAAAACAGGGCGGCCGTGCGTCGCCATAGGTTGGCGGGCAGATGCGTGGGCGGGGTGGCATTCATGCGCTGGCAAGTTCCTGTATCAACCGGTTGATGAGTTTCGTGCGTGCCGCCAGTGTGTCCAGTTCCGGATCGTGCGCCAATCGCGTCACCTTGAGCGTATCGGCCGTGAGTCGGTAGCGATTCGGTTCGGTCTGGATCAATTTGACCAGTTTGACCGGATCGATGGCGGCCTGTTCACTGAACACGAGGCGCGCGCCGCCGCTGGCGCATTCGATTTTCTTGATGCCGATGCCGCGAGCGAGCAGGCGCAGCCGATGGGTCTCGATCAGCGTTTGCGTGGCATCCGGCAGCAGGCCGAAGCGGTCGATCAGCTCAACTTTCATGCGGTCGATCTCGGTTTGATCGGCGCAGTTCGCCAGGCGCTTGTACAGAATCAGGCGCGTGTGGACATCGGCGACGAAATCGGCGGGAATGAGCGCGGGCAGGCCGAGATCGACTTCGCTGGTCTGACGTTCCAGCGGGCCTGCCAGATCCGGTTGTTTGCCGGATTTGAGGGCCTTGACGGCACGATCGAGCAGATCCATGTACAGCGTGTAGCCGACTTCATGCATCTGGCCGGATTGACCATCGCCCAGCAGTTCGCCCGCACCGCGAATTTCCAGATCGTGCGTGGCCAGCGTGAAGCCAACGCCCAGTTCTTCGAGCGCCGCCAATGCATCCAGTCGTTTGACGGCATCTGGGGTCATCAGCGCCGGTTCCGGCGTGATGAGATAGGCGTAGGCACGGTGGTGCGACCGGCCAACCCGCCCGCGCAATTGGTGCAGCTGGGCGAGGCCGAATTTATCGGCACGATTGATCAAAATGGTGTTGGCGGTCGGGACGTCGATCCCCGATTCGATGATGGTGGTCGAAAGCAAGACATTGAAACGCTGATGATAAAAGTCAGCCATGATCTGCTCCAGCCCGCGCTCGGAAAGCTGGCCATGGGCGACCGCAATGCGGGCTTCGGGAATCAGATCGGCCAGCTGCTTGGCCATCCGCTCGATGGTGCGCACCTCGTTATGCAGAAAATAAACCTGGCCGCCGCGTTTGAGTTCACGCTGTACCGCTTCGCGGATCTGGGCGTCATCCCAGCGCAGGATCAGGGTTTTGACCGACAGTCGTTCGCGCGGCGGCGTGGCGATGATCGACAGATCCCGAATGCCGGAGAGCGCCATGTTCAGGGTGCGTGGAATCGGTGTGGCCGTGAGCGTGAGCAGATCGACCTCGGCGCGCAGGCGCTTGAGCTGTTCCTTGTGGCGCACGCCGAAGCGCTGTTCCTCATCGATGATGACCAGACCCAGCTCCTTGAAATCCAGATGATCACTGAGCAACTTGTGTGTGCCGATGACGATGTCGACCTGGCCGGATGCCACGTCGGCCAGCACCTCGGTGGTTTGTTTGGCGTTGCTCATGCGGGACAAGCCTTCGATCCGTACCGGCCAGCCGGCGAAACGGTCGCGGAAATTACGCAGATGCTGTTCGGCCAGCAGTGTGGTCGGCACCAGAACGGCGACCTGTTTGCCATTCATCACGGCCACGAAGGCCGCCCGCATGGCGACTTCAGTCTTGCCGAAACCGACATCGCCACATACCACGCGATCCATCGGTTGCGCCCGCGCCATATCGGCCAGCACGCTATCGATGGCCAATTGCTGATCGGGCGTGGTTTCAAAGGCGAAATTGTTGGCGAATCGGGCGTACTCTTCTTTGGGCGTGGGCAGCGCCTGCCCGCGTTTGGCGGCGCGTCGGGCGTGAATGTCCAGCAGTTCCGCTGCGACGTCGCGCACCTGCTCGGCGGCACGTTTGCGGGCTTTTTCCCACTGGCCGCTGCCGAGCCGGTGCAGCGGCGCGGTTTCTTCACTGCCGCCGGTGTAGCGGGAAATCAGCTCCAGCGAGGAAACAGGCACGTAGAGCTTGTCGTCCCCGGCGTAGTACAGGATCAGGAACTCCTGCGCGAGCCCGTTCATTTCCAGCGTGACCAACCCGCCAAACCGTCCGACGCCATGGGTTTCATGCACGACGGGTGCGCCTTCGGCCAGTTCATTGAGGTTGTTGATCAGCGCGTCGGCATCGCGGGTGCGCGCGCTGGATTTGCGGCGCTGTGCCACGCGCTCGGCAAACAGATCGGTTTCGGTTACCAGCGCAACGGTCGCATCAGGCAGATGGATGATGGCGCCGTGTTCGATGGGTGAAACCAGCAGGCCAAGGCGTGCCTCGCTGCCCAGCCAATCGTCGAACCGTTCGAAGACAGGCGTGGGGTGACCGGCCTTTTGCAACTGTTCGGCCAATGCCTCACGTCGTCCCGGGCTTTCTGCCGTGACCAGAATCCGTCCGGCAAACGTTTCGGCAAACGTAGTAAGGCCCAGCAGTTCAGTTTCACCGCGTTGGGCCAGGCCGGTTGTCGGATCGTTCAGTGGCGGCAGCGGTTGATGCGGCAGGACGATGGCCTGCGGCATGGTCGGGTCTGTTGCATCAAGCGTGATCAGTCGCGGCCAGCTTTTTATCTGCTGCTGGTATTGCTCGGCGGTTTGATAGAGCTCGTCCGGGCGCAGGATCGGGTGACTGACATCCCCGGCGCGTTGGGTAAAGCGGGCGATGGTATCTTCAATGAAATCACCCAGTGCCTGATCGACGCTGGGCAGCGTAAACAACAGGGCGTTTTTAGGCAGGTAGTCGAACAGGGTGGCCGTGTGTTCAAAAAACAAGGGCAGATAGGTTTCGATGCCCGCCGGAATCAGCCCGTCGCTGATCTGCTTGTAAATGGGGCTGCGGGTCGGGTCGCCTTCGAAACGATTACGCCAGTTCCGGCGGAACACGGCAATGCCTTCCTCGTTGAGCGGAAATTCGCGCGCGGGCAACAGGGTGATTTCCTCGACCGGCTCGGCCGAGCGCTGGGTCTGGGGGTCGAATAGCCGCAGGGTTTCGATTTCGTCGTCGAACAGGTCGATGCGCACCGGCTGGCTCATGCCCATCGGGAACACGTCGATCAGGCCGCCGCGCAAAGCAAATTCGCCGGGTTGTGCCACTTGGCTGACGGCCAGATAGCCCGCATCGGTGAGTTGCTGGCGGTAGGCCTCGCGATCGAGGGTGTCGCCTGCCTTGAGTAAAAAACCGTGGCCGGTCACGAAGGAAGGTGGTGCCAGACGCTGCAACACAGTTGGTGCTGCGATCAGGGTGATGCCGCTTTGCGTACGCGGCAGGTGCCAGAGCCGGGCGAGCCGGTCGGAGATCAAGTCCTGATGCGGCGAGAAGCGATCATAGGGCAGCACTTCCCAGTCAGGAAAAATATCCGCAGGGCAGTCGAACAGGGCCAGCGCTTCGGCCAGATCGTTGGCTTGGCGGCTATTGGCTGTAATCACCAGCATTGGGTGCGGCACCCGTTTGGAAAAATCTGCCAGGGTAAACGCTGTGCCAATAAAGCTGGCACTGCGCAGAAACAGGGGATCGTTCGCGGATTTGGGTACGGAAAGTCGGATGGGTTTGGTTGGCGCCATGATCACGGTTCGAGTGGATAAACGAACGAGATTGTGGCGCATTTGGCGCGGATGCGCATCCGCTGCCGTTAAGGTAATCACTGCCCGAATCGTTATAGATATCACTATAGCCTCATTCTGGCACCATCCTGCAGGGTAATCGCCTCAAAAGCTATTAGCCCAGTTTTGTCGATCTTGAGTCTGCGAACAAGAAGAAACAGACCAAGAGCGAGATGTTTCTCGAAGAAATGGAACAGGTCGTTTCCTGGTCGCGGTTATTGGCCGTGTTGCGCCCCCTGTATCATTTTGGTTGCCTACAGGTACGCTGCAAAGGCTTGGAGAAAAACTGTGTGCAGGTCATGAGCATGATGGCTTTGGCCAATTTATAACTGCATCGCAGGTGATTGCTGGCCTGATTACAACCGGAATCCGCCAAAAAACGCGGAAAATTGGTGCTAAAAGCAGAGAATTTGAGCCAAAAAAGCCAATTTTTGGTCGAAAATTGAAAAGAGCGTTGAGAGGCGATTCGTGCAGAGTTTCCCTAAGACTTTCAATCAAGTTATCGACTGTTCTTGGACAGATGCCGTCGCCCGCAGGCTCGGCTCAGCAGCACCCCGTTCGCAAATTGTTTACAAAATACTGCATGATTGATTCATGGTTTTTTAACCATGAATCTGATTAATTATTGATTTATATCCTGTAAAATTTATCTAGGGATAAGTTCAGGGGCGGGTTCCTTAAAAAATCCTGCGTAACACTGAAAATCTGGTTCACAGTTACGGCCGAGAAAAAGTAAAATAAATTGCATGATGATGTTCAAATTGTATACAATCCAGTCAAGTATTGAATTTCAAGAAATTTCGGATTGAGTACACTCTGTCGCAAGGGGGGTTATGTGGAAAAATCCAAAGGATCGAAAAGTCAGGAAGGCATCGTTTATGAGCGTTTGTTCGATGTCATCATCGAGCAGAAGTTGCAACCTGGGGCGAGGCTCACCGAAATATCGCTGGCCGATATTTTTTCGGTCAGTCGCACCGTTGTGCGACGGGCGCTACTGCGGCTTTCCTACGAAGGCGTGGTGGATATCAAACCCAACATCGGCGCGATCGTTACGACGACTGAACCGGAAGACGTCCCTCAATACTTTGAGGCGAGACGGATTGTGGAAGGTGCCGTGATTCGTAAGGTGGCAGGCAAGCTGACCACATTTCAGGAAGAAACTCTGAATGCGATGGTTCGCGAAGAGAACCGCTATTTCATGAGTGGTAATCGAGCCAGAGGTCTTAGAAAGTCCATCGACTTCCATTTTTATATCGCGGATATTGCCAACAATAAACCGTTGGCCGAGATGGGTAAAAAGATGATTGCCCGTACTTCGCTGATCGTGGCGCAGTACAACCTGTCGGGTTCTGGTGGTTGTGCCTGCGTCGATCACTCGGCCTTGGTCGATGTGATGGTGAAAGGGCCGGGTGAACTGGCAGAAAGCCTGATGCATGAGCATCTGCAGCATATTGAGGACAACCTGTATTTTGGCAAACAGAATATAGAGACGGATTTGTACCGAATACTTGAAGTAGACAGGTCGTGATTTGCTGAAAATCAACCGGCCTTGAGGGTGAATTATGGATTCCTACATGCTCGAATGGCTGGTTCTGATGACCAAATGGACGCACCTCATCGTCGGCATTGCTTGGATCGGTGCGTCGTTCTACTTCAACTGGCTGGAAGGGCATCTGGAACGCGGTAAAGGCGATCTGACCCCCGGTGTTGCAGGTGATTTGTGGGCGGTTCACGGTGGCGGCTTCTACCATGTGGAAAAGTTCGAGGTCGCGCCTCCCAAACTGCCGGATCTGCTGCACTGGTTCAAATGGGAGGCGTATTTCACCCTGATCACGGGTGTTGCCTTGCTGGTTCTCGTCTTTTACCGCGCTCCGTCGCTCTATCTTGTCGATTCGACTGTCGCAGATATCCCACCCCAGATCGCGCTGATTTCTGCTATCGGTTCGATTGTTGTCATGTGGCTGATCTACGATGCCATGTGCAAAACGAAACTGGTTGAAAACGGTCTGGTGTTTTTCTCCCTGATCTTTGGCCTGATCGCGCTGTACGCTTTGGGTGCATTCCATTTCTTGAGCGCGAAGGCGGCTTTTATCCATGTCGGCGCGGTGATTGGCACCATTATGGTTGCCAACGTCTTTTTCGTGATTATCCCCTCGCAAAAAACGATGGTGAAGGCCATGCAGGCGGGGGTGCCGCCGGATGGCGATATTGGGCATCGCGGGTTCATCCGTTCACTGCACAATAACTACTTCACCTTGCCGGTCCTGTTTATCATGATTGCCGCGCATTACCCGATCGCCTTCGCGAACGAACATGCCTGGATACTGCTGGTATTGATTTCGCTGGCGGGCGTTTTGATTCGGCATTTCTTCAACCTGAAAAACCAGGGTCGCAAAAACTACCTGTTTTTGGTGGTTCCTTTCTTCCTGATTGCCTTTGCTGTCTGGTTTACAGCACCCAAACCGACTGTGGCGCAGGCAAACACGGAGCAAGTCGGCTTCGATGCGGTGTATCAGGTTATGCAGACGCATTGTATTGTCTGTCATGCCCAGAAACCGACCTTTCCCGGATTCAATGCGCCGCCCAATGGGGTTTCACTGGCGTCGAAAGCGGACATTGAGAAATACCGTGATGCCATCTACGCGCAAGCAGTGGCCACGCATGCCATGCCGCTCGGCAACGTGACGCACATGACCGATGCCGAACGGACACTCATCGGAGAATGGATCAAGCAATACAAGACAGGGGGCAAGCCATGAGCCAAGCCGTAAGTCAGACCATCAACTCGGTCGTGAACGACGGCTATCCACGTGATCTGATCGGTTACGGGCGTACACCGCCACAGGTGGCCTGGCCGCATGGGGCGCGGGTCGCCGTGCAATTCGTCATCAATTACGAGGAAGGTGGCGAAAACTGCATTCTGGAGGGCGACCCGGCCTCGGAAGCGTTTTTATCCGATGTCATCAATGCCGCCCCTCGTGTCGGTTTGCGGCACAAGAGCGTGGAATCGTTGTATGAATACGGTTCGCGTGCCGGCTTCTGGCGTCTGCACCGATTGTTCGGCGAATTCGGTGTACCGGCGACAGTCTTCGCGGTGGGCCGAGCGATCGAGCAAAACCCTGATGCGGTTGAAGCCATGCTCGAATCGAACTGGGAAATCGCCAGCCATGGTTATCGCTGGATCGATTATCAATCGGTCACACCCGATGTCGAGCGGGCGCATATTCGCCGGGCAATCGAGATTCACAAAAGCATGATCGGGTGCGAACCGGCGGGTTGGTATATCGGGCGGGATACGGCGGCAACGCGTTCGATCCTGCTGGAAGAAGCCAAGCCACTGTACGATTCGGATTCCTATGCGGACGATCTGCCGTATTGGGTGCCGGGCGCGGGCAAGCCGCATCTGATCGTGCCTTATACGCTGGATTCCAATGACATGCGCTTTCTCACCGCGCAGGGTTTCAACTCAGGCGACCAGTTTTTCACCTACCTTAAAGACAGTTTCGATGTGCTTTATGCCGAGGGCGAGGACACACCGAAGATGCTGTCCATTGGCCTGCATTGCCGTATTTCCGGGCGCCCGGGGCGGTTGTTGGCCTTGAAGCGATTCATCCAGTACGTGCTTGCACAACCAGATGTGTGGGTTTGTCGGCGGGATGAAATCGCCCGTCACTGGATGGAAAACCATCCATGCGGATGACCATCGACCAGATCAACGGGCTATCTGCCGAGGTGTTCGCTGCGAACTTCAAGCCGCTGCTGGAGCACGCCGAGTGGGCCATCGACCGGCTGGCAGCCTCCCGCCCCTTTGCCGATCATGCTGATCTGAATAACAAAATCGCCGGGATCATCCACGCGGCCGATGAGGCACAAAAGCGATCCGCCCTGATCCACCACCCGAAACTGGGTTCCGGGGTAAGGGTTCAGGGCTTTTCATCGTCCGAGCAAAGTCAGGCCGGGCTAAATGCACTGACCGAAGACGAGTTCGCCCGATTCGAAAAGGACAATGCGGACTACGAGCAGAAGATGGGTTTCCCGTTTGTGGTGGCCGTGACCGGGCTGGATAAACATGAAATCATGCGGCGACTTGAATCGCGGATGACGAACGATCCCTCGGACGAGTTTGCCATGGCGATCGATGAGCTGATCAAGATAGCCTGTATCCGTGTTTTCAAATTGGTTTCAGACTGACGGGTCTTCCCGTCAGGGATGGCTTTTCGAAATGGCTTTGAGGATGTCCTTGAGAAGGAGAGTTGAGTGAACACCGATACCCCAACAAGGCCTCCGCGTCTGGAGTTGATAGGCATTACCAAAGCCTATCCTTCCGTGATTGCCAATCAAGATGTGAATCTCGTGGTTCGAGCCGGCGAGATTCACGCGGTGCTTGGCGAAAATGGCGCGGGCAAAAGTACCCTGATGAAAATCATCTACGGGGTGACCAAACCCGATTCGGGTTCCGTGCTTTGGGATAACCGGGAAGTATCCATCGATTCGCCCGCCCAGGCGCGCAAGATCGGCATCGGGATGGTGTTCCAGCATTTCTCTCTGTTTGAAACGCTCACGGTCGCTGAGAACATTTCTCTGGCACTGGATTCGGCCATAGCACCCAATCAACTGGCGCAACGCATCACGGAGGTATCCGAGCAATACGGCTTGCCGATCGATCCGCATCGGCTGATCCACAGTATGTCGGTCGGTGAGCGTCAGCGCGTTGAGATTGTGCGCTGTCTTCTGAACAATCCCCGCCTGCTGATTATGGATGAGCCGACCTCGGTATTGACGCCTCAAGCGGTGTTGAAACTGTTTGAAACGCTCCGCCGCCTCGCGGCCGAAGGCTGCAGCATCTTGTATATCAGCCATAAGCTCGATGAAATTCAGGCGCTTTGCGACAAGGCGACCATTCTGCGGGGTGGCCGGGTGACCGGCACCGCGATTCCGAGCGAGGAAACCCGCGAATCGCTGGCGCAGATGATGATCGGCCGCAGTCTGCCGGAATGCCAGATGGCGCCCCAGGCACCCGCGGAAACCCGATTGAGTGTGAAGCAACTGAGCCTACCCACGATCGACCCGTTCGGCACCCCTTTGAAGAATATCAACCTCGACGTGCGCAGTGGCGAGATCGTGGGGATTGCCGGCATTTCCGGTAATGGTCAGAAAGAGCTGATGGCGGCGCTATCGGGCGAGCATCCCATGCCAAAGGGCGCTACGACGACGATCTGTGGTGTGACGGCCGATCGGCTTTCGCCCGGACAGCGGCGCGATCTGGGCCTGCGGTTCGTGCCCGAAGAACGGCTGGGTCGGGGTGCCGTCCCCTCGATGAGTTTGCGGCTCAATGCGCTGTTAACGTCGGGAACAGGGGATGGTCTGGTCAATAACGGCCTGATTTCCTACTCCAAGGTTCGAGCGTTTGCGCAGGATGTTATCGCCCGGTTCAATGTGAAGTGCGGCGGCGATGAGGCGTTGGCCAGCAGCCTTTCGGGCGGAAATTTGCAAAAGTTCATCGTCGGGCGGGAAATAGCCCAGCGGCCGAAGGTAATGATCGTCGCGCAGCCGACCTGGGGGGTGGATGTGGGGGCGGCGCAGATCATTCGTCAGGCATTGATTGATCTGCGCAACGAAGGTGTGGCCGTATTGGTGGTCTCCGAGGAACTGGAGGAGCTGTTCATGATTTGCGACCGCATTGCCGTGATTGCCGATGGGCGCTTGTCGCCTGCCATTCCCGCAGCCGAAACCTCCGTGGAGAAAATTGGCCTGTGGATGAGTGGCGCGTTTGAAGATGCTAAGGTCGAGGAGGTGCAGCATGCCTAGATTGGAACGCCGGCCGCAGCCCTCAAAGGCGATGATGTTCGCTTCGCCCCTGATTGCGGCAGTACTGATGCTGGTGACGGGCTATATCCTGTTCAGCATCATGGGCAAGGATCCTCTGCAGGCCTTCTGGGTATTCTTCATCAAGCCGCTTACCACGTCCTATGGCATCAGTGAGTGGTTGCTGAAATCCACGCCGTTGATTCTCTGCGGGGTAGGGCTTGCCATTGGCTTTCGGGCGCGGGTGTTCAACATCGGGGCCGAGGGCCAGTTCACGATGGGGGCCATTGCCGCTGGCGGCGTCGCACTCTATTTCTACAACACGGAAGCCTTCTGGGTGTTGCCATTAATGATGCTGGCCGGTGTTCTGGGCGGCATGGCCTGGGCCGCGATTCCCGCCTTTCTACGTACACGCTTTAATACCAACGAAATTCTGGTCACCTTGATGCTGGTGTATGTGGCGCAGTTGTTCCTTGGTTATTTGGTACAGGGCCCGTGGCGTGATCCTGAGGGCTTCAACTTCCCGCAATCGAAGATGTTTACCGATGTGGAAACCATCCCGGCGCTAATTGAAGGCTTCCGGGTGAACTGGGCCTTTATCGTGGCGTTAGTGCTGGTGGCCGTTTCCTGGTTCTTCTCCTTCAAAATGTTTGCCGGATTCCGGATGGAAGTCAGCGGGCAGGCACCCGATGCAGCGCGTTATGCCGGGTTCAGCGAAAAGCGCAATGTGTGGTTCGCGCTGCTGATCAGTGGCGGGCTCGCGGGTTTTGCGGGCATGGCCGAAGTCGCAGGCCCGATCGGCCAGTTACAACCCACCATCTCGCCCGGCTATGGCTTTGCCGCAATCATCGTTGCTTACGTGGGCCGCCTGCATCCCTTGGGCGTGCTGCTGGGGAGCCTGCTGCTGTCCCTGCTTTATCTTGGGGGTGACACGGCGCAGATGGATCTGAACCTGCCTTCGGCCATTACCGGATTGTTCCAGGGGTTGCTGCTGTTCTACCTGTTGGCCGCCGATATATTCATTCACTATCGGCTCAAACCCAAGCAGAGTGAGCCACGCACCACCTTCATGCCACCACCGGAACCGGAAGGAGACATTACATGAGCACCGAGCAAATCATTCTCATCCTCGTCAGTGTCGTGACGGCGGCAACCCCATTGGCCTTCGCGGCATTTGGCGAACTGGTCACCGAGCGTGCAGGCGTGTTGAATCTCGGGGTCGAGGGGATGATGCTCCTCGGCGCGGTGATCGGGTTCGCGGTCGCCAAGGATTCCGGCAGCCTGGCGTTTGGATTTTTCTGCGGCATGTTGGGTGGCATGGGGATGGCCCTGATCTTCGCCGTGCTCACCCAGCATCTGCAAACCAATCAGGTCGCGACGGGCCTGGCGTTGACCCTGTTCGGTGCGGGGTTGAGCGCGTTCATCGGCAAGCCCTATGTTGGCATGTCGCTGACCGGCTTGACGCCAATCACAATTCCTTATCTGAGTGATATCCCCGTGCTGGGCCCTCTGCTGTTCCACTACGACCTCGTGGTGTATGGCTCGTTTGTCTTGCTGTTCGCTCTGATCTGGTTCTTCAAGTCGTCGCGTTGGGGCTTGATTGTCCGTGCCGTGGGTGAATCGCCGGTTTCCGCTCATGCCATAGGTTATCCCGTGATCCGTATTCGTTATTTCGCGATTCTGTTCGGCGGTGCGATGAGCGGCATTGCCGGGGCTTATCTTTCGCTTGTCGTGACCCCGATGTGGGTGGAAGGCATGACGGCAGGGCGCGGCTGGATCGCGCTGGCGTTGGTGGTGTTCGCCACCTGGAAACCGATGCGCGTCATGGTCGGCGCTTATCTGTTCGGTGGTGTGACCGTGATGCAGTTTTACGGTCAGGGCTTGGGTATTCATGTGTCGTCGCAGATTCTCTCCATGCTGCCGTATATCGTGACCATCGTGGTGCTGGTGCTGATTAGCCGCAACCCGAAAACTATTCTGCTCAATCAGCCGATGTCGCTGGGTGTGAGTTTTTATCCGCGCTCGTAACTTCGGTGCGCGCACGGTGTTTACCAATAAAGAGAGGATTCGATGGCTGAGCGGTTGTTGATACATAACGCCGAGGTGGTAGTCACCATGAATGCCCGGCGTGAGGAAATCGCGCAGGGCAGCGTGCTGATTGAGGGTAATGCGATTCTGAGGGTGGGTACGGCTGCGGCGATTGATCTCTGGATTGCCGAAGACCCGCTGGCACGTCAACCCAACCGCACCATCAATGCCAGTGGTTGCGTGGTTCTGCCGGGATTGGTCAATTGCCATCACCACCTGTATCAGACGCTCACTCGCGCCATCGGCACCGGTCGGGGCTACGCGCTGTTCGATTGGCTGAAGCTGCTCTATCCCGTCTGGGCGGAAATGAACCCGGAGGCGATTCATGTCAGCACGCAAGTCGGTCTGGCCGAATTGATACTCTCCGGCGCCACGACGGTAGCCGATCACCTGTATTTGTTCCCGAACGGCTCGCGGTTGGACGACGAGATCGCCGCCGCGCAGGACATGGGGGTGCGTTTTCATCCCACGCGCGGCAGCATGAGCCTCGGTCAGAGTCAGGGCGGCCTGCCGCCGGATCGGGTGGTGCAGCGCGAGAAGGACATTCTGGAAGACAGCCAGCGCGTGATCGAGACCTTCCACGACCCCGCACCGCGTTCGATGCTGCGCATTGGCCTTGCGCCGTGTTCGCCCTTCAGCGTGACGGCTGATCTGATGCGTGAAAGCGCCCGACTGGCCCGTACCTACGAGAAAGTGGGCCTGCATACGCATCTGGCTGAAACGCTGGATGAAGAACGCTTCTGCCTCGAAAAATTCGGCAAGCGCCCCTTGGATTACGCGGAATCGGTCGAGTGGGTCGGGCCCGATGTGTGGTTTGCCCACATGGTTCATCCCAGCGATTCGGATATCGACCGCATGGCGCATCAGTGCAGCGGGGTGTGCCATTGCGCCAGCAGCAACATGATCCTCGCTTCGGGCATCGCGCCGGTGCGCAAAATGGTCGATCGCGGCGTGCGCGTGGGGCTGGGTGTGGATGGCTCGGCCAGCAACGACGGCAACCATCTGCTGGGTGAAGCGCGTCAGGCAATGCTGCTGCAACGGGTCGGCTGGCCCGGATTCGAATCGAATGCCGACCGGTTTTCGGCTCGCGAAGCGTTGGAACTGGCGACACTCGGCGGCGCACGCGTGCTGCAACGTGACGACATCGGCAGTCTGGAACCGGGCAAGGCCGCCGATGTGGTGGCCTTTCGCGTCGATGATCTCGGCCATGCCGGGGCTTTGGGCGATCCGGTCGCCGCCCTTTTGACCTGTGCGCCGGGCACGGTCTGGCTTTCGGTCATCAACGGGCGCGTTGTGGTAGAAAACCATCAGTTGGTCGGCATTGATGTATCCGGTCTCGTCAAAAAACATAACCAGATCAGTCACGGTATGCTGCGTCGGGCGGGGATTCTATGAGTGTCGCAGCGCTTGATCCTGTCCGATCCGAACCGACACGTAAACAGATTCTGCGCCACCTGCGCCGTTCGAACGAGATTGCACTGAGGGCGCTCGAACTTGGTCGGCATCCCTTCGGTGCCCTGCTGGTCGGGCCGGATCACGAAACGGTACTGCTCGAACAGTGCAATATCGATACCGTCAATCATGCCGAATCCACCCTGGCCCGGGTTGCCGCCACCAACTATTCGCCGGAATTCCTGTGGCAATGCACGTTGTACACCGCGGTCGAGCCCTGCTGCATGTGCGCGGGTACGGCGTACTGGGCCAATATCGGTCGCGTTGTGTTTGCCATGACCGAAGAACAACTGCTGGCGGAAACGGGCAATCATCATGAAAACCCGACCATGAGCGTGTCATCGCATTATGTGTATGCCCATGGCCAGAAACCGGTTGTGCTGATCGGGCCGGTCGAGGAGTTGATCGAAGAAACGCGGCAGGTGCACCGGGATTTCTGGCGGAACCATGATTAAGAGGCATTCAATGAATAATGATTTCTTACGCGTGATTGACCACCCCCTCGTGCAGCACAAGCTGACCTTGATGCGGATGCGCGAAACCACCACCGAAAACTTCCGGCGACTGCTGCGTGAAATCAGCCAGGTATTGGCCTATGAAGTCACCCGTGATCTGCCAACGACCAATGTGCAGATTTCGACCCCACTCACGGAGATGTCCTCGCCACTGATCAGCGGCAAAAAGCTGTGTGTCGCGTCGATCTTGCGCGCGGGTAATGGCATGCTCGATGGCGTACTGGATTTCATGCCCGCCGCCCGAGTCGGGCATATCGGTTTGTATCGCGATCCGCACACGCTGGAAGCGGTTGAATACTACTTCAAGATGCCCTCAGATATTGCCGAACGACTGGTTGTGGTGGTCGATCCCATGCTGGCCACCGGGCATTCCGCGATTGCCGCCATCGACCGGCTCAAGGCGGCCGGTGCAACGAGCATCCGCTTCGTGTGCCTGCTCGCCGCGCCAGAAGGTGTCGAGGCTTTGCAAAAAGCGCATCCGGATGTCGAAATCACCACCGCCGCACTGGATGAATGCCTCAACGATCATGGATACATTGTGCCCGGACTGGGCGATGCGGGCGACCGCATGTTTGGTACCCGATAACAACGTCTTGGAAAGCTAAGCCATGTTTGACCTGATTGTTAAAAACAGTACCTTGCCCGATGGTCGAACCGGTATGGATATCGGGGTCGCACAAGGCAGGATCACCGCCATGCAGCCCCGGCTTCCGGCTGAGGCCAAAAAGATCATCGACGCGGCCGGGCAGTTGGTTTGCCCGCCCTTCGTCGATGCGCATTTCCATCTGGACGCCACCCTATCGTATGGCCTGCCACGGGTGAACCAGTCCGGCACCTTGCTCGAGGGCATTGCCCTTTGGGGTGAACTCAAGCCGTTGCTGACACAGGAGGCGTTGATCGAGCGGGCAATGACCTATTGTGACTGGGCAGTCGCCAAGGGCTTGCTCGCAATCCGCACGCATGTAGATGTCAGCGATCCACGACTACTCTCCGTCGAAGCGCTGCTCGAGGTGCGCGAACGCGTCAAACCCTACATCGACCTGCAACTGGTCGCCTTCCCGCAGGATGGTTTGTTGCGCCAGCCTCCCGGGCTGAAGAACCTGATCCGGGCGCTCGACATGGGGGTCGATGTCGTCGGTGGCATCCCGCATTTCGAACGCACGATGGCCGATGGCGCCGAATCGATCCGCATCCTGTGTGAGCTGGCGGCCGAGCGCGGTTTACGGGTGGATATGCACTGCGACGAGTCCGATGATCCACTCTCGCGGCACATCGAAACGCTGGCCTATCACACCCAACGACTGGGCTTGCAGGGGCGCGTGACAGGCTCGCACCTTACCTCCATGCACTCGATGGACAACTACTACGTGTCCAAATTGATTCCCCTGATGGCCGAGGCCGAGGTCTCCGCCATTGCCAACCCATTGATCAACATCACCTTGCAGGGGCGGCACGATACCTACCCCAAACGCCGCGGCATGACGCGGGTGCCGGAGCTGCTGGCCGCCGGGATCGATGTCGCCTTCGGTCAGGATTGCGTGATGGACCCGTGGTACAGCCTGGGTTCCGGCGACATGCTGGAGGTGGCGCACATGGGCCTGCACGTGGCGCAAATGACGAGCCAGACGGCGATGCGGGATTGTTTCGATGCCGTCACCACGCGGGCGGCGCGCATCCTTGGGCTTGAAGATTATGGTATCGCCATCGGTGCGCGTGCGGACATGCTGGTGTTGCAGGCACAGGATCCGGTGGATGCCATCCGCCTTCGTGCCCATCGATTGGCCGTGATTCGCGGTGGTCAGGTCATCGCCGAGTCACCGCCCAATGTCAGTCGTCTGTCGCTGCCCGGTCGGCCATCCGAAGTTTGCTTCCAACGCTAAGTCTGCTGTGTGCTGTTACACCTCGGTCATTGCAGATGGAAGCGTGCTCACATGGGCGGAAACGATGCGCCAACCTTCGGCAAAGCGCACCCATACCTGAGTCTGGCGGCCTATGGGTTGGTCGGTACGGAGGAATTCCGTGGTTGCTATCGCGAAGTTCGGCCCGAAGGCTGTGATGCGCGTTTCGCGCAGTGTCCGCGCCAGTCCTTGTGTCGGGCGACTCTGGCGAAACGCGCGAATGGCTTCTATGCCGTACAGGTTCTCGCCTACGCCGAAGCGAATCACGCGCGGATCGGCCCAGAAGAAACGATCCAATGCCTCCAGATCGTTATTCATGAGCGCCTGTTCGTACTGATTGAAGGCTGCGCGTACTTCTTCAATGAACGTTGCCTGGTTGATGTCTTCGGATTGGATGGTATTGGGATGGATGGTATCGGGTTGGATGATCCTGACTTCCGACATATCAACCTCGCGGTGTTCTACTACTGGCCAGGCCAGCCTGTTCCAACACCCGCGCCACACGCAGGCACAAATCTTCCCGCCACGGCGGCGCGATGATTTGTACGCCGATGGGCAGATTCCCTTCTGGCCAAAGTGGCGCGACAGCAACCGGCAAACCGATAAAGGAAATGGGCTGGGTCAGCAGACCCATGTTGGGTCTAGTGGCGAATTCCCGATTGCCGAGTTTGAAGCTGGGCTGTCCCAGCAGGGGCGCGGTAATGGGCGTGGCGGGGGCGATCAATACATCGACATCGCGGAACAGACGCATCACCTGCGCCAGATACCAGCGCCGATAACGCAAGGCCTGTTGATACCAGGCCGCAGGAATCAGTGAACCGGCGATCAACCGATCCCGCGATAGCGGTTCGAACTGATCAATGTGCGTACGCAGGCGATCCTGATACAGGGCACCGCTTTCCGACGCGGTGATCAGATAGGCTGCGGATCGAGCCGCAGCGACACCGGGTAATTCGACCTCACTGAAAGCACCTAATGTCTGTGCGGCGATCTGACTTGCCCAAAGAGCCTCTGGCCCAGCATGCTCATCAAAATAGCCGGTCAGTCGAGCGATGCGCAAACCGTTGATGCCCTGATTGAGCATGCTCCGAGTGGGTTCGGTGGGACGCAGGGCACAGGCTGGGTCAAGCGGATCTGAGCCTTGCAGGGCATCGTATGCCAGTGCGAGATCTTCCGTTGTGGTCGCCAATGGTCCGAGATGATCCAGACTGGAAACAAACATCTGGCTGCCGGTTCGAGACAAGCGTCCGTAGGTGGGCTTGAGGCCGAACACGCCGCAAAGTGAGGAGGGGACGCGAATGGAGCCATTCGTATCGCTGGCCAGTCCGATCGGCACCAGTCCTGCCGCTACTGCTGCCCCGGTGCCACCGGAGGAACCACCCGCCGAGCGAGTGGCATCGCGTGGGTTGTGTGTGGCACCGTAGTGGGTGTTTTCGGTGGTAAAACCGTAGGCATAGGCATCCATGTTCAGCGTGCCTGCCAAAAGGCCACCGGCTCGATTGAGTTTCTGAATCAGGTCTGCATCCCGTCTGGCCGGTGGGTACGGTTCGTACAGTTTCGCGCCAGCGAGCGTGGTGATCCCCTCGACATCGAACAGATTCTTGACGGCAAACGGTACGGCTGCCAGCGGGCCAAGAGGCTGTTTCAGCTGTCGGGCGTGATCGACCGATTCTGCTTCCCTGCGCATCCGCGGTGCCGTGATTTCGATGAAGGCATTCAGCGCCGGGTTCGCCTTTTCGATCCGAGCCAGAGTGGCTGCGGCGATTTCAACGGCGGAGCAGGCACCACTCGTAAAGGCATCGACGCATTCGGCTGCCGTGAATGGAAAGGTACTATTCATTGAGAGCGGGTTCATAGGCGATAGAGGTTGGACGGTTCTTCACCGACGGGAATGGGCTGTCCATCCAGCGTGGCTTTCATCTGGCTGAGTAGAGCGAACTGCTTGATAACATCTTGGCGAAGTTCCGCTGCCAGCGTCATCTGATGCAGTTCGAGTGCTGCATCGACATAAGATTCGATTGCGCGGGTTTTAGGATCAGGATTCATCGGCGGGTACCTATTGTGATTCCGTTTGCGGCGTAGCTTGGGTGAGTGCGTCGAGCGTGGCTGTCCAGCCGACGATGCCGCCCTGGGCGCGAATCATCGCCAGCGTGGCCTGTTTGAATTCGGGAAAATAGCTTTCGGTTGCTTCTTCGACCAGCAGACATTCGTAACCGCGGTCGTTGGCTTCGCGCATGGTGGTCTGCACGCAGACCTCGGTGGTGACGCCGCCGAACAGCAGATGGGTGATGCCACGCGCCTTCAGGATTTCACCCAGTTCGGTGGCGTAGAATGCGCCCTTGCCCGGCTTGGTGATGATGACTTCGCCGGGTAGAGGAGTCAGTTCCTCAACAAAATCGGCTCCAAATTCACCGTCGATCAGAATGCGCCCCATCGAACCGGGATCGCCGATCCGCAGCGTTGGATTGCCCCGCAGCCACTTTGCCAACGGGCAATCCGACAAGTCTGCCGCGTGGGCTTCCTTGGTATGAACCACGAGCATGTTACGCGCACGGCACCAGTCGAGCAGTGCACGCGCTGCGATCACGGCTGGTTTCAGCCGCGCCACCTCATTGCCGAGCGTGTCGCCGAAACCGCCGGGCAGAATGAAGTCCCGCTGCATGTCGATCATGATGACGGCGGTATGACTTGGAGGGAAACTCCAAGCAAAAGGTTGTGCGTTCACGTGCAGCCAGTTCATGTTCAGGCGACCTCCCGCTCGTCGTGGTGGCCACCGGCCATGAATTGCCCGATGACGCGCAGGTCGGCGTTTTCGGCAGTCGTTTCGTAGACCAGTTTCCCTTCGCTCATTACTGTGATGCGATCGGCGAGTTCCAGTAACTCGTCCAGATCTTCACTGACCAGCAGAATGGCCGTGCCATTGGCGCGTGCGGCCAGCAGTCGGGCATGGGTTTCGGCAACGGCGTTGAAATCCAGCCCGAACACCGGGTTGGCCACGATGAGTAAATCCACCGGATTCGACAGTTCGCGTGCCAATATGGCTCGCTGCACGTTGCCGCCGGAGAGGGTTTGTATCTTGGCATTGATGCCGTCCGTCTTGACGCCGAAGGTTTCGACATAGCGTTGTGCCTGCTGTTTCAGTGCCCGGCGGTTAAGCAGAAAGCCGAAGCGGGCGAGCGGAGGTTGGTCGTAATTGCGCAGCGCCATGTTTTCGGCCACCGACAGGCCGGCGACACAGCCATTGCGCAGGGGTTCTTCGGGCAGGGAAAACACCTTGTGGCGTGCGATTTCGGCGCGTTTGCCCGCATACGATTCCCCATCGACCAGCACCTTGCCGGCGGATTTTTTGCGCTGCCCGATCAGCACTTCGACCAGCTCTTTTTGGCCGTTGCCGGAAACCCCGGCTATCCCCAGGATTTCTCCGGGACGTACGCTGAGGTTGATGCCGTCCAGCACGAGTTGATCGTAATCGCCGGGGGCACACAGGTTTTCGACTACCAGTTTTGGTTTGGTTGCCGGGTCAACAGCCGACCCGCCGCGCGTGGTCGTCTGCTTCTCCAGCGCACCGCCCACCATCATTTCGGCCATATGTTCGACACTCAGATCGCGCACCGCGCCGCTGCCCGCAAATTTCCCGCGGCGCAACACGGTGACATCGTCTGCGTAGGCGGTCACTTCCCGGAACTTGTGCGTGATGATGAGTACGGTCAGGGCCTTGCGCGACGCCAGGCTCTTGACGAAACCGAGCACTTCGTCGGCTTCGTCCGGCGTGAGCACCGAAGTCGGTTCGTCGAGAATCAGGAAACGGCGCTTGAGGTAGAGCTGCTTGATGATCTCGACTTTTTGCTTTTCGCCTGCAGCCAAGCTGTTAGCGTATTTACCGAGGGGTATCCGAAACGGCAGGGTCTCGAGGAATGCGGCCAGTTCTTCCCGTTCCTTTTTCCAATCGATGAGTGCAGGCAGGGCACCTTTCGCCATCACCAGATTTTCAGCCACGGTCATGCCGGGTACGAGGGTGAAGTGCTGGTAGACCATGCCGATGCCAAGTTGTGCCGCTTCCCGTGGCGAAGGGATTTTGACTTCACGTTGATTGATCAGCACATCGCCCGTATCGGGTGTGTAAAAACCGACCAGGCACTTCACCAGGGTGGATTTTCCGGCGCCGTTTTCACCCAGAAGCGCGTGGAATCCGCCGGCGGGAATGCGCAGGGACACATTGTCCAGCGCGACAACATCGCCAAACCGTTTGCTTAAGCCCACGATCTCCAATTCGAGACCATGCACGCTATCCGGCGAGCTATCTGGATTCAATGTTTTGGGCGATGTGTTCATGAGGCTAACCCAAGGACGATGTCCGCACTGTTGGCGACGGCGCCGAACACGCCGCCCTGCATTTCCACCATGTGCAGCGCAGCGTGATGATTGGAGATATCCGTGGCGGCACAGGCGTCTTCGACCAGCAGGCATTCGAAGCCGCGATCGTTGGCTTCGCGCATCGTGGTGTGTACGCAGACATCGGTGGTAATGCCCGTCAGAATCAGATTGCGAATGCCGCAGGTGTGCAGGATCAGCTCCAGATCGGTGGCGTAAAACGAACCTTTGCCGGGTTTGTCGATGATGACTTCACCTGGCAGGGGCGCGAGTTCGGGGATGATTTCCCAGCCGGGTTGACCACGCACCAACACCTGACCACAGGGGCCACAGTCGCCGATGCCTGCGCCGATCTGCCGGGAGCGCCAGCGCTTGTTGGCGGGCAAATCCGAAAGATCGGGCCGGTGTCCTTCACGGGTGTGGATGACCTTGAACCCCTTTTTTCGCGCCAGATTAAGCAATTGGGCTATGGCGGGAATGGGCGTACGGGTCAATTCGATGTCGTAGCCCATGCTGTCCACATAGCCGCCCGGGCCGCAAAAGTCGATTTGCATGTCGATGATCACGAGCGCCGTGTTTCCTGGCGTGAGTTGACCATCGAACGGCCAGAGATAGGGGCGGGCTTGAATGAATTTACTCATGTGAAGGTTTCCTGTCATTCATGCGCTTCATGGTTAACGCACCAGGCTCAGTTCACCAGGCGCACCGGAAATTTTCCGGCCAGAGGATGTCGTCAGTATCAGAATCCCGAGCGTCAGTACGTAGGGCAGGGCATTGAGTAGATAGAATCCGCTGGTCAAGCCCATCGCCTGGAGTGCGGGTCCGAGTGCACCTGCCGCACCGAAAAGCAGGGAAGCCCACAGGCAGCGCAAGGGCTCCCAGCGTGCGAAGATCACAAGTGCCACCGCCATGATGCCTTGGCCGGAAGACAGCCCCTCGCTCCAGCTCCCAGGGTAGTACAGCGACAGGAACGACCCACCGACTCCAGCCAGAAAGCCGCCGAATACGGTCGCCAGAATACGGGTCGGAATCACCCGAAAGCCCATGGCGCGCGCGGCATCTTCGCTATCGCCGACAATACGAATCTGCAATCCCCAACGGGTACGCAGGAAGGCGTAGTGCAGCAGGAACGCCAGTACAATGCCGATCAGAAACAACGGATTGACCTGCAGGGCGGATTGTATCTGCGCGGAATCGCTCCAGAAGCCGAGTGGTATGGAAGGCAGGGTAGGCGCCTGTGGTTGAATCAACGGTTTGCCGAGGAAAAAGGCCAACCCGGTGCCGAGCAGCATAAAGCTGATGCCGATGGCAATGTCGTTGACGCGTTTGAGGCTGCACAAAATGCCGTGCAGCAGACCCATGACCGCGCCGACAAAACCCGCAGCAAGCACACCGAGCCAGGCCGAACCGGTATAGAGCGATGCGCCATATCCGGCCATTGCCCCCATGATCAGCACACCCTCCAAACCAAGGTTGATGCGGCCGGATTTCTCCGTCACGCATTCCCCGAGGCTCACCAACAGGAACGGCGTGCTTGCCCGAATGGCGCCGGCGATGACAGCGATGGGCACACCCCACCAGCCCAGACTTTCTGTGACTTCAGTCATGATTCTGTTCCCTTGATGACCGGTTTGGTGGTCGTGGGTTTGAAAAACCGGAAGCGCCCGAGGAGAGTGTCGCTGGCGAGAATGACAACGAACAAAATGCCCTGGAATACGATGACCGTAGCATCCGGCATATCCAGGCGTCGTTGCAGCATCCCGCCCGCCGCGTCAATGCCACCAAACAAAATGGCGATAGGGATGACTGCGAACGGGTTCTGCCGTGCGATGAAGGCCACTAGAATACCGGTGAAGCCATACCCGGCGACAACGGCGGAATTGGCGCTTCCCTGAACGGCCGCCACTTCGATCGCGCCTGAAAGTCCAGCAGCCGCGCCACCGACGGCGGCAGCGCCGATCACCCAGTAATTGACGTTCAATCCCGCCATCTGGGCTGCACGGGGATTGCCGCCAACCGCGCGCAGCGCGAGCCCGACGGTGGTGTACTTGAGGACAAGCCAGATAATCAGAGCGAACACGATGCCGATAATCAAGCCGTAATGGACATCCATGCCTGGGATATTGCCGATCATATGCGCATCCCCGATGGGATGCGTCGCCGGATTGTTGGTACTGGCCGGATCCTTCAACGGCCCCTGAATGCAATAGTTCAGTAGGGCGATTCCGATATAGGAAAGGAGAAGGCTGCTGATGGTTTCGTTGACGCCGCGATAGTTGCGCAACCAGCCGGACAGCGCAAACCAAAGTGCGCCTGTTAACGCGCCAGCGGTCAACATGCCGATTTGCGCCACCAGCGCCGAATTGTCGTGAAGCGCGTAGCCGACCACGCCAGCCAACAGCGCGCCCAGTGCCAATGCGCCTTCGCCGCCGATCATAATCATGCCGGCCTGTGCCGGTATGGCAACGGCCAGACCGGTAAGAATGAGAGGGGAAGCCAGTACGAGGGTGTTCTGTAAAGAGAAGCTCGAACCGAAACCACCTTGGTACAGTGTCAGGAACACTTCCGGCGGTGATTGCCCGACAAGCGCGACAAAGCCAGCAAAAAGCAGCATGCCGACCAGAATGGCGCCCGTCGGCACCAGCAGCGGCTCCGCTATGGGCAGCAAAAACCTCTTGATGCCTGTGTACATAATGAATGGCTCCCCTGATTGGATAACTCGAGGTAGATAAATCCGGTGGCCGGACGAGGTTGCCCGTGCAAGCAACCGACAGTCGTCCGTCAGATCTGGCCGACGACACCCGCCACTAGGTAATTCATCCCCTCCAGGGCGACATCACGCTGGCCTAGGCTGACCCCCTCTGGAATCACGGTTTTGCCGTTGTTGTCCTTGAGTGGGCCCTTGAAGATCACATAGCTCCCTCCCAGCATTTTGGCCTTGATGGCATCGGCGGTTTCCTTCGCCTTTTCGGGCACGGCTTTGCCGTAGGGGCTCATCTTGACGAACCCTTCCTTGAGACCGCCGCGCAGGAAGTTGAGCATCGGCTTGCCTTCGTAGGCGGCATCCACAAGCATCTTGTAGGGTGTCGCCCAGACCCATTCGGCGCCGGTGAGGTAACCCTTCGGTGCCAAAGACGATTGATCAACATGGTAGCCGGTGCAGTACACACCACGCTTTTCGGCGGTCTCGATGATGACTTTCGGGCTATCCACGTGGCAGGTAATGACATCACAACCTTGATCAATCAGGCTGTTGGCGCTTTCCGCTTCCTTGACGGGCATGGACCAGTCACCCGTGAAAATCACATGGGTTGTGAATGAAGGGTCGACCGACTGCGCACCCAACGTGAATGAGTTGATGTTGCGCAATACCTGCGGGATCGGTTTGGCCGCAATGAAGCCAAGCTTTTTGCTCTTGCTGACATGCGCCGCGACTACACCGCTTAGGTATTCGCATTCATCAATGTAACCGAAGAAACTACCGGTGTTCTTGGGATCCTTGGGTGTCCACAGACCGCCACAGTGGGCGAAGCGAATCTTGGGATATTGCGCGCCGAGTTTGAGGACATAGGGATCGAAATAGCCGAACGAGGTGGCAAAAATCAGCTTGGCGTCATCTTGTTCGATCATCGCCTGCATGGACTTTTGCACGGCGATGGTCTCGGGGACGCGTTCTTCTTCCACCACACGTATGTAGGGCAATTTCTTCATCTCGGCGACGGCCTCGGCGTGTGACTGGTTGTACCCATAATCATCGCGAGAGCCAACATAGACGGCACCGATGGTGAGTTTTTCCGAGGCGGATGCCGTTCGGATGCCCAATGAAATCAATGTCAGGGCGGCGGCTGAGCCACCCAGTTGCGCCAGGGCCTTGCGACGGGATTTATCGATTGTGCTCATGTTCATGTTCTCTCTTAAGTTATAAATGAGGAGGAAGCTTAGAAGTGGTATTCGACGCGGACCATGGGTGTTTTGGCGAAGGCACCTGAGCCTGCGGGGCCGTTGGCATCGTTACCGAACTTATTCTTCCAATACTGGTATTCGAGGCCGGCTTTGAAGGTACCTGGTTTACCGAAGAAGAGCTTGCCGACATCGGCCATGATTTGTGCATCGATATCGATTTCGGTTTTGGTTTGGTTGCCGAACTCATCTTTACCCTTTGGTGCGATGAAGTTGGCAAAGCCCTCGAAAGAGAATGCCGAGTTACCGATCGGGATGCCCCAGGCGGCCGTCAGCATTGGGTGAGTTTTGTAACTGTAGCGAGAGACACAGGTTTGCGTGTATTCGTTGCAGGGCGCATTGCTTTCCCAGAGCGCGAGCAGGCTTACATTCAGGAAGCCTGGCACATCGAACATCACGGTGGGGCCGAGAACCAGCATTCGTTTCTTCGAGTTATAACCCGCATCATCCTTAACATTGAAGTCAAAGCCGCTGGTGATACCGAATCCTTTAGCCACCCCTAACTTAAGATCCTTGTTCATGATCTTGCCGATATCCAGGGTATTGCGATAAACAGCATAGACCTCAGTTGCACCAGAATTGCTCCAAGGGCTGGAAGGATCCTTACTGTCAGAAAACAGCGCATCGATGCTGAAGAAGTTGGTGCCGTACTTGAAACCACTGACATGGGAGAAGTTGAGGATATTTTTGGCGATATCGTTGCCCTCAAAGGGTTCGGCGAACTTGGTGCCGTAGCGCCAGCTCAGCGAGGTGTCACTCCAGTCGGACGCCTGGGCGGCTGTGCCCAGGGCCATACTTAGGGCGAGCGTGAGCGCGAGTTTTCTGGGGAGGGTCGGAGCGGCCATTGCAGCTATCCCAGATGAGCGACGAGCAGATGGCAGAGGGGATGTGGTGAGCCGTTGTATGTGTTGAGTTGGCATCGTTGATTTCCTTGTCTTTCGCTAAAGGGTGGGTACAGTGACCAAGTCGATCTGTTGCATGCAACGATGTATGCACTGATTGTGCCATAATGAGTTAATATTTCATATCTGTTTGTAATTAAAAATAAATATGCGATTTATACGACGATTTTACGTCCTGCTTCTCATCTCGGTGTGTGTGAAAACGAAGCATTTTGGTGCAATAAGGTGTGAGTCTTGTGCTGGTTTAGTGCATTTTTTGCCAATACTAACCGCTGTTTCTGTTTGGCACCCGACCGGCCCGTCACATAGGGATGGTCTCGAGTGACCTTATAAGCGTAGACTGGGCTGAAATTACCTATACTCGGACCGGAAATTTTCTTAATAGCGATCACTCCGCATGAAGCAATCTGCTGAACAGACCACGTTAAAACCTGTCGCGACGAAGTATGTGTACGACGCGTTGAAAGAAAAAATTCTCAGTTTCGAAATCTATCCGGGCAGCCGGGTGACGGAATCGGAGCTGGCGGATTTGTTTATGGTGAGTCGAACGCCCGTTCGCGAAGCGCTGCTCCGGTTGGAAAGCGAAGGCTTCCTGACCATCCGGCCGAAACAAGGCTGTTTCATCAAGCCGATCAACATTGAGGAACTGGGCGAGTACTACGGCGTGCGTACTGCGCTTGAAGTGGCGGCGGTCGAAGGGGCTTGCCATTACATGCCGGAAAGTGAGTTGCAGCAGCTGCTGCATCTGTGGTCGCCCGACCAGGCATTGGTGGAGCACAGTGCCGATCAGATGGAAGATAAGGATGAGTCATTTCATATTTCGTTGGCATTGGGTAGCGGGAATTCGACGCTCGTTAAATATCTTCAGGACGTCAATGATCACATCCGCATCATCCGTCGCGTGGATTTTCAAGATGAAGAGCGCGTCAAGCGAACCTATGCCGAACATCACGCCATCATCGAAGCGATTGTGGGTCGCGAGGTCGATAAGGCCCGTAACCTGATGAAACGTCACATCCAGCGCAGCCAGGACTTCGCCAAAACCCTCACACTGACTCAATTGGCGAAAAAGAAGGCCGGCGGCAGCCGTTTCGAAAGGTCATAAGCGTCTCGATTATTTCTGTCGGTAGGCGTAGGTTTGATTGAAGCGGGACGTGATCCAGTCATCCGAAAAGATGGGCTCATACCGGCACGGCATTTCGGGCGTCACGCACGAGGGGAAGCACTCCACCCGGGTTTTCGTATTCGGTTCGAGAAAGAAGGGGATCGAATAGCGATCGACACCCAGCGGTGGGATGACCCGGTGCGGCGTCGACTGGAACACATCGTTGCTCCAGCGCTGCATGAGATCGCCAATATTCACCACCAGCATGTCCGGTTCGTAAGGCACGCGAATCCAGTCCTGCCCTCGGGGTTTGACCTCAAGCCCGCCCACGGCATCCTGCGCCAGCAGGGTCAGGCAACCATAGTCTGTGTGGACTCCGGCACTGATCTGACCTTTATCGGTGATCGGTGGGTAGTGAATCATGCGCAGCACACTGGTCTGGTCTTCGAACAGCGGGTCGAAGTAATCGATCGGCAGTTCCAGCGACACGGCCATCAGCGCCAGCAGATTTAAACCCGTTTCGCTCAACCGCTGGTAATGCCGTTCGACAATCTCCTTGAAACCCTCAAATTGAGGATACTGGTTGGGACCGTAGAAGGGATCGCCAGCACGCATTTTTGGATGGGTCGCATCCAGATCGCGGGACATGTCGAAGGTTTCCTTGAAATCCGCCGGCGTTTCAGGCGACAACTGCTCCGCGCCAACCTTTCCATAACCCCGATGGTGCGACGAGTTTTCGATACTGATGCGCATTTTCTCTTCAAGCGGTAGAGCAAAAAAACGATGGGCCAGCGTGAATATATCCACGAACGCTTCCGTGGATAGACCGGTGTTCTTCACGGTGAAAAACCCGATATCGCGGCAGGCGCGATGAAGTTTTTCGGCTTCCATGCGCACGGCTGGGGTGATCGTTCTGGCTTGCGCAACAGAGGGGTCGATTAACGGCAGCATGATTGGTTCTCCCTAATCGGTTGGGTCTGAGCGAATCTAATAGGCGCTTGGGTCTGTTTGAATCAATAGGCGATCTTGTCTGGTTTTGCGCGCCATTCGTTGAATGGCAGGATTGCTTCCTTTTCCAGCAGGCGAATGGTCGGAATTTGGCGGTCCGGGATGTCCTTGTCGATTTCCTCATACAGGAAGGCATCGTCAAACCCGATATCGGCAGCGTCCTGACGCGAGTTGGCATAATAGATCCGATCCAGCCGCGCCCAGTAGATGGCGCTCAGGCACATGGGGCAGGGCTCGCAACTGGTATAAATCTCGCAGCCCGACAGATCAAATGTGTTCAATGCCTGACAGGCGGCACGAATGGCGCTGACTTCAGCGTGCGCAGTAGGGTCGTTAGCAGAGGTGACCTGATTGAAGCCGGTGGCGATGACTTTCCCATTGCGGGCGATCACGGCACCGAACGGGCCGCCGAAGCCGGCAATCATTTTTTCTCGAGATAACTCGATGGCTTGACGCATGAGTTGTTTTTCTTGCTCGTGCACGGCGCAGTCACACATGGTTGATGGCTCTCTGGTAGGGGGTGATGTGTTTTTCGGCGGCATCACTGTGCAAAATTAAAATTTGGGCACAGACCGAGGCTGCGATGACGGCAGGGGATTTGCCCTGGATTTCTGGCAGGCCGATGGGGCAGGTGAGCCGGGCGATCTGCGCCGGGGTGAGTCCACGGTTCTTGAACTGGCGTTCGAAACGGATTTTCTTGGTCTTCGAACCGATCAGCCCGCAATAACGGAACCGACCGTGGCGCAAGATGGCCTCAACGATGTCGAAATCGAGTTGATGGCTGTGGGTCAGCACGAGAAAGGTGGTTCGATCCGTGCCGCGATCCACATAATCCTGCCAGTCGGTAGTGCAGATTTTTTGGACATTGGCGGTCGTGGCGAAGCCCAATTGTTCGCCGCGGCTATCAATGAGCGTTATATCGGCATCCAGGTTCTGCAGGCTATGGATCAGCGACTGACCCACGTGTCCTGCTCCAAAAATAACGATATCCAGCGCCCGCGGGGCAATGGGCTCGATCAATACCGTGCGATCGGTTTCGCGTTGCCGCTGGTCAGCAGTCGGCGGTGCCAATAACACGGTTCGCGTTCTTTCGGCCAGATTGGAGATCAGCCAAGTGGGGCGGTGTTCGGCTGTCATCGCGCCACTGGTATCGAGGATTGCTGCCAGTTGATTGAGCCAGACGCACTGTTGTGGCCGGATTTTCTCGAATACCAGTTGCACTACGCCGCCACAGCATTGATCGAAGCGCGGCGTCAGCGGTGTGCGGTGCTGGGTGAGTGTGTGAAACGGTGCCATATCCGTTGGTTGGCTCAGTAATTCACGCGCGTGCTGAATGGCAAAGAACTCCAGATGGCCGCCGCCGATGGTGCCTTGCGTACGCTGCGGGAAGACGGCCATGTGTGTGCCTTCTTCCCGCGGGGAAGAGCCCTTGACAGCGCCGACGCTGACCAGCACGAAGTCCTCTGGCTGGTTGTTCAGGCGGGCGAGGGCGGTCCAGTCAAGCATGGATAAGCGCCTGCTCAGGTTTGCATTCCAATTCACGCAATTTCTCGCAAGCCATCAACACGCGTTCCGGCGTGGCCGGTGCGTCGATCTGCGGGTGGTGTCGGTAATCCGCTAGGCTCGCCACGGCGTCGTTCAGCGCGTTGAACACGCTGATGCCGAGCATCAACGGCGGTTCACCTACGGCCTTGGAGCGGTAGACAGATTCTTCGCGGTTCGGATCACAGCGCAGGTGAATGTTCATGATTCTTGGCCGATCACCGCAGGCTGGAATTTTATAAGTGGACGGCGCGTGGGTACGCAGGACACCGCGCGCGTCGTACACCAGTTCTTCGGTTGTCAGCCAGCCCATGCCTTGAATAAATCCACCCTCGACCTGACCCGTATCAATCGCCGGATTGATGCTGGCGCCGCAGTCGTGAACGATGTCCACGCGATCGACCTTGTATTCGCCCGTTAAGGTATCCACGGTGACTTCCGACACGGCGGCACCGTAGGCGAAATAGAAGAACGGGTGCCCCTTGCCGGATTCCGCATTGAAATGGATTTTCGGCGTGCTGTAGAAGCCGGTCGTCGAGAGCGAGATGCGGGCGAAATAGGCTTTCTGGATCAGCACGTTGAACGCGATCAGCTGGTCGCCCACGGTAACGCCCTCGGCAGTGAAGCGAACCGTCGCCGCATCGACCGAATAGTGCTCCGCGGCAAATTCGGTCAGCCGCCCCTTGAGAATGAGCGCCGCATTGCGCGCAGCCTGCCCATTCAAATCGCAGCCGCTGGAGGCGGCGGTGGGCGAGGTGTTCGGCACCTTGTCGGTTGTGGTGGCCGTGATCTTGATGCGCTCGATGTCTACCTGGAATTCTTCCGCCACGATTTGTGCAACCTTGGTGAACAGGCCCTGGCCCATTTCCGTGCCGCCATGGTTGAGGTGGATACTGCCATCGCTGTAGATGTGCATCAGCGCACCTGCCTGATTGAGGTGCGTTGCGGTGAATGAGATGCCGAACTTCACCGGCGTCAGCGCAAGACCCTTCTTCAAATAGGTGTTTTCCCGATTGAACTGCTTGATTTGCGCGCGCCGCGCCGCGTAGTCGGCCTTCATTTCCAGCTCGGCTGTGATCTCCGGCAGGATGTTATCGGTCACGGTCATGTAGTACGGCGTCACGTTCCGGCCTGCCGGATCGTCCGCTGGGCCGTAGTAGTTAATCTTACGCACATCGAGCGGGTCTTTGCCGACCTGATAGGCGATCTCGTCGATCACCCGTTCGATGGCGACCATGCCCTGTGGCCCGCCGAATCCACGAAAGGCCGTGTTGGACACGGTATGGGTTTTGCAACGATGGGACACGATCGACACGTTTTCGAGGTAATAGGCATTGTCCAGATGGAACATGGTGCGATCGTTGATCGAACCGGACAGATCGGCCGACATGCCGCAGCGCGAAGCCGCTTCAAAGGCGATGGCCTGGATACGCCCCTGCCCATCGAAACCGACGTCATAACGGATGAGATAATCGTGGCGCTTGCCGGTGATGGTCATGTCGTCGTCGCGGTCGAGCCGCAGCTTGCTTGGGCGCCCGGTGTGGTGCGTCACCAGCGCAGCGATGCTCGCGAACAGCGCGGGTTGGGATTCTTTGCCGCCGAAGCCGCCGCCCATGCGCCGCACTTCGACATTGATGGCGTGATCCGGCACGCCAAGCACGCGGGCGCAACAATGCTGGATTTCGGTGGGGTGCTGGGTCGAGCTAAAGATCTTAAGATCACCATCCTCACCGGGCAGCGCCAGGGCGATATTGGATTCGAGATAGAAATGATCCTGCCCGCCGATTTCGATTTCACCCTGAAGCCGTTGTTCGGCCTTTGCCAGGTACGCTTCGGGTTCGCCGCGCCGGAAGGTTTTGGTCGGCAACACATAGGAATTGGCCGCGAGGGCATCGCGCACGGTGATAAGCGCGGGCAGCGGCTCGTAGTCGATTTGGGCCAGCGCGGCGGCTTTGCGGGCAATGTCGATGTGTTCCGCGGCGACGGCAAACAACGATTGCCCCACGTACTCAACTAGCCCGTCGGCAAAGATCGGGTCGCCCTCGATCACCGCGCCGAAATCGTTTTTTCCGGGCACGTCACGCGCCTGAATGACGGCCACCACGCCGGGAAAGGCTTTGACCGCGTCCAGATCGAGCTTGATAATTTTCGCATGCGCCTGCGTGCTCTGCGCGATGTAGATGTGCAGCAGGTCGCGGGGTTCGGGCAGGTCATCGGTGTACAGCGCCTCGCCACTGACGTGCTTGACGGCGCTATCGTGTTTGACCGACGCGCCGACGCCTGAGCTGACGTGTGCTGCGCGGATTTGTCCCGCCGTAATGCCGTGGATGGGTTCATGCATGGATCAGCCCTCCGGTGTACGAGATTTGCGTTGCTTGGGTGGGGCTCTGCTGTTGTATGAAAAATTTCTTCAACAGGTTCACAGCCACCGCGAGGCGGTATTCCCGAGATGCACGGAAATCGCTCAGCGGTGTGAAATCATCCCCCAGCCGTTCGGCGGCGGCATATACGGTCGCTTTATTCCACGGCTGGTTCAGCAAGGCCTGTTCGCAGCGGGTCGCGCGCTTGGGCGTGGCCGCCATGCCACCGAAGCACAGGCGTGCCTCACGAACTTGTTGCTGCTCGTCAAGTTCGATGTAGAACGCGGCGCTCACGCTGGAGATGTCTTGCTCGAATCGCTTGGAAATTTTGTAGACGTTCATCAAGACGGCGTCAGACTTCAACAAGGGAATGCGGACGCACTCGATGAACTCGGTCGGCTGGCGATCCTGCTTGCCGTAGGCGATGAAATAATCTTCGAGCGGCAGATGGCGTTGCCCGCCCTGACGGGTCAGTGTGATCTCGGCATTCAATGCAATCAGCACTGGCGGCATGTCGCCGATGGGCGAGCCGTTGGCGATGTTGCCGACAACGGTGCCGGCGTTGCGAATCTGGGTCGAGCTGTGCCGGTACAGGTATTCCTCAAGCCGGGGAAAATGCCGAATCAGTGCAGGCAATGCCTCAGAGTAGGTGACGGCCGCGCCGATTTCAAGCTGGCCGTCTCGAATCTCGATCCGCTTGAGCGCCTCGATACCGCCGAGATAAATCACCGTGTCCAACGTCTTGTGCTGTTTGGTGACCCATAGGCCGATATCGGTGCCGCCTGCCAGCAAGGTGGCGCCCGGCAGTTTGGCTAGGGCATCGGTCAGCGCCGGGATGGAATCCGGTTGAATATAGGTTTGGCCGGCCTGAGTCAGTGTTTTGCTGGTCTGGGGCTGAATCGCCTTGAGTTGGGCGATGGTGTTCGCTTCCTCCTCATTCAATGCCTGGATTAATTTTCGGGGCATTGACTGTTCGGCCTGCGCAAGCCAAGTTTTCCCCGCCTCTATGATCGGGCCGTAGCCGGTGCAGCGGCACAGATTGCCTGCGAAAACTTGCGTGAGATGGGTTGTCACCACCTCGTCCGACTGGGGTTCCGGCAGCTCATCAAGCCTGTGCAGCCGGTTTTGATATTCAGCGAAACCCGACATGACAAAACCCGGTGTGCAGAACCCACATTGCGAAGCATGGCTATCGACCATGGATTGCTGCACCGGGTGCAATTCATTACGAGCCGTCTTGAGGTCTTCGACCGTCAAGAGTTGCTTGCCGTCCAGCGTCGCCAGAAAAACGATGCAGGCATTGACGGCGCGATAGTGCAGGCGATCATCCACCACTTCAGCGATTACCACCGTACAGGCGCCGCAGTCACCTTCGGCGCAGCCTTCCTTGGTACCGATCCGCTTTTTTTCTTCGCGCAGATAATTTAAGACGGTCAGAGTGGGCTTAACCGATTCGAGTTCGATCAATTCCTGCCCCAAAAGAAAACGTAAGGTATTCATACTTAACTGCCCCGATACGTGCTGTAGCCGAATGGCGATACCAGAAGCGGCACGTGGTAGTGATCCTGCGTGTTTGAGATGCCAAAACGGATCACGATCTGATCCAGAAACAGCGGGTCGGGCAGGTTGGCATGATGTTGACGAAAATAGTTGCCCATCTCGAATACCAGTTCATAAACGCCGGTAGTGAAGGCATCACCGCTGAGCATGGGCGCGTCACAACGACCATCCGCATTTGTGATGTGGGTTGATAGATACTGCTGCTGATCATCAACCCGCTTGTGCAGATGCAGCCGCACGCCCGCCGCGGGTTTGCCGAGACTGGTATCGAGAATATGAGTGGTGAGTGCGCTCATCTGGACCTTCTTGTTTCGCAGTTTTGATTATATTGTGAACAATCCTAGAACAGTTTCTGTCATTTCCAAAGTGAAAATTTTGAGTTTGCAGCACAATCAGTGCTTGCATTAGCTGCTTGTACGTCATGCTTTATTTGGTTTCAGAGGCTGGTTGCCATCTGAAAATCAAGGAAGAGCCTTTGCTTATGATGGGTTTCGCAATCAGGATGCCTCTCTCGAATTATCCCGTGCGCCTCGCAAATAATTGTGTACAATCATGTGCACAAGTTTGCTTTTGTTACTGAGAGTGGTGATGAATATCCAGCAGGGTGTATTGCAAGAACTGAATCTGAGTTCGGTCGGGGTTGCCGATGTTCGCCTGCGTGGGCTGCGGGTCGGCGTCAAGGATCTGTTCGATATCGCGGGCATACCGACTTCGGCAGGTAATCCGGACTGGCTGGCGACACATGCAGTGCCTGAACATACGGCGCCTGCGGTTCTGCAGCTCATGCAAGCCGGCGCACACATTGTGGCCAAAACCATAACGGATGAGTTGGCCTACAGCCTCAACGGTATCAACACGCACTACGGAACACCCATTAACGCGGCTGCACCGGAGCGGTTGCCGGGTGGCTCAAGCAGTGGTTCAGCGGCGATGGTTGCCCATGGACTAGCCGATATCGGTCTGGGAACGGATACCGGGGGGTCGATTCGCGTGCCGTCCAGTTACAACGGGTTGTTCGGTTTGCGGCCCACGCATGGTGTGATCCCGGTCGAACACGTAGTGGGGCTGGCGCCGTCGTTCGACACCGTGGGCTGGATGACTCGGGATCTGTCCACCTTGGCCGATGTCGCCGAGGTGCTGTTGCCCGAACAGCAGCGGGTCGTGTTCACGCAATTGTGCATCCTAAAGCCACAGATTAATGGCTTGGGCGATTGGCCTTCCCGCGCCAGTGATTTGCTGTCAGCGGCCGCCCCTCTGTTCGAAACGATTCATGAGATTGAGGTTCCTGAGTCTTTCCTGCAGTGGGCGAGCCAGACGTTCCGTATATTGCAAGGTGCCGAAATCTGGCAGACACATGGTGAATGGGTGAGCACGGTTCATCCGACGTTCGCCGCGGATATCAGCGAACGGATGACTTGGTGCCGGTCGATCACACCGGCCCAGATCGAGCAGGCAGCGCGGGATCGTATCGAGATCATACGGACTCTGTCGCATTGGCTTATGGGTGAACATACCGTGGCGATCTTGCCGACCACACCCGGTGCCGCGCCGTTGCTGACCGAATCGGCGGACCGTCTGGCGGATTATCGCGTGGCCTTGATGGGGTTGACGGCCTTGGCGGGATTATCGTCGCGTCCTCAACTTCATCTGCCGGTATTGAGCGATCAGGGCGCGCCCTGGGGCCTATCGTTGATTGGCGACAGAAACACTGACCATTCGTTGATTGGCTTGGCGCATAGACTAAGGAATCTCCGCACGAATCCATCAATGGCTTCTTGCAGAAACGGGCTTTCGCCAGCTACGCGTTCACAAGCCGGTACACGCCCGTCTTGTGCTCCGCATTTCAATGACTTGCGTCATTGAGCGGCAGGGCATCCATGCTCTGCAAGGGAAGGTCTGCGTTTGTGCAGACCTTCCCAAACGGGATTGGTTCATGCTTAATGCTGCGTTTGCCTTGGCGTATCGTCGCGGCATTTCGTTTTCTCTACCCAAACCGAACGCTCGTTCTACCAATCGCCAGGATGTTTTTATATGGACGCTCTGATCGCTTTTTTACCCTTTGCCGCTTTGCTTGCGGTTACCGGTGTCGCGGCCGGATTGTTGGCCGGCTTACTCGGGGTGGGTGGCGGCATCGTTATGGTGCCCGTGTTGTTTTTTATTTTTCAGGCCATGGGTGTCCACTCGCTGGACGCGATGAGTATGGCAACGGGCACGTCCCTGGCCGGGATGATTCCGACAGCCATCTCTTCCGTGCGTGCGCATCACCGTAAGGGGAATGTGGATGTCGGGATTTTTCGGACGTGGTGGGTGTTTATCCTGATCGGCGTCATCACCGGCAGTGTGTTGGTCACCCAGTTCCGGAGCCGTTGGTTCGTGGTGCTGTTTGCGTTGATTGCGCTGTTCGTGGCCGTGCGGATGTTTCTGCATAAAACCGGCGCGGTGCAGGTGTTGCCCCGGATGATCTGGCAGCGGATATCGGCATTCATTCTAGGGCTGTTGTCGGTTATGTCCGGTTTGGGTGGCGGCACGATTGGCGTGCCCTTGTTGAGTCGCTTTCATGTGCCCGCGCATCGGGCAGTCGGTACGGCGGCCGCGTTTGGTTTCGTGATCGCCATCCCCGGTGCACTGGTGATGTTGGTTTTGGGCCAATCCCCGGCGGATGCCCCGTTAGGCACAGTCGGGCTGGTCAATTTGCCTGCGCTGTTGACCATGGTGCCGCTCAGCATTCTGTTCGCGCCGGTGGGGGTGAAACTGGGGGCTCGCTTACCCGCTCAGCAGTTGAAAAAGGTTTTCGCGGTGGTGCTGGCGGTTACCGGTATACGCATGTTGTTGTCGGCTTTGGGTATTTAGTTTGTATTTCCGTTGAATGTTATTTGAGAGAAGGTCGTTATGTCTGAGCAATTCGAGCAAATCAACCCCCCGGCACGGCTTCTGATGGGGCCGGGGCCGATTAATGCAGACCCCCGTGTTTTGCGGGCGATGTCGGCGCAATTGCTGGGCCAGTACGACCCGGCCATGACGGGCTACATGAACGAAACCATGGCGCTGTACCGGCAGGTATTCAAAACCGAAAATCAGTGGACGCTGCTCATTGATGGCACCTCCCGCGCCGGGATCGAGTCTGTATTGGTCTCGGTCATTGAACCGGGCGATAAGGTGCTGATCCCGATCTTCGGCCGTTTCGGTCACCTCCTCAATGAAATCGCCACGCGTTGTGGCGCGGATGTGCACACCATCGAAACCGAGTGGGGCGCGGTGTTCACCCCTGAACAGATTGAAGAAGCCATTATCAAGGTTCGGCCCAAGCTGCTTGCCATCGTGCAAGGCGATACTTCGACCACCATGCTGCAACCGCTGGAAGAATTGGGCGCCATTTGCCGTCGCTACGATGTGCTGTTTTACAGTGATGCCACCGCCTCGATCGGCGGCAATCCGTTCGAGACCGATGGCTGGGGGCTGGATGCGGTATCGGTGGGTTTGCAAAAATGCCTCGCTGGCCCGTCGGGCAGTGCGCCGGTCACGCTCAGCAGTCGTTATGTGGATGAAGTACGCAAGCGTCATCATATCGAGGCCGGCATCCGCGATGGTCATCACACCGAAGGCCAGGGTTCGATGATTCGCTCGAATTATTTCGACATGCCCATGATTCTCGATTACTGGGGCGAGGAGCGACTCAATCACCACACCGAAGCAACCTCAATGCTGTACTGCGCCCGCGAATGCGCGCGGATTTTAATGCAGGAAGGACTGGAACAGTCCATTGCGCGCCACCAGTTACACGGCAGCGCCATGGCGCAGGGCTTGGCGGCCATGAATCTTGTGCTCTTCGGCGACCAGACGCACAAAATGAATAATATCGTCGGTGTGTACATTCCTGATGGCGTTGCTGGCGAAGCGGTGCGCAGCACCTTGTTGCAGGATTTCGGCATTGAAATTGGCACTTCGTTCGGCCCACTCAAAGGCAAAATCTGGCGTATCGGCACCATGGGCTATAACGCACGCAAAGACGCAGTGTTGATAACGCTCTCGGCACTGGAAAACGTGCTGCGCCGCATGGGGCACAAGTGCACGGCAGGCGCCGGGGTGGATGCCGCGATGGCCGTATACAGTGGCCAATGAAATGTCGCGCGTTATTGAGCGCTGCGAAGCGCTGGCGCAGATTTCCGATCGCCCGGACGGAATCACCCGCCTATATCTTTCGCCCGCCTACCGCGAGGGCTTGCGGCTCGTCGAGCAGTGGATGCTGGCGGCGGGTCTGTCCACATGGGTCGATGCAGCGGGCAATCAATGGGGTCGATTAGCGGCGGCTGATCCGGATGCACCGGTTATCATTATCGGCTCGCATCTGGATACCATTCCGAATGCCGGAAAATTCGACGGCATCCTCGGTGTCGTCTGCGGTATTGAAGTGGTGGCTCGACTTCAGGCTGCTGGAAAAACCCTGCCATTTCACATTGATGTGGTCGGTTTCGGCGATGAGGAAGGCGTGCGTTTCCCAATCAGCATGCTTGGCGCGCGGGCGGTCTGCGGGCAATGGCAACCCCAATGGCTGGAAATCGCTGATGCGGCAGGCGTGACGGTTCGCGATGCCTTGCGGAGTTGTGGGCTGGACCCGTCAAAAATCGGCGAAGCCAGTCGGGTTAATGATCGCTTGCTGGGTTACTGGGAAGTCCACATGGAACAAGGGCCGGTGCTGGAACAGGAATCCCTTCCGGTCGGTGTCGTTTCGGCGATTGCCGGCGCCTGCCGCAGCCGGATTCGCTTTACGGGTGAAGCCGGTCACGCCGGTACGGTGCCCATGAATTTACGCCACGATGCCCTGAATGCAGCGGCTGAATTTGCTTTGTCGGTTGAACGCTTCGCGATTGCCGAAGGTGTGGTAGGCACGGTCGGGCAGTTCAACGTTCAACCCGGCGCGGTGAACGTTATTCCTGCCACGGCGGAATGCAGCCTGGATTTACGCAGCATCGATGATGCCGTGCTGGCGCGTGTTCTGAGTGAGATTCAGACGACGAGCAGGGCGGCCAGCGCCCGACGTGGCGTCGCGGTGGACTGGGATGTGTACCATCGGGCCGAAGCACGGCACTGCGCCCCGCATTTTCAGGCACTGTTCGAGCAAGCAGTCGCCAAGCTTGGCGTGCCCGTGCGTGTTCTTCCCAGCGGCGCTGGGCATGATGCCATGCTGATGGCAAATATCACCGATATGGCGATGTTGTTCGTGCGTTGCAAAGGCGGCATTAGTCACCATCCGGGCGAATTTGTTTCGGCAGACGATGCACAAATTGCGGTCGACACGGTTTTGATTGCGCTCGAAGAGTTGGCTAAAACCCATATTGCTGCCACGCGGGGTACCGCATCATGAGCTGGCAGACCGCTGATCTTTGCGATACGCACCGCTCCTTCCTGCAAGTGGCCGAACCGGTGTTCCATTCCTATGGCGGGCTGAGCCGAATCGAAGCCCCGCTTGTAACCGTTAAGCTATATGAGGATAACTGTGCCCTGCGTGCATTGTTAAGCCAGCCGGGCGAAGGCCGCGCCATTGCCGTGGACGTGGGTGGCGAGTACTGCGCTGTGTTGGGCGACATCATGGCCGGGCTGGCGGTGGCGAATGGCTGGAAGGCCTTGCTGATTAATGGCTACATCCGTGATTCCGCGCAGATCAAAGCTTTGCCGTTGGGCGTTTGGGCACGGGGCACCTGCCCGATGAAAAGCGCGAAAGTCGCCGAGGGCACGACGCAAGTGTGGGTGGCTTTCTGTGGGCTCACCATTACCCCCGGCGATTTCCTGTACGCAGATGAGGACGGGGTGCTCATTGCACCGAAGCGTTTAACCTGATTTCCCCCCTTCCTGTTCGAGTTAGCGGCTCAAACAGGCCGGTTCAAGGCGAGTCAGGCCACCGCTTCGCGGTGCACCGTTTCGATTTTCTCCAGCCAATCCGCCTTTTCTGAATCCGACAGAAACGATGCGCGGATCGAATTTCGTGCGAGTTCGGTGACGTTATCCCAGGTCAAATTCAGCCCCGTTTGTACTGCCATTAAATTGTCCAGCAGATAACCGCCGAAATAAGCCGGGTCGTCGGAACTGACCGTCACGCACAGGCCGCGATCGAGCAGGCGTTTGAGGTTGTGCGCCTTGATATCGTCAAACACGGCCAGTTTGATGTTCGACAGTGGGCAGACGGTCAAGGGCATCTGTTCTGCGGCCAGCCGCCGACAGAGTTCATCATCCGACTCACAACCCACGCCATGATCGATACGCGCCACATGCAGCAGATTCAGCGCTTCCCAGATGTAACTTGCTGGCCCTTCCTCGCCCGCATGTGCGACGGTGAGTAAGCCTTCCGCCCGCGCCTTGTCGAATACCTCGGTGAACTTGGATGGTGGATTGCCCTTTTCGCTGGAATCGAGCCCGACCGCGCAAAAAGAATCGCGATACGGCAGCAGTGCATTCAATGTTTCCATGGCGGCATCAGCACTCAGATGCCGCAAAAAACAGGGAATCAACCGGCTGGTAATGCCGAATTCTTTCCGGCCCTGAGCCAGTGCGCGGTTGATGCCCTCGAACACAGTCGCCAAAGAAATACCGCGATCAGTATGGCTTTGCGGATCGAAGAAAATCTCGGTATGCACAACGCCGTCTTCATGCGCGTGCCGCAGATAGCTATAGGTCAGTTCGAAGAAGTCGTCGGCTTCGATCAGCACCTTCACGCCCTGGTAGTAGATATCCAGAAAGGATTGCAAATCCTGAAAGTCATAGGCCTGCCTCAAGGTGGCCGCGTCCGGGTAATCGAGCGCGATGCTGTTTTTTTCTGCCAGCTCGAACACCATTTCCGGTTCGAGCGTGCCTTCGATATGCACGTGAAGTTCGGCCTTGGGTAGGGCGCGAAGTGCATCTTGTGCACCTGTTTTCAGATTGTTCATTGTTTTTCTCCACATAAAAGAAAACAGACGAGGGACTCGTCTGTTTTTAAATCAAGATGCAACTCTTTGATCGGAATGGGGGTAGCATCACTACCCGATTATTTTACTTCGGAATGGAACCCTCGACGCCTTTGACGTAGAAGTTCATGGACATCAGTTCATCCATCGGCATTGGCTTGCCTGCCGGCACGACAATCTTGCCCGCCTGATTGACCACCGGGCCGGTGAACGGTACGAGCTTGCCTTCGCTGATTTCCTTTTCCTTCTCCTTGAACAGTTCAGCTACATCGGCAGGAACGATCGGGTTCAGTGGCTTCAGCACGACCAAGCCTTCCTTGATGCCCCAAAGGGTGTTTTCGGGTTTCCAGGTGCCATCCAGCACTTTCTTCACTTCCATAGTGTAGTATTTCGACCAGTCCAGAGTGCTCGCGGTCAGTTCCGCTTTCGGGCCGTACTTGGCCATATCCGAATCCCAACCAAAAGCGTAGACGCCTTTTTCTTCTGCTGTCTGAACCACAGCAGGGGAGTCGGTGTTCTGCGCAAGCACGTCGGCACCCTGTGCGATCATGGTTTCAGCAGCCTGGCGTTCGCGTGCCGGGTCATACCAGCTGCTAACCCAGATCACCTTGGTCTTGATCTTCGGATTCACGCTCTGCGCGCCCAGCGTGTATGCATTGATATTCCGCACCACTTCCGGTACGGGATAGGAACCGACGAAGCCGAGGATATTGCTCTTGGTCATTTTCCCGGCCAGAACGCCCAGCATATAGGCGCCTTCCCAACTCCGCGCCTGGTAGATGCCAACATTCTTCGCCATCTTGTAGCCTGTGGCGTGCTCGAAGTAGGTGTTCGGGAACGCCTTGGCCACTTTCAGCGTCGGATTCATGAAACCAAACGAGGTCGTAAAAATCAGCTTGTTACCATCGGCGGCCAACTGTCGGATGACACGCTCTGCATCCGAGCTTTCAGGTACATTTTCAACAAAGGTGGATTTTACTTTATCGCCTAGCTCTTTTTGCATGGCCAGCCGACCCTGATCGTGGGCGTAGGTCCAGCCGCCGTCACCCACCGGGCCGACGTATACGAAGCCGACCTTGAGCGGTTCATCCGCATGGACGGCGGATACTAGACCCGTCGAGAGTGCGCATCCAAGTAATATTGTCTTTAAATTCATAGTTTTGTCCCTCTGTAAAAGTGAATCGTATCGTTGTTAGAAGTGGTATTCGACGCGGACCATGGGTGTTTTGGCGAAGGCGCCTGATCCTGCGGATCCGTTCGCATCGACACCGAACTTATTCTTCCAGTACTGGTATTCGAGGCCGGCTTTGAAGGTACCGGGTTTATCGAAGAACAGCTTGCCGACGTCAGCCATGATTTGGGCATCGATATTGATTTCGGTTTTGGTTTGGTCGCCGAATTCATTCTTACCTTTAGGGGCGATCAGATTGGCGAACCCTTCGAATGAAAAGGCGGAGTTACCGATGGGGATACCCCAAGCGGCGGTCAACATGGGATGCGTTCTATAGGTGTAACGAGAGACGCAGGTATTGGTGTAATCGCTGCACGGTGCATTGCTTTCCCAGAGCGCCAAGAGGCTTACATTCAGGAAGCCAGGCACATCGAACATCACGGTGGGGCCGAGAACCAGCATTCGTTTCTTCGAGTTATAACCGACATCTGTTTTCGTATTGAAATCGAAACCGCTGGTGATACCGAAGCCTTTAGCGACGCCGAACTTCAGATCCTTGTTCATAATCTTGCCGATATCCAGCGTATTACGGTAAACCGCATAGACCTCCTGAGCCCCGGATTTGGCATCAAGCCCGGAAGGATCTTTAGTGTCGGAAAACAGCGCATCGATGCTGAAGAAGTTGGTGCCGTACTTGAAACCACTGACATGGGAGAAGTTGAGGATATTTTTGGCGATATCGTTGCCCTCAAAGGGTTCGGCGAACTTGGTGCCGTAGCGCCAGCTCAGCGAGGTGTCACTCCAGTCGGACGCCTGGGCGGCTGTGCCCAGGGCCATACTTAGGGCGAGCGCGCTTAACGTGGCAACAGCCAGAGGGCGGCGTGACATGGGTCGGGTCTTCTGCCGGGCAATAACGGGGTTTGGTTGAAATGGCATATCCAGGCTCCTTGGTCTTTTTTGAAGTAACACGAATTCAATTGGTGACGAAAATTCACGCTTATTGTGATCATTAGTGTATGCACAGTGTGTGCCAAATTGTTCACAATCGAGCAATTCAATGATATTGAACGGATTTAGATTCTTGTTGAACGACCTATGTTTGACTCTTTTAACTAAATTGGTGCGATTGACTATTAATGACGCACCGAAATTGGGATTTTGATTCAGACGGTGATCTCACTTTTTGCTTCTGGTGGCTGTTGTTACAGGTCTTCTGCGGGTGGAAGGGAAAGCTTCATCACGGCAATTGTTCACATTTGCAGCGGGCATGAATCTGGCCTTGTCTCGTGCGCTTAAACCCAAGCGCACACTGGTTGCTTAAATCTCCTCGTCGGCGTCTTTGGGTGGAAAGATTCCGCGCTTCATCTTGCAGTGCACGCCTTGGCGCCCATCTACGACTTGTGTGACACCGAAGTCGGAGCCGATGCTCATCAGTGAATAGGCATCGTCCTGGCTGAGGTTGTGCTTGTCGACAAGCAGATGGAGCATGTCCTTGGCGGCGTTCTTCATCGCAACATTGAGATCGTCATCGAAGCCATGCACGATCCAGGTATCCGGTGTTTCGAGCAGGGGAGAGGGAAAGTGGAAGTCCTTGCGCAGAACGATCTGGAAGATCACGTTCAGTGAGGCCTCGATCGCAGTCCCGCTGATTTCGCCATCGCCTTGTGAAATATGCGGGTCACCAATCGAAAACAATGCGCCGGGCACGGCCACCGGGTAATACATTGTCGATCCGGCGCCGATTCGCCAGTTGTCGATATTGCCGCCGTGCGCGCCGGGTGGGACGGTGCTCACGCGGCCCATGGCATCGGGGGCGACCCCGGCTGTGCCCAGATGAGGGCGCACGGGTACGCGCACTCCATTCAACGCGGGTTCGCAGGTACAGGTTCCGCGTTTGGTGATTTTACCCGGTACCGTATATTTTCCAGGGAAGTTATAGGCGTAGAGGGCGCGGGCCGTGTTGTAGTCCGGATCGATCTTGTAGATCGTCACGCGCTCCTTTTCGCCCGTCTCTTTGTAGAGAAGCCCCCAGTGCGCGGCAAGGTTCGTTCCGTATCGGAAACGCGGCAGCATTTGCAGGTAACGAACCTCGAGCATGTCACCCGGTTGCGCATCTTCTACATAGATCGGGCCGGTCATCAGATGTACGCCCGGGTTCCGGTCGTCTTCGGGAATGCTTGAGTACAGTAGCCTCACCGCATCGTCCATCATCAGTTCAGGGGCATCGCCCGCCTGGTGCGTTACAGCTTCGGCTTGGATGATGTCCCCGCTTTTGATGCGCAAGGCCGGTTTAAGGCCAGCATCGAAATAGCCCCAATGTACGGTTGAGGGGGTAGCTTGCAGTTCATGAAACATGGATGGCTTCCTCATTGGTTAATAGTGCGAATTAAAGAGTGCTCGGCTGTCTATGGACTCAGGAACGAGCGCAGGAAGGAATCGCCCGCCTGCCCACAGGGCGTGTGGGCAAAGCGAAGCGAATTGGTCATAAGTACGGTCTGTAGGTCACAGAGCGAGCGCTGAGGTCTGGCCGGAACTCATCACACGGATAAAGCGGGCCGTCAGTGGATTGCGTGGTTGGCTAAGCACCTCGTAGGCGGGCCCATCCTCAACAATATTTCCATCAGTGAGGAAGATGACGCGATCGGCGACTTCCTCAGCGAACCTCAATTGATGAGTAGAAATGATCATGGTGAGTTTTTCCTCAATGGCGAGCCTGCGAATGACATCCAGCACTTCGCCGACCATTTCCGGATCAAGTGCAGAGGTCGGCTCGTCAAGCAGGAGTACTTTGGCTCCCGGGGCGATTGCCCGTGCGATCGCCACGCGTTGCTGTTGCCCGCCCGACAGATGACGAGGCAGGGTATCCCCTCGGTCACCGAGGCCAACCCGATCGAGCAATTCCTGTGCTCGTTGTGCTGCGGCTTCCTGCGACCAGCCATGTACCCAGCGCAACGGTCCGGCGATGTTCTCTTCCGCGGTCAGGTGTGCGAACAGATTGAAATGCTGGAACAACATGCCGACACCGACTTCGACGCGCTGCCGGGCCACTTCGCTTGGCGACAGAACAAGGCCACCAGACGAATACCCGATCCGGTGCCCCCCAATAAACACGTCACCCGAGTTCCAGGTTTCGAGTCGATTGATGCAGCGGAGCAGCGTGCTTTTGCCTGATCCGCTCGGGCCGAGAAGCGCGACGATCTCACCGGTATGAACCTGAAGATTCAAATCGCCGAAAATCTGGCGCTCACCATAGGATTTGGTCAGATCCTGAATTTCGACAGCGATCGGGCCTTTGGCGAGTTCGGCCAGCCTGGCGATTCGGTCTTCACGCGTTGGTGTGACCAGTAACTCTGATAACGCAGCGCCTTCTGCTGTGGCAGGCTTAGACGGCAGTGCTTCTTCCGGGTCCTTACGCCAAGGCAGCAGATACTTCAGTATCTTTCCCTTGTCTCGTGGGCGGTCGAGATCGAGTGCTCGCTCAGCGAAAAGCTGGATGGCAGACACACCACCGGTCAACATCAGGTAAAGCAAGCCGGAAGCAAAGAAAACGGAGAAGAAGTCGAAGGTGGACGAGGCCAACTGTGTACTCCGAAGGGTCAGTTCCTGAACGGAGATGAAAGAAGCTAGTGATGAGTTTTTCAACGCATTCACACCTTCATTGCCGAAAGCGGGAATCATTGTGCGTATGGCTTGAGGCGCGATGATTCGCCTCATCAGGACAAACGACGACATGCCCAGTGCCTGGCCGGCGGCACTTTGTCCTCGATCGACGCCACGAATTCCCGAACGCAGGATCTCTGCGATGAAGGGGGCCTCATTGAGGGCGAGTGCAACGCCGCCGGCTAGCAGTGCACTGAGCATGATTCCCATGTGTGGCAGCGCGTCGTAGACGAATACCATCTGTAAGATGAGTGGTGTCCCACGAAAGATCACCGTATAGGTTCTCGCCACCACGGAAATCCAGCGGTGACGAGATAGCAGCATTGCGGCCAGGACAATGCCGATGGCAAAACCACCGACAAGCCCGATCACCGTAATCTCCAAGGTCAGGAAGATACCTTTGAGCAGGTAATCCATCGTCAAATAATGGAAAAAAAGATCCACTTTAGTCTCCGACTGGATTACTCATCACTGCTGATAATGGTCGGTGCTTCGATCGCGCCTTGATCCAGACCCCACTTCTTCATCAGCTCAAGCTGCAGACCGGTTTTTTGAATTTCGGTCAGTGCAAGAACAATGGCGTCCCGTAATTCGGGATTCTTCTTTGAAACGCCGATGCCGATGTGGTAAGGCAATGTCACGGCTGTCGCTTTGCTGAGTTTGTCCGGATAAGCCTTGACCGCCTGATCAACTGTATTCACGTCGTTGATATAGGTATCCGCTCGTCCGGCAAGAATGGCCTGAATACAGGAAGCATTGTTGTCATAGAGTTGCAGTTGTGGCGCGGGTTTTCCTGCTGCCTTACATTCAGGCTCCAGGTTTTGTATCAGAGGAACCTCAACGAAACCGGTGTTCTCTGCCGCCGTTGTACCGCATAGAGACAGATTGATGCCCGTGATGTTTTTCGGGTTGCCCTTAGCAACGAGCACACCATCGAACACTTTCGAGTACGTAATGAAGTCGGCAGCTTTGGCGCGCTCTTTCGTCGCATAGATGTCAGAAATCACGAGATCCGCCTGGCCGCTTTGCAGTGTTGGCAACAATGCCGCAAACGCGACTGGCTTGTAGGTTACCTTGAAGCCAAGGCAGCTGCCGAGCGATTCGGCCAGATCAATATCCAGGCCGATGTATTTGCTCGGATCTTTAGGATCCAGCGCTTCATATCCAGGGGTATGAGGATTAAGGGCATTGACGAGCGTTTTCCCTTTGAACTGGGGATATTTGGCTTGCAGGGCCTGGCAGGCTTCTGAACTGGCCAGATCGGCTGCGTGCGCGGTAAGGGGCAGTGCAGGCAGCAGAGAAGCAAACAATGCAGCAGACAGTAATCGGCGTTGGGATTTTGGAAAAAAAGGGCTCATGGTTATCTCCTGGGATAATAGTTTTAGCGGGGTTGAGTGACTGCTAACAGTCAAGGGTTGAAGGGGCGACTTGTCGGTCGTCGCGCAATGAAATCGATTTCTACAAGTGCTTCACGCGCCAAACCGGTAACACCGACACAGGTTCGTGCGGGACGGCGGTCATGAGGGAAATAGCTGGCGTAAACCGCGTTCATGGCTTCGTAGTCGGTGTAGAAGTCAGTGAGGAATACCCGGGCGGAGAGTACGTGCTCAAGACCTAAATCCAGGCTGCTCAGTACGCGTTGCAGATTTGCGAATACCTTAAGTGTTTGTGCCTCGATTCCTTCGGGGAGTGGGGCGCTATCGTCGTCGGGATCGATGGGCAATTGCCCTGTCACGAACACCCAGCCATTCGTTTCAACCGCATGGCTGAATGGCGCAACGGGAATAGGGGCATCCGCGACCATGTGAAAAATAGGGTCGTTCATGAAGTACAGGCTCGCTGAGAGTGGTTTACAAATGGTTTGTCCATATAAACCTATTTGGCAAGCACTGTGCCAGATTGTCTGCCTTTATTAAGATTTTGATAAATATAAATAAATTTATATTCTATTTAGGCTTATTCGCGCTAGATTGGTGCGGGCATTTGATGTGTTTCTATACCTTAAAACACACTTTCCTGTCGAATATCGATCGAATGTAAAGTTTTATGCCATCCTTAGGGAAGCAATAGGACTCTTGTCGGGGGTGTGGCCGCTCGATTGTTTTATTAAGCCGATATTGAAGGCTGTTGCTTCTTTTTGGTGCGTAAGGGGCTGCGGATGGGGCTCGAGAGTTTGATTCTGGGGCGATTTGACCGTGCAGTGGTCGAGCTGTGCAGCATCTTTTTGAAATCTATTGCAAAGTCTTTTCTGTGCTCGCGACCATCAGTCTTTTGATCGTTCCTTCCTTACCTCGTTTGGGGAAGGTCTGCGTAAATTTAAGCTGTCAAGATGTAAGAGATTCCTCAGGGGAAAACGCGAATGTCCAGTTGTCCTTTTTGATCCAATTCGATCAATACCCGCTTACCCCAGGCGGAGTGCTTCGCTAACTGCTCGCCATCAAGGTAGGTACCGTTGATGGCGATGATTTCCGGCTCGAAAGATTCGCAGAAAATCCTGGCTTGGGGCATACCGTTGACACCGGCCGCAGCCGTACCCTTGAGTGCGCCATGGACGTAGATCGAGCCATCGGCGACCACGCGCGCGCCTGCGCCGACCATGCTGATGATGATCAGGTCGGCCTGTTTCGCATAGAGTTCGGCGCCCGAACGGACAGGGTGGCGAATCACGGTCGGCGGATTGAGTATGTGCGCCGGACGCTCGGCTTGTGGCACCGGTGACGGTTTGGGTGGTTCAGTCGTCGTGGGTTTTTGCACTGGTGCCGCTGCCTTGGGCTCCGTGGCCGGGCGGGCCTCTATAAGCGGCAGGTGCGCTTGTGTCGCCTGCTGTCGCTGTTTTATGTTGCCCCCCAGTACCGCGATCGGTTCGAGCTGATAATTGCGTAGCAAGCTGATCAGCGCCGGAAAATCAACCCATTTGCCACTGTTTTCGATCCCCGAGAGATCAATCAGTACTGATTCGGGCTGGCTGAAAATACCTTGTCCGCCGAAAGTATCCTTGAATGCTCGGGTCAGCTTCAGTAAATGGGTTTCTCGCAGAACGAGGCAGGTGACGGGCGTCGGGTTGCGGTGCAGGCTGAAGGTTTCGTGTTCGATCGGGATAAAGGGCGATGGGCTCATGGATGGTTTGTCTGGTTATATTTCTGATTATATTTCGGGATGAGATTCTTTCGTTGGATCTTGTTCGTTGAATCGGTACCGTGATGCTTTATAACTGACAGAGGGCCAATTCGAAAGCGACATCGTGATTGACCTGATAAGGGTGCCCGGTCCGGCGATCCAGCCGCATGAAGCGGACGATGACCCGATGCTTGCTGGCGCTGATTTCCGGATAGACATTGCTGTTGTCATCCAGTAGGACGCGTACAAGTTGATAGGGCGTGCCCAAATCCAGATTCAGCTGGAAGAAGCCGTCTTCTGCTGTTCTGGGCTCAGGGGCAACACTTTTCCTGATGAGATCTATCACCAGCTCATTCGCGCGTCGAATGGTTGCCAGAGGTTCCAACCACTCGACAAAATCCTCCCGTCGCTCCGAGTAGGGCTGAGCCAGCCAGTGGTGCAGTGCGGCCAGATCGAAGGCGCACAAGGCGCCGGGAATGGAAGCCCGTTGACGAATGGCATTGAGGAGTTCGTGCTTTTTGAGGTGGGTGCCCGGCTGTGTGCTCATGCGGAGCAGTTGGTCGAGCAATTGCGCCTGCTGGTCCAGCACCTGATTGAGAATTTCGGCGTTGACCTGCGGCGTGTGCGCCACGTGCAGCAGCTTGGCCTGTTGGCGTTCCAGTTCCTTGATGAGCTCGCGTTTGACATCGATGCGGCCGAGCACGTCGGTGGCTTCGATCAGGATCAGGATCGCACACAACGAACCCTCGGCAGATTCGTCCGCCAAGTGCAGTTCAAAGCGATCGAACAGGTATTCGAGCCGCAGGCAGGCACGAATCCGTTCATTCAATGGTTGTTCGAAGTTTTTCAGAGCATCCGTCCCGGTAAAATGCCTTTCAAATCGATGATCGTCGATGGTACACCCAAAAAACACTTGATTGCTACGCTCTCGGGCTTCGCCTTTGGCCCTTGCTGCCGCCTCATTCCGGTTCATAACCCAGAATGGGCGCCAGCCAGCGTTCGGCTTCCTTCTCGGACCAGCCCTTGCGCCCGGCGTAATCGTGGGTTTGATCCCGGCCGATTTTCCCCGTGCCGAAATAGCGGGCGTCGGGGTGGGCGAAGTACCAGCCAGAAACGGCGGCGCCTGGATACATCGCGAAGTTCTCAGTCAGCGAAATCCCCGCGCGGGTATCCGGTTCGAGCAAGGACCAAAGCGTGCCTTTTTCGGTGTGATCCGGGCAGGCGGGGTAGCCGGGGGCCGGGCGGATGCCCTGATACTGCTCGGCAATCAGGGCTTCGTTATTCATGGGCTCGTCGGGGGCATAGCCCCAGAATTCGGTGCGCACGCGGTAATGCAGGTGCTCGGCGAAGGCTTCGGCCAAACGGTCGGCCAGTGATTTGAGCAAAATGGCGTGGTAATCATCCATTGCCTTTTCGAAGCGTTCGATATGCGGTTCGATACCGTGTCCCGTGGTGACAGCAAAGCCACCGATCCAGTCCTTTATTTTCTTGCCGGTGGGGGCGATGAAATCGGCCAGACACTGGTTCGGCTTGCCGCCGGTACGTGGCATCTGCTGGCGGATGTGGTGCAGTGTCGTCAGGACGGATTGGCGTTTTTCGTCGGTAAACACGCGAATATCGTCGTCGATGCTGGCAGCGGGCCAAAAACCGATCACACCACTGGCCTTCACCCATTTCTCTTCGACCATGGTCTTGAGCATGGCTTGCGCGTCATCAAACAGTTTGCGCGCTTCAACTCCGACTTTTTCATCGTCGAGAATCGCCGGATATTTGCCGAACAGTTGCCAGCTCTGGAAAAACGGCGTCCAGTCGATAAAGGGCAGGATGTCTTCGAGCGGGTAATCTTCGAATACGGTGATACCCGGTTTTTTCGGTGCCACGGGGGTGTAGTTCGAATAATCCATGACCTGTTTATTGGCCCGTGCTTCGGCCAGTGTGGCGCGTTTGGCTTCTTCCTGATTGGCCTTGCGGCGGGCGACGAGCACCGCGTACTCGCTGGCGATTTCCTCTGCGTAAGCGGCCTTGTTGTCGCCAAGCAAGCTGGCGGCTACCCCCACCGCGCGCGAGGCATCCAGCACATGCACGACGGGTTGATTGTAGGCAGGGGCAATTTTCAGGGCGGTGTGCAATTTGGACGTGGTTGCACCGCCAATCATCAAGGGCAGGGAAAAACCTTGACGCTGCATTTCGCTGGCCACGGTCACCATTTCGTCCAGTGACGGCGTGATCAGGCCCGACAAGCCAATGAGATCACATTTTTCCGCAATGGCGGTATCGAGGATTTTTTGGGTGGGTACCATCACGCCTAAATCGACAATCTCGAACCCATTGCACTGCAACACAACGCCAACGATGTTCTTGCCGATGTCGTGCACATCGCCCTTGACGGTCGCCATCAGGATTCGCCCGGCAGATTGCACCGCGCAGCCACCGGCGGCGGCTTCCGCTTCCATGAAGGGTAAGAGGTGCGCGACGGCCTTTTTCATCACGCGGGCCGATTTGACGACCTGCGGCAGGAACATCTTGCCGGCGCCAAACAGATCGCCGACGATGTTCATGCCATCCATCAGCGGGCCTTCGATGACATGCAGCGGGCGTTCGGCAGCCAGCCGGGCTTCTTCGGTATCCTCGATCACGAATTGGTCGATACCCTTGACGAGCGAGTGCGCCAGCCGCTCGTTGACGGGCAGTTCGCGCCAGGCGAGGTCTGCGCCGGATTTGGTTTCGCCCGTGCCGCTGCCGCGATATTTTTCGGCAATTTCCAGCATTCGGTCGGTCGCATCCGGGCGACGGTTGAGCACAATGTCTTCAACCGCTTCGCGCAGTTCGGCGGGGATATCTTCCACGACGACCAGCTGGCCCGCGTTGACAATTCCCATGTCCATGCCAGCGGCGACGGCATGGTTGAGAAACACGCTGTGAATCGCCTCGCGCACCGGTTCGTTGCCGCGGAAGGAGAACGAGACATTCGATACGCCGCCGGAAATCAGCGCATGGGGCAGGTTTTGTTTGATCCAGCGGGTGCCTTCAATGAATTCGACGGCGTAGTTGTTGTGCTCTTCAATGCCGGTGGCAATGGCGAAAATATTCGGGTCGAAAATGATGTCTTCGGCAGGGAAGCCGACTTCTTCGGTGAGCAGCTTGTAGGCGCGCGAGCAGATCTCGATCCGCCGCTGTACGGTATCGGCCTGGCCTTGTTCATCGAAGGCCATGACCACGGCCGCCGCGCCGTAACGCCGCACCAGGCGCGCGTGTTCGAGGAAAATTTCCTCGCCTTCCTTCATCGAGATCGAATTGACGATCGGCTTGCCCTGTACCCATTGCAAACCTTTTTCGATGACATGGAATTTCGAGCTGTCGAGCATGATCGGCACGCGGGAAATGTCGGGTTCCGAGGCGATCAGCTTCAAAAAGCGCTCCATCGCCGCTTCGCCGTCAATCAAGCCTTCGTCCATGTTGATATCGATGACCTGCGCCCCGGCCTCAACCTGCTGGCGGGCCACATCGAGCGCGGTGGCGAAATCGCCCTCCTTGATCAGACGGCGGAAGCGGGCGGAACCGGTGACGTTGGTGCGTTCGCCCACATTCACGAACAACGATTCGGGCGTGATATTGAACGGCTCTAAGCCCGACAAGCGGCAGGCAGGCTCGGGCATGGGCGGTACGCGCGGCGGGTAGGGAGCGACCTGTTTGGCCATGTGGGCGATGTGTTCCGGCGTGGTGCCGCAACAGCCGCCGACGATGTTGATGATCCCAGAGCGTGCCCATTCGCCGATTTGCTGCGACATCGGGTCGGCTTGAAGGTCGTATTCGCCCAGTTCGTTCGGCAGCCCAGCATTCGGGTGAACCGATACGGGGAATTCGCTCACGCGGGAGAGTTCTGCGACGTACTGGCGCAGCAAATCGGGGCCGAGGGCGCAGTTCAGGCCGATGGATAAGGGCTGTGCGTGGCGCAGGCTGTTGTAGAACGCTTCGGTCGTCTGGCCGGAGAGCGTGCGCCCGGAGGCATCGGTAATGGTGCCGGAAATCATCACCGGCCAGCGTTGGCCGCGATCGGCAAACAATTGTTCCAGTGCGAACACGGCCGCCTTGGCATTGAGTGTGTCGAAAATGGTTTCGATCATCAGAATATCGACGCCGCCCTCGATCAAGCCTTCGGCCGATTCACGGTAAGCGGTGGCGAGTTCTTCGAAGGTGACATTGCGGTAGCCGGGGTCGTTGACGTCGGGGGAAATCGAGCCGGTACGACTTGTCGGGCCGAGAATACCCGCGACGAATCGTGGCTTTTCCGGTGTCTTTCGTGTTTTGGCATCCGCGCATTCGCGGGCGAGGCTGGCTGCCGCAACGTTGATCTCGTAAGCCAGCTCCTGCATCTGGTAATCGGTCATCGAGATGCGGGTGGCGTTGAACGTGTTGGTTTCGATGATATCCGCGCCGGCATCCAGATAGGCGGTGTGAATATCGGCGATGACATCCGGTTTGGTCAGCACGAGCAGGTCGTTGTTGCCTTTGAGATCGACCGGCCACTCTGCGAACCGTTCACCTCGGTAATCCGCCTCGGCGAGTTTGTGTTTCTGGATCATGGTGCCCATGGCACCGTCGAGAATCAGAATGCGCTCTGCCATCAGGGCGCGCAGCTGGGCGAAAACGGGATGTTCGATTATTTTTTGAGCCATGAGTTTAGTGAGCCAGGATTAATGTGGGCCGGGGGCGTGGGAGTCGAATTTGTTAGCCTTGATGGGCTAAAGCGGCGGCTGGCCGAGGCCACGTGCGCGCAGTTTCTGTTTGCGCCGTTTGTGCAGGATGACATTCAGCCGCCATAAAAACTGAATGGTGAAAAAACTGATGACCGCGCTCAGAGTCGCAAGCACGAGCAGGCCGGTCAGCAGTGGCGGCCAGATGACATGCAGTTGCGTCATGACCCATTCAAAAGTGATGCCCGTCGTCGGCACAGTCACCGTGCAGCCCGTGAGCCAGGATCCGATGATATAGGCCACCCAGAGAATCGGCACCATGGTAAACGGGTTGGATAGCAACGGCATGGCTACGGCCAACGCAACATTCACCCGAAAAAAGACGGCGGCGATGGCGGCCAGCAGCATCTGGAACGGTGTCGGCAGAAAAGCGATGAACAGGCCTACGGCCACGCCGCCGGACACCGAACGTCGGTTCAGATGCCATAAATTCGGGTGCGCCAGCCACTTGGCAAAAGGGCGCATGAACGCCGGAGCCAATACGGCCTCCTTGCTCGGGGCCCATTTGCGGAAAAACTTGCGCGGCATAACATTCTCGAACTGATTCAGAATCAGGAGTATAACCAATTCAGGCGACAGATAGCGGCCCGTCTCGTGTGAGCGGGCGGTGAATTACTCGGCTGCGATAGATGGCGTCACGTTCTTTTTCTGCCCGGATTTGAGCGCAAAGGCGACGGGGATCATGAACAGGAAGCTGGCGAAAATCAGCACGAACGCATCGTGATAGGACAGCATATTGGATTGTTGGCTCAATACGTTGGCCAGAATGGCCGCGCCTTGGGGGGATTGTGGGGTCAGGTGCAGTGGGGCGAGATACTGCCAGACGAGCGGATTTTCGATCGTGATGCCGCCACCCAGCTGATTCCAGGCAACCTGAGCGTGTCGGCTGACCAAGGTGGCGACCAGCGAAATGCCGATAGAAGAGCCAACAGTTCGCACCAGGCTGTAAATCCCGGCCGCCTCGGCGGCAAAATGGGGTGCGAGCGTGGAAAATGCCGCCGTGGATAACGGCACGAAAATCATGCCGATGCCCGCCCCTTGGAACAGCAGTGGCCAGATAATCTGCCACGTGTTGATGTCGAGGTTGTATTGCATCATGCCCCAACTGCCGACGAGGCTCAGGGCGATGCCGGTAATGATGATCAGGCGGATATCGACTTTGCCAATAATGCGCCCCACAATCATCATTGCCACCATGCTGGCAATCCCGCGCGGCGCCAACGCCATGCCGGTCGTCATCACCGGATAGCCCATTTCCTGCTCCAGCATTAAAGGTTGAACGAAAATCGCACCGAACATGCCAAGCCCCATCAGGAGCATCACGCCATTGGCCAAGGTAAAGTTTCGATCCCGGAATATCTCAAGCGAAAAAACGGGTTTGCGGTTGGGCACAAAGCTCAGCCAGATGAAGAAAACCAATGCGACGACCGAAATAATGGCGGCCGTGACGATGGTCGAGGAAGAGAACCAGTTGTCCTGATTGCCCCGATCCAGCACGTATTGCAGACCGCCAATCGACAGCCCGAGCAGGGCGAAGCCCCACCAGTCCATCGTCCGTCCGGTCTTGCGTGGGATTCGCGGAGCAAATCGGCCGACGACGAACAACGCCAGCAGGCCGACGGGCAGGTTGATATAGAACGTCCAGCGCCAGTTGAAGGTCTCGGTGATCCAACCGCCGATGGTCGGGCCGAGAATGGGGCCGACCATCACCCCGATACCCCAGATCGCCATGGCCTTGCCCCGTTGATCCGGCGGGAACACCTGCACCATGATGGCTTGAGATAGCGGGACCAGTGCAGCACCGGCCACACCCTGCAGCAGGCGGAAACCGACAATCTGCGGCAGGTTGGCAGACAGACCGCACAAAGCCGAAGACAGCACGAACAGCCCGATACTGAGCATCAGGTATTCCCGTTGGCCGAATTTGTCCGTGAAGTAGCCGGTGAGCGGCATGATGATCGCGGAAGCCACCAGATAGCTGGTCAGTACCCAGGAAATCTGATCGGGCGAAGCCCCCAGATCACCGGCCATATAGGGCAGGGCAACCGAAGCGATGGTCGTATCGAGCACTTGCATGACGGTGGCCGCCATCACGGCAAGCGTGATCATCACGCGCTCGAAGGCGGTGAGTTTGCTTGCATCGAATAGAGGGGTGGATTTGCTCATGGCTGGGGCTGATCTGTCCGGCTCTAGTGCGGGTTCGCTTTGGATGGCGTCACGAGTCCACTGAGCCCGATAATGCCTAGCAGTGACTGCATGAATTTTTCAGGGTTTTTTGTCAGTTCGATGCGGGTCGTCGTGCTGGTGCCGATGGGTAGATGGCGCTGCGTATCGGTGTCGTCCAGTACGATGCGAACCGGCACGCGCTGGGTGACCTTGACCCAATTGCCGGTTGCATTTTGTGGCGGAAGCAACGAAAAGGCATTGCCTGCGCCTGCCGCGATCGAAAGCACGTGTCCTTTGAATACATGTCCCGGATAGATATCGGACTCGATCTGTGCCGGTTGCCCGACGCGGATTTCACCCAGTTCCGTCTCTTTGAAGTTGGCGTCCACCCATAAGCCGGTTGTGGCCACGATCGAGCAGACGGTTTGATGGGCACTGACGGGTTGGCCCGGTTCGATCGAGTAATTGGCGAGCCTGCCGGACATGGGCGCGCGCACGACAGTTTGGCTCAGGTTGTATTCCGCCAGCGCCAACTTGGCCTGTGCCGCCTTGATCCGATCATTCTCCGAGCCGCGGGCGCCTGCGCTGGCCTTGGTCTGATCCAGTTGCGCACGAGCCTGTTCAACGGCGGCTTTGGCTACTGCCAGGGCGGATTGGGCATCAGAAAGCGCCTGTTCGGATACGAATTGCTTGTTCTTGATGTTTGTCAACCGATACAAATGATCACGAGCCTGCTGGGCTGCTGCTTCCTGTCGCAGGAGCTCGGCCTGAGCCGTGATGATCGCTGCGTCAGCTGTTTGCTGCTCGCGCTTTGCCGCACTTAAACCGGCCTTTGCCGCATCCACCGCGAGTTGATAGGGCGTGGGGTCGAGCGTGAACAGCACGTCGCCTTTTTGCACGTCTTTATTGTTTTGCCACGGCGTAGTCTGAAGCAGACCAGATACTTCCGGCCCGATTTGCGTCTGATTGCCGTTGATGAACGCATCTTCGGTCGAAATGAATTGTTGGTTGTAGCGCAGATAGCCCAATCCCAGCCAGGCGGCCAGGAGCAGGAAAAACAGAATCAGGAACAGGCGGTGCCGAGAGGCTTTCGACCGGGGAGATGGCGCGGTGTGTCGTTGATTTTCGGATGCCTTGTCAAAGGCACCCGAAGCAGCAGCGGAAGGCTCGGGAGGCGTGTTTAAGGGCGCCTCAGATTTCGTCTCCTTCGCTGTTTGATTCATGACACATCTGCTCCAGATTTTGTTTTACTTTGCTCATCAGAAGAATGAATTCAGTACGCTCCTGATCGTCCAGTATTTCTAAAATGGCATGACGAACCATGCCAAGCTTCAGATCGGCTTCCCGGATTTCCGGCAGGGAAGAATCAATCAGCCAGATTGTTTTTGCTCGGCGATCGGTCGGTGCGACACGGCGCTCAATCCAGTTCAGACGTTCCAGACTGTCGAGCAGTTTGACCAGTGTCGGCCCTTCAATGGACAGCTCGCTCGCCAGTTCTTTCTGGGTGAGACCCTGACCCTCATCCCGCAGCACGCGAATGACGGACCATGCCGATGCCGTGAGGTTGTATTCCGCCAGTACACCATTGAGCTGGGACCGCCACATTCGCGTTGTATCGAAAAGCAGACGAGCAATCTGTTCATCCGACATCGTTGCGTATTCTTTGAGCATAATAGTAGCCACCTAATGATTTTTCAAGTTAATTATGTTTAGCATGAACCAATAATCGGGCACTACTTGGTTCTCCTTGCACTATCACCGCGGGCACCGGTTCATTGCCTCGCCGTATTATTCATGCGAATTAGGTCTTCCCAATAAATAAATGAGCCAGAAATCAATGAGCAAGTCTAAGCAGAGCGATTATATAAAAAAATATAGAGTTATAAATAAATTTAAGAAAGCCGACGATAAAAAAATCAATGGGGACGCCTGACGCCTTCGGCAATGCCTGCTGATGTGCCCTCCTGGGCGGGTAAATTGTTCTTGTGGGCCGAATGTTTTATGATACTTGCCCATCAACATTGCCGTTCTGGTCATCAGAGGTTTGTTTGCCGCCGATTCCTTTTGCGAATCTTCCGCTCGCCGCTTTGCATGAATTTCTGGTTGGCTTTTTCGTTTTAGGCATTATTTACTGATGGTTTTTTCATGACCAAATTTGTGTTCGTTACCGGTGGCGTGGTCTCTTCACTGGGTAAGGGTATTGCGGCGGCCTCCATAGGAGCCTTGCTGGAGTCTCGTGGGCTGCGCGTCACGCTGCTCAAGCTCGATCCTTATATCAATGTAGATCCCGGTACGATGAGCCCTTTCCAGCATGGCGAGGTTTTTGTTACGGAGGATGGCGCGGAAACCGATCTGGATCTGGGGCATTACGAGCGCTTCGTGCGCAGCCCGGTCGGCAAGCGCAATAATTTCACCACCGGCCGTGTGTACGAGTCGGTTATTCGTCGAGAGCGGCGCGGCGATTATCTCGGTGGCACCGTGCAGGTTATCCCGCACATCACCGATGAGATCAAACGCCGCGTTCTGGAAGGCAGCAAGGGATATGACGTTGCGTTGGTTGAAATCGGCGGCACGGTGGGTGACATCGAATCGTTGCCTTTCCTTGAGGCGATCCGGCAGATGGGGGTGGAGTTGGGCCGCGAGCGGGCAATCTACATGCACCTGACACTGGTGCCGTTCATCCGCACCGCAGGTGAAGTCAAGACCAAGCCGACGCAACACTCTGTCAAGGAATTGCGTTCCATCGGGATTCAACCCGACATCCTTTTGTGCCGTTCGGAAGTGAGCCTGCCGGACGATGAACGCCGCAAGATTGCGCTGTTCACCAATGTCGATTTCGATGCCGTGATCTCTTCGGTGGATGCAGACACGATCTACCGCGTACCGCGCTTGCTGCACGCGCAAAAACTCGACGAAATCGTCCTGCGCAAATTGCATATCCAGACCGGTTCTGCCGATCTGACCGAATGGGATCGTGTCGTCGAAGCGCAGACCAAACCCGACCGCATCGTGGATATCGCGATGGTCGGTAAATATGTCGATCTGCTGGATGCGTACAAGAGCCTGAACGAAGCCTTGCTGCATGCCGGTATTCAAACCCGCACGCGGGTGAATATCCACTACTTCGATTCAGAGCGTTTTGAGCGCGAGCCGACAACCGTGCTTGAGATGATGGATGCGATCCTCGTTCCGGGCGGTTTTGGCGAGCGCGGTGTCGAAGGCAAGATTGCGGCCGTCCGCTTCGCTCGGGAATCCCGCAAACCGTATCTGGGCATCTGCCTCGGTATGCAGGTGGCCGTGATCGAGTATGCCCGTCATGTCGCTGGCCTTGTTGATGCGCACTCGACCGAGTTCCGCAAGGACACCCCCCATCCCGTGATCGCGTTGATCACCGAGTGGCGGGATGAGCACGGTGAGTTGATCCTGCGTGACGAAAAAACCGATCTTGGCGGCACAATGCGTCTCGGGGCACAGCGTTGCGAGTTGACCCCGGGCAGCCGCGCGGCCTTGGCTTACGGCAAGACGGAAATCAGCGAACGTCATCGCCACCGTTACGAATTCAATAATGGATACCAGAAAACGCTCGAAGAGGCCGGTATGGTCTTCTCCGGCTTCTCTGCCGAGAACCATCTGGTTGAAACCATCGAATTGCCTGAACACCCGTTCTTTATTGCCAGCCAGTTCCACCCGGAATTCAACTCGACTCCGCGCGACGGTCATCCCCTGTTCACCGCATTCATCCAGGCCGCATTAGCGCAGCGTGCCGGTGGTGCCGATGAGGAAGTTGCCGAATGAATCTGTTGAATTTCAAGGTGGGTTTGGATCAACCCCTGTTTCTGATCGCCGGCCCCTGTGTGATCGAGTCGGAAACGCTGGCGCAGGAAACGGCAGGAAGGCTTAAGGAAATCGCCCAGCAATTGAATATCCCGTTCATCTACAAAAGCTCGTTCGACAAGGCCAACCGCTCTTCCGGTGCGAGTTTCCGTGGTCCGGGTCTGGAGCAGGGCTTGGCGATACTGGAGCGCGTCAAATCGGTCATCGGTGTGCCGGTGTTGACCGATGTGCACGAAGATACGCCGCTCAATGAAGTGGCCGCCGTTGTCGATGTTTTGCAGACACCCGCATTCCTGTGCCGACAAACCAACTTCATCCAGAACGTTGCCCGTCAGGGTAAGCCCGTGAATATCAAGAAAGGGCAGTTCCTAGCTCCCTGGGATATGGGCAACGTGGTGGATAAGGCGCGTGCAGTGGGCAATGACCAGATCATGGTCTGCGAGCGCGGTGCCAGTTTCGGCTACAACAATCTGGTTTCCGATATGCGCAGTCTCGCCGTGATGCGCCAAACCGGTGCGCCGGTCGTGTTCGACGCAACCCATTCGGTGCAGTTGCCGGGGGGGCAGGGCGCCAGTTCTGGTGGACAGCGGGAATTTGTGCCCGTGTTGGCTCGAGCTGCTGTTGCCGCCGGTGTGGCGGGATTGTTTATGGAAACGCATCCTGATCCGGCCAAGGCTTTGTCCGATGGGCCGAATGCCTGGCCGCTTGATCAGATGGCAGAGCTATTGCATACCTTGGTGGAGATTGATCGTCTTGTGAAAGGCGCCGGTTTCCTCGAACAGGCGTTGATGACGCGGTAAACCCCATTTCCGGCCGCCTGTCGCCAAGGTGTCATGCGGCCAACACATACTTAAACTTTGTACTAATCTGGAGAAACCCTATGACAGTCATTGAAGGCCTGCGTGCCCGACAAGTAATCGATTCCCGCGGCAATCCCACGGTTGAGGCCGAAGTCCAAGTGACAGGCGGCTTCGTGGGGCGAGCCATTGTTCCCTCGGGCGCATCGACAGGTACACGAGAAGCCATCGAACTGCGCGACGGCGATAAATCCCGTTTCGGCGGCAAAGGTGTCTCCCGTGCAGTTGCTAACGTCAATGGTGAAATTGCTACTGCTATCAAGGGCATGGATGTGAACGATCTGGCCGCGATTGATGCGGCGATGATCAAGCTCGACGGCACCGAGAACAAATCCCGTTTAGGCGCAAATGCCATTCTGGCGGTTTCTTTGGCCGCAGCACATGCAGGCGCTGCCGCTGCCGGCAAACCCTTGTTCGAATACCTGGGTAAAGGCAAAGGTGTGACCCTGCCGGTGCCGATGATGAATATCATCAACGGTGGCGCGCACGCCGACAACTCGGTGGATATGCAGGAATTCATGATTATCCCTGCGGGCGCACCCAGCTTCAGCGAAGCGCTGCGCTATGGCACCGAAGTGTTCCACACACTGAAAAAAGTGCTCCACGACCGTGGCTTGAACACGGCGGTAGGCGATGAGGGCGGTTTTGCACCTGATCTGCCCTCGAACGAAGCGGCCATCCAGATCATCATCGAAGCCATTAAACTGGCTGGCTTTGAGCCTGGCAAAGACGTGTTCATCGGGCTCGATGCGGCCAGCTCCGAATTTTATAAAGATGGCAAGTACCATCTCACGGCAGAAGGCCGCGCCTACACTTCAGCCGAAATGGTTGACCTGCTGGTGGACTGGGCCAGCAAATACCCCATCCTCTCCATCGAAGACGGTATGGCTGAACAAGACTGGGACGGCTGGGCGCTGTTGACCGAGCGTTTGAAGAGCAAGGTTCAGCTCGTGGGTGATGACATATTCGTCACCAACGCCAAGATTCTGCGTGAAGGTATCGACAAGCACATCGGTAATTCGATTCTGATCAAGGTCAACCAGATCGGCACCCTGACTGAAACCCTCGATACCATGCGCCTGGCCGAGGAAAACGGGTACACCAACGTGGTATCGCATCGTTCGGGTGAAACGGAAGACACCACTATCGCCGATCTTGCCGTGGCGACCAATGCCGGTCAGATCAAAACCGGCTCCATGTCCCGTTCCGACCGGATGGCCAAGTACAACCAGCTTCTGCGGATCGAAGAAGCATTGGGGGCACGCGCCATATTCCCGGGCGTTGCCGTATTCCGTCGCGCATAAGATCATTCGACCACAAATTGTCGATATGAATCGAACCATCCGCCAATCTCTACTCATAGGGTTGCTGATCATTCTTGGCATCCTTCAGTGGCGGCTCTGGTTCGGTGAGTCTTCGCTGCGTGAGCTTTGGCACAAGCAGGCCCGATTGGCGGATATGCTGCAAACACAAGAGGCATTGACCGAACGTAATCGACGGTTACTCGCGGAGGTGGATGATCTCAAGACAGGTTTGGGCACCGTTGAGGCACTTGCTCGTCTGGATTTGGGGATGATCGGCCCGAATGAGACCTTCTACCAGGTCATTGAAGATGCTCAAACCGAACAGATCACCCCCAATACGCTAACTGCACCGCAAACCATTTCGGGGAATCCCGAACCCAACCCATCGGCGCCATCAACCGGATCGGGGCAGGGTACGGCTGCTACAGCGGTCAATCCCGCGACCAGCGCACACTGATTTTTGGGCTCAAGTTTCTTTGATTTCGTCGTCTTTATCCCCGAATGATTCGATCATCGATGATTGGTGGCTGGTGCTGCCTGCCGCCGGTGCTGGGCGGCGTATGGGCGCCGATCAACCCAAACAGCATCTCAGAATTGATCGGCGGACTCTGGTTGAAGTCACCCTGTCTCGTTTCATCGGCTTGCCCGGATTGAAAGGGGCTGTACTGGCACTGGCAGCAGGTGATGAACTGACGCCGAAGCTTCTGGCTTCTTTTTCGGCGTTCCCGCTCCACTTCACCCCAGGTGGTGCCAGCCGTTCAGATAGCGTGCTGGCCGCATTGAACTATCTTTCCGGCAGACAGGCGGTTGACCGGCAAAGTTGGGTCTTGGTGCATGATGCCGCGCGTCCCTGTGTACGACCTGCCGATGTTTACAAGTTGCTCGAAGCAGTACGAGGTTCGGATGCGGGTGGTTTACTGGCGGTACCCGTGCGGGACACCCTGAAACAGGCGGATGAGCGGAACTGTGTTTCGATGACCGTGCCGCGAGACGGCGTGTTTCATGCGCTCACACCCCAGGCATTCAGGCTGGGGCCTTTGGCTACGGCAATGGATCGCGCTCATCAGGATGGTGTGATCCTCACGGACGAATCCTCGGCGATGGAGCATGTCGGCATGAAACCGTTGTTGGTGAAAGGACATGCCGATAACCTCAAGATCACGCATCCCGATGATTTGCCGTTGGCTAGATTGATTTTGCAGGCCCAGTCTGCCTGGGTTGGCGACATGTCATCTCCTGAATAAACCGAACTGGATAAACCCATGGGAGCAGTTATGAGCGAGCAACAACCGTCGTCATTCCAGTCCGTGCCTTGGCGGGTCGGGCATGGGTTTGATGTGCACGCGTTCAAGCCGGGCGACCACCTGATGATCGGCGGGGTTCGTATCCCGTTCGATCAGGCGTTCAAGGCACATTCAGATGGTGATGTGTTGATTCACGCTTTTTGCGATGCCCTGTTGGGTGCCGCGGGTTTGGGGGATATCGGGCAGCATTTTCCGGATACGGATCCGGCGTACCTCGGGATCGACAGCACACGTTTGCTGACCCGTGTGCATGCGCTTTTGGTGTCACACCAATGGCGTATCGGCAATGCCGACTTGACGATCATTGCCGAGGCGCCTCGAATGAGTGCCCATATCCCGGTAATGCGGACGCGATTAGCCGATCTTCTGCAGATGGATGTCGGTGCGCTGAACATCAAAGCCACCACGACCGAGCGCTTGGGCTTTACCGGTCGGGGTGAGGGTATCGCGGCAGAGGCCGTGGTGATGATTGTTCGCAAGGACGTGACCAGTCGGTTATCAATCTGACAGGCTGCTGGCCGTTCTGTTAGTTATTCTGTTTGGTGGTCTCCCCTGATTCTGCCTGGATGATGGAAGATCAACCCCAACCCTGCTGCCCGACTTTACGCTCAAAGTACAAAAAAACCCCAGCAAAAAACTGAGAGTTTGACTGTGTGTGCCCACAATCCGTCCATTTTGCGTCAGCATCCTGTTACTGGGCTACGGTCGCCTCAATATGCTTGATGAAGGTCTTAGGAGGTTCGTACCCTACGACCTGCTGCGCCTTTTGTTCCACACCCTGTGCATTGAAAAAGACAATGGTCGGTGGACCTAGTATGCCAAACCGCTTGAAAAGCGTCTTGTCATCGGCGTTGTTGGCGGTCACATCCGCCTGCAGCAGTACAAAGGGCCGTAGGGCAGCGATCACACTAGGGTCACTGAAGGTATTGTGTTCCATCTCCTTGCATGACACGCACCAGTCGGCATAAAAATCGAGCATGACGGGCTTGCCTTCGGCCTTGGCCTGGGCAAGTTTGCTGTTGAGATCATCCAGATTCTTCACCCGTGTGAAGGAGCGCATAGCCGTCGTCTGAGCACCGTTGCCTTGCGTTCCCATGCTCAGTCCGGCCAAGGGGGAGAATACACTCCCCTTGCCGCCCGTTGCCACACCCACCAGGATCAGCACGCCCCAGATCAGCAGAATGACACCCAGCGTTTTCCACAGCCGGGACCAGCCGGAAGCTGCTTCCCTGAGCGGGTCGGTTGCACTGAGGTAGACGGCCGCGCCAATCAGAAGAATGCCCCAGAGTGCTTGAGCCACGATATCTGGCACGATACGTTCAAGCATCCAGATGGCGACGCCCAGCATCAGCACGCCAAATACATTTTTGACGGCATCCATCCAGGCACCGGCGCGCGGCAGGAACTTGCCACCCAGTGTACCCACGATGATCAGCGGCAGTCCCATGCCGATACTCATGGCAAACAAGGCAGTGCCGCCAAGTACCGCGTCACCTGTTTGCCCGATGTAGATAAGCGCGCCGGCGAGGGGTGGTGCCATGCAGGGACCGACGATTAGCGCGGAGAGCAGGCCCATGATGGCCACACCGATGAGCGTGCCTCCCTGCTGGTTATTCTGAACCTGCATGATTTTCGATTGCAGAGAGGAGGGGAGTTGCAGTTCAAAGAACCCGAACATCGAGAAGGCCAGAGCAACGAAAATGCCCGCAAAAGCCGTTAGTATCCAGGGATTCTGGAAGGCCGCCTGCAGGTTTGAGCCAAACAGTCCTGCAAGAATTCCCGCTATCGTGTAGGTGACTGCCATCGCCAGTACGTACACGACGGAGAGGATAAAAGCCTTGCGCGTGGTGATGTTTTCGCCCTGACCGGCAATGATCCCCGCAAGAATCGGAATCATCGGGAAGACACAGGGGGTGAATGCTAGCAACAGACCAATGACCAGGAAGCCGAGAATAATGGTCCACAGGCTGCCAGTTTGCAGTTCATGGGTAATGGCGTCGGTCTGGCTGCGTTGCACGGGTTCCAATTGAGCAGGTTGCTGCGCTTCGGTAGCAGCGGAATTCATGCTGCCCGTCAGACTGGCAACATTGACCAGGCTGGTTTTTGGTGCCGAAGCCAGCGTCTCAACTGCACCTGTTTTGAAATTCACTTTCCAGGCGTGTTCGGTGGGTGGGTAGCACAGACCTGCATCGGCGCAACCTTGCGAGCCGACCACAACAATGGCCGTATTGCTTTTACCGGGCTCGATGCCTACCTTCGCATCGAGGTTGTGGTAAAACACTTCGGTTTTCCCGAACCCCGGATCATCAACTATCTTGCCATTTGGTATGGAGCCTGTGGTGATCCTGGCATCGGTATCAGCTAGCCCGATTTTGATGCGATCACGATAGAGGTGGTAGTTATCGGCGATATCCCAGTGAAGCAGAATGGTGCTATTTTCCAGCTGAATGCTTGCCTTGAAAGCCTGCTCGGGATCAAGTAGTTGCTCTTCACTACCGCCTAATGAAGAAAGGCTGCTGAGGCTGGATGGCGCAGCTGATGAGGGTTTCGTGGAGTCCGCAGGCAGACTGACCGTGACATCCTGTGTCTGCGGCGGATAGCACACGCCCTGGGTATCGGAACACCCCTGATATTTGAGCTTTAATTTGGCCTCGCCCGCCAGACTGGCTTCAATTGGTACCTGGACGGTGAAGTCCTGCTTGTAAACGACAAGTTTGCCAAAGTAGGGGTCGTCGTCGACCACTCCTTCTGGTAAGACAGGCTTGCCAAGTTTAAGTGAATCGGTTTGCGAAGTGATTGCGATTCGATCACGGTAGAGATGGTAACCATTGGCGACATGAAATTTGAGCTCGATATCGCTGCCGTTTACTGCTGCTGTCGCATGGAAGGCCTCTTGCGGATCAAGAAGGTCGGCGCTTTTCGCACTGGAATAGAACAACACAGATGAAAACAGTAACAGGCCAGTGAGCGTCGCCTTGAGAATATTGTACAGGGACATGTGGTTGGAACACCTTTATGTTGTGAGTAATTTCAAGCCAGTGGGACCCGAATCATGCGCAAAGATTCCTGCTCGTGTTGTGCTAGACCAAAATTTATGTCCACGAGGTCTAATTGTTTGCCGCATTGAATTTTTTCCAGATTGGCACCACTATGCCTTCAAGGAACCTGAGATTCGATCAGAGTTTCTTTGGGAATCTCTGCACGAATCCATCCGTGGCTTCGTGGGCTTACGCCAGCTGTCGCGTTCAGAAACACTCGGGCCGCTGGGCCCTTCGGCCCGTGCAATGCACTTCAATGACATATGTCAATGATTGTCTGGGCCTCCATGTCCTCCACGGTAAGACCCGCATTTGTGCAGACCTTCACGTGGGATCAGTGTTTAGTATGCAAATAAATTGATGCCTTTGCATCGCTCAATCCATGAAGGTTTTTGATGATGAATCCGTTATCTCTTATCGCTCTATTGCCCGTGATCGAAATTGTCCTGCTCATCGGAATGGGCGCGCTGTTCGGTTTTTGGTTTACCCTGGCCTGGATCATCGCTACGGCTGCTGTGGGCGTTTATCTGCTTCGGAGAATGCGTGGAGCATTTCAAATTGGCTCCCCCCTTGATCCAGTCGCTGAGTCGTTGCCACAAGACCCGATGGGGACTTTTGCAACGTGGATTGGCGCTATTCTCCTGATCCTGCCAGGCCCTCTGACTGATTTGCTGGGTTTGGTTCTTGTGATGCCTTGGTTGAGAAAACTGACGTTCGGTGTCTGGATGGCAAGGAATCTGCACAAGATTGTCATGAAGCGAAAGGGTCATGGGCAGATCTACGAAGGCGAGATTGTCGATGTGCAGCAGGAGCGCCGAGTCATTCGGCGGGGCGACGGGGATCATGATAAATAAGTAGAAATAGTCCCTTCGCGGGATGCTAAGGCTGTGATCCTGAACATCGGAGATTTCGCTTTGGCTTTCCTAAGAAATCTCTGCACGAATCCACCCCTGGCTTCGCGGGCTTACGCCAGCTGCGCGTTCAGATACGCTCGGACCGGTACACGCCCGGCCCGTGCTCCGCATTTCAATGAATTACGTCATTGAGCGGCAGAGCATCCATGCCCTGCACGGGAAGGTCCGTATTTGTGCTGACCTTGCCTAACAAACTTTGCCCATGAAGTTGTTTGCGCCAAGAGGGATCGCTCATTGAGATGGGCGTATATATCAAGCAATAAAAAACCCCGTCTAAAATGACGGGGTTTTGTTTGGACATCCAGTCTCAGGAATAAGATACCTTTTACTTCACTTTGCCTACACTGACATCGCCGATGGACGCTGCTTTTTCAACGACAAATGGCGCACCTTTGTAACAGTCTTTCATGCAGCGTTGGTTTGCGGTGTCCGGTCCACTGTTGGTCACATAAAGGGGTTCGCCCGGCATTTTGATTTTAGGCAGTGAAGTCTTGTCACAGACAAAATCACTACCTACACCGGGGATGCTGGCCAGATTCATGACGTAACAGGTAACAGAGTATGACTCGTCAGTGGTGAGTGTGCCGGGTGCATAGAAAGGCATATGACGATGAATCATATCCATGAGCGTCGGCGCATTGCCCCAGTTGTTGTTCAGACCGCGGTTACTCACGGCATCCACGCCAGCTTTCGCTGATGCTTCGAACTCGTCAACCGGATCGCCGACCATTTTCGGGTACCCGTGCGCACCTTCACCAAAATCACCGTGACACATGGCGCACTGTTCATTGTAGATTTTTTCACCGGCGCTGACCGTTCCCTTGCCTTCAGGCAGGTTTGTACCGTCATAGAAGTAGGAAATATCCCAGGGCTTGATGGCCGCGTCGGTGATGTTCATCCCTACGCCTAGCACCTTGGGCGCACTTTTCAGCGCTGCGTTATCAAACGCGAACGCATTGGCACTCAGACTCAGAGCAACGGCGGCAGCGGCAAGCCCAAGGCTCCAATTAGACATTTTCGATTTGGACATTCTTCACCTCGCCAGTCTTCTCAATCTTCCAGACCTGAATTGAATTCTTGTGATAGATGCTGTTAAAGCCACGCACCTCACGCAACTGCTTCAGCGTGGGTTGCACATAACCTGATTCATCGGTTGCGCGGCTCATGATCAGCGCTTCTTCACCATCCCATTCGAACGGGAGGGTGAACTTGGTTAAGCACTTGTTAAGTACAGGTTCGACCAGGTTCGCTTGTTTCCAGTTTTTGCCGCCATCGACAGAGACATCGACATGGGCAATTTTGCCGTAGCCGGACCATGCAATCCCACGAATTTCGTAGGTACCTTTGCCATTCATCTTGAAGTCGGGGCAAGGATAGTTGATAACGGAGTTGGCTTCGTTGACGAGATCGAACTGACGGATCATGCCATTGGGCAATACTTCGATGTAGTGTTTGGTTTCTTGATACGTTACCAGTGGCTTGTCAACGAACATCAACCGACGCAGGTATTTGGTGGAGATGTTGGCTTCAAAACCCGGGATGAAGAGACGAATCGGATACCCGTTTTCAGGGCGCAGTGGTTCACCGTTCTGAGCGTAACAAACCATCGCGTCTCGGTAGTGACTGGTGTATTCGGCCGGGATTGGGCGACCGTGTTGATCGACAGCACCTTCCATCGGCACGGAACGTTGCAGTGCCGAACCGTCGGTACCTTCGCCGTAGAACCAGGTTGCCTTGGGATCAACGCCAACCATTTCCATCAGGGTGGTCAGCTTGACGCCGGTCCACTCTGAGCAGCTCATCATGCCGTGGGTGAATTGCAGGGAGTCCATCTGAACACCACGCCACTCCATCGCACCGTTTGCCGGGCATTCTAGGAAGTGAATTGCTGTGTGTGAAGGCAGGCGCTTGAGGTCATCAACCGTGAAGATCATCGGCTGTTTAACCATGCCATGGACCACGAGGTGATGCTTGCTTGGATCAACATCCACGGCGCCAGCGTGGTAACGTTCGAAGTGCAGGCCATTAGGGGTGATAATCCCATGCAGGTCTTGCCATGGTGTGAAGCTGATCGATGCGATGGTATCCGCTGTCAGCCAGCCAACATTGCGCCGAACCACGCCACTTTCATATTTGGAGGGTAAGCCATAAGGAACGGAAACAACGCCCCGGCCCAACATGTGGCGGGTGGGTTCGTTTTGCAAAGGTGTGGTCCAGGTTTTCAGACCATCACCTGCATAGGCTGCGCTGGTCGCAGCGATGGCGGCGCCACCGGCTGCCAGGGCAACACTCTTTCGCAGGAACTTGCGACGATCACTCGACGCTTCGCCTGCCTTTTTCGTGCCTTCTGGCACGGTGTTAATCATATTTTCTGACATTGCTCACTCCTGCACTGTAGGCAATTGCAAGGATCTTTTTAAGGGATCCACCCGGCAAAAAAACCATTCTCCGACAACGGTATTTTGCACGCTGTTTTCTAACGTAAGAAATTCACGCTTTCAACGAGACTCGGCATTCTTCATGGTTCTTCATCATTGGTCAATCAATCTGTATTGATTTACGATCACAAAATTCGATCATGAAATTTTCGAGCCCTAAGAATCTACATCAGGTGCCGCTAATATACAATGTGTGCCTTCCCTTAGTGTTTCTATGGGCATTAAAACTAATCAATGCTGGGCGCTGACGTTGCTGCGTTATGCACAAGCCCCTTGAATCCGATAAAGCAAAGGCAATCTATGAGAATTTCGGTTCAGACCGAGGATTTTGACGTGAATTCAGTGCTGGCAGAACTCCGTGGGCGTTGTGCGCATGTCGGGGCTGTCGCTTGTTTTCTGGGTACGGTTCGGGACATGAACGACGCGCGTGATGTGGCCGTTCTGACGTTGGAACACTACCCAGGCATGACGGAGCGCGCGCTTGAGCGTGTGGCCACGGAAGCGAAGTCTCGCTGGCCGGTTGCGGGCGTCACGATCATTCATCGTTATGGCGCTTTGTTTCCCAGTGATCAGATCGTTCTGGTCGCTGTGGCCAGCGCACACCGCCACGATGCGCTCGAAGCCTGCACATTCATGATGGACTATCTGAAAACTCATGCGCCTTTCTGGAAGAAGGAAACCGATTCTTCCGGCGCAAGCTGTTGGGTTGATGCAAGGGAGAGCGACGCGGTGGCCCGTGATCGCTGGTTTGCCGATTTCGATCCGCCTGTTGCGGAATAAGTGGCGTTATTTTGTTGATTCTTTTTGCCTGTGTCTGTATGAGGATTTCTTTTGCAACCTATTGATATTGCGCAGCGTCAGTTGATTGAGCAGCTGGCGCCGATCACCGAGTCGGAGCTGATTCCGCTGGAGACTGCACTGGGGCGGTTTCTGGCGGAGAATGTTTTTGCACAGCAGGATGTGCCCGCGGGTGATATAAGCCTGTTCGATGGTTATGCTGTTAGAGCGCCTTTGGCTTGCGGTTCATCGCGCCAGGTGGCGGGGGTCACTTATGCGGGTGATGCACCAGCCGCTCTGCCTGAAGGAGATGTTGTCTGGCGGATATTTACCGGGGCGCCGTTACCTGAGGGGGCGAATGCCGTCATCGCTCAGGAATCCGTAACGCGTTCGGATTCGCATACCGTGACATTGCACGAAACCATGTCCCCAGGGGCAGGGGTGCGGCCTAAAGGCACCGATAGCCGTCATGGTCAGCGCGTGCTGTCTGCCGGAACCCGTTTGGATGCGGCCGAGCTTGGTTTGCTGGCATCCATCGGCTGTGCGCAGGTACGGGTTGTTCGCAAGCCGCGAGTTGCTATTTTTACGACGGGCAACGAGTTGGTCTCGCCCGGCCTGCCTCTGGAGCCAGGCAAGATTTACAACAGCAATCACATCACTCTGGTTTCCGCATTGTCGCGTCTCGGTGTCGAGATTGTTGATCTGGGTGTCTTGCCGGATGAAGCCTCCTCCATCCGTACGGCGCTGTTGGCGGCAGCAAAAGACGTCGATCTGGTGCTGACTTCTGGCGGCGTATCTGTCGGGGAAGCGGATTTGGTGCGGAGGGTTGTGTCGGACATCGGTGTCATCGATTCATGGCGGGTCTTCATGAAGCCGGGTAAACCGTTGGCTTTCGGCCGGATCGGGTCGGTGCCATTCATTGGCTTGCCGGGCAACCCTGTCTCGACCTTTGTGACCTTTTTCCTGTTCGTTCGTCCGGCTTTGCGTGCGCTGGCGGGTGGCGATCCTCAGATCGACCTGCCGCCGCTGAGTCTGCCGCTGGCCCGGGACTGGGTGTCGGGTGATCGCCCGGAGTTCATCCGCGTGCGGCGTGAGCGAGCGGCTTCGGGTGAAACGCGATTGCAGCCGTTTGAAAACCAGAATTCGGGCCTGTTGAGTTCGATCGCCTGGGCGGATGGCGTGGCCCTTATTCCAGCCGATCGCAGGCTTTCGTGTGGTGACAGGGTTAATTATTTCCCCTTTGAAGGATGGTATCTGTGAGCAATCAACAATTAACCCATATCGATGAGACCGGTGCCGCGCGCATGGTGGATGTGGGCGCAAAACCCCATACGGAACGTGTGGCTTTGGCGGAGTCGTTTATCCGCATGCAGCCTGAAACGCTGGCATTGATTCTTTCCGGTGGTCACAAGAAGGGAGATGTACTGGCTGTGGCCCGCGTCGCCGGCATCATGGCCGCAAAGAAAACCTGGGATCTGATTCCGATGTGCCACCCGCTCCTGCTGACCAAGGTGGCGGTTACCTTGACGCCTGACGAGCAGAACCAAGGTATTCATATCCTTGCTGAATGCCGCCTGAGTGGGCAAACCGGCGTGGAGATGGAGGCATTGACGGCTGCCTCCGTAGCGGCGTTGACGCTCTACGACATGTGCAAGGCTGTGGATCGCGGCATGGTGATCGAATACACCCGTTTGCTGGAAAAGCATGGCGGGAAAACCGGTTCCTGGGTGCGTTGAAGTTAAATTGCTCTTGCGCCCGTGTATTTTTTAAAACATAACGCTTGAATTGCACTTATTTTACGGCTATCGTTATTTCCACTGATACCTAGCGAACTCCTGCACGAGTAAGCAAGTCGTCGAATGCTCAGAACTCCGACCTCTGAGCATTCCTGTGCAATCGGCAGCCAATTTAGTGGCGTCGATATCGTCTTCCACTGGCCACGTCTGGTTTGATCGGTGATGGCTGTTTAGGATTCGAAAGGTTTAACTATGTCAAATTTGGTGGACCCATTCGGTCGCACAATCGATTATCTGCGACTGTCGGTCACGGACCGTTGCGACTTGCGTTGCTTCTACTGCATGCCGGAAGGGTTTAACGACTTCGAAGTGCCGGAACACTGGTTGACGGCTGATGAAATCGAACGATTGCTGGGCGTGATGGCCGGGATGGGTTTGCGCCGGGTGCGTATTACCGGCGGCGAGCCCTTGGTGCGCCGTGGAATCGAGGACATCGTTCGTCGTATTGATGCGCTGCCCGGTATTCGGGATATTGCACTTTCCACCAATGCCACGCGCCTGGGGAAAATGGCCGCACCGTTGAAGGCGGCGGGAGTCGACCGCATTAACGTGAGCCTCGATACGCTGGATGCCGAACGCTTCAAACAGATTACGCAGGGCAAGCTCAGCAAGGTGATCGATGGTTTGATGGCCGCCAAAGATGCAGGGTTGTCTCCCATCAAGCTCAATATGGTCGTCATGAAAGGTGTCAACGAAGATGACATCGAATCGGTGCTGGAATTCTGTATCGAGCATGGGTTCGTGTTGCGCATGATCGAAACCATGCCGATGGGGGATACCGGTCGTGATGCACTGGATCATTACATCAGTCTGCAAACCATCAAGCAGCGGCTTTCGGAGCGTTATCCGTTGATTCCGGTCATCAATCCGGTCGATGGAGCCGGGCCTGCCCGTTACCTGCAAATAGCAGGCACAGATACCCAGGTCGGGTTCATCACGCCCATGTCCGAGCATTTCTGCGGTACCTGCAATCGGGTTCGCTTGTCGGTAGATGGCACCATGTATATGTGCCTTGGGCAGGAACACAACTTTTCATTCCGTCCCCTACTGCGCAGTGGTATCCCAGATGATGAGCTCAAAGAAGCCATCATTGCAGCCATCGGCCTGAAGCCCGAGCGGCACGAGTTTCAGGACAAGCCGGAAAAGGTCATTCGCTTTATGTCGATGACGGGTGGCTGATATCCACCCGAGTCCTTCTCACGTCATATCGGTAGGAAAACGATAATCTCAGGCTTCTTCTGTGCGGGCGTTTTCGATCAGGCGTTCTGCCAGTTTCTTTCCATTGGTCAGGCAGTCGCCGACCGCGATACCGCCCCGCCAGTTTCCATTCAGGCTCAATCCCGGTAGTGCGATCAGCCGCTGGGTAATCTTTTCTTGCAATTCAAGATAGCCAAGCTCGTACTGTGGAATGGCCCGTGCCCAGTATTTCACGCGCAAGAACTCCGGCTTGCCCTTGATGCCGAGCAGCGGCGAAAGATCACCCAGAACGCGATCCAAGAGTTCCTGATCACTTCCTTCTGCCGCTTCGGGGTGCTTGCGTCCACCGATAAATGCGGTGAGCAGGACCTTTCCATCCGGTGTGCGATTCGCAAATAAAGTCGAGGAGAACAGAACGCCCAAGGTGCGTTTTTTCTCCTTGGAAGGCAGCAGCAAGCCAAACCCATCCAGTGGATGCGCAACTTCAGACCGATCGAATCCCATGACGACGGATGAGACGGGGGGATATTCTATGGAGGCCAGCGATTCGGCCAATACACCGTCGACTTCGCCAAGTAATTGGGCACTGATGTGCGCGGGCGTGCTCAATATGAGTTGTCTGGTGTGAAATGTTTTGCCTTGATCTGATTCCACCGACCAACCGCCCTCGGGCAGTTGCCGGATGTGGATGATGGCAGAGTCCAACTGATTGTCGCCCCGGCCAGATGTCGTGATCGCCGATGCCAGTGCGTCGGTGAGTGTTTGTAGCCCTCGCTTGAAACTGAACAGCTTGCCCTTCGCAGGTTGGGTGACCGGAGCCGGGTTGGTTTTGGCCGCTTTCATTTTTGCAATGCCTCCGCGAATCAGGGAGCCTGACTCGTGTTCCAGAGCGTAGATTTTGGGGATGGCTGCCTGCACGGACAGTCGGTTCGGGTCGCCCGCATACACGCCCGATACGAAGGGGTCGACAGCCCAATCGAGAAAGCCTTGCCCCAGACGCCGTTGAACGAATTCGGCTATTGTCTCTTCCTTGTCGACGGGTTTTATCCAGGCTTCGCGTGCCAGATGCCATAGATCACTCACACTGAAAAGCGGGCTGGTGAACAGCTCCAAAGGATTTCCCGGCAACGCCACGGGATGCCCGTTTTTGGCTACGAAGCGCTTTTTGGCCAAGGCATTGGCTTCGATGATTTCGCTGCCCAGATCAAGCGCGCTTAAAAGTGCAGCCATTTCTGGCGTTTGCATCAGGCTGTTGGGCCCGAGTTCACGCAACCAGCCGTCTTCTTGCACACTCCCCACGGCGCCGCCAACCCGGGATGAGGCCTCCAGCAGCGTGACAGTTTTGCCCATTTGCGTGAGATGGTAGGCGGTTGCCAGGCCACTGATGCCGCCACCGATGACGAGATAGGGGCAGTTGATTGGTTCTGGGGCATTCGAACGAGAATTCACGAAGCAGGCGTCCTATAAGATAAGTGGAGTCATTAAGATTTAAAAACCGTTTTATATTTTGAGTATATCGTGAGGCCACTGCGTTCGAGTGTTGGTCGGCAAACTTTTCAAGGGGTAGGGGATATGACGACGATATCGAATCAAGATGGGTCAAAAGAGGTCGTGCTTCTGGGGGGTACCGGATTTGTCGGTCGTGCGCTGGCCTCTTTGTTGAGTCAACAGGGGTATTCGGTGACGATTCCGACCCGACATGCCGCGCGCCATCGTGATATGGCTCTGATGCGCGTGGTGCGTTTGATCGGTGGAACGCCTGCTGCTGCGGACATGGCAAACCACCGCCGTAAGCAGAGCTGGCATGAAGTTTTGTCTGAAGGTTCGATTCTGATCAATCTGATCGGGATACTCAACGAGCCACGGCATAACGGTGAGGGTTTCGAGCAGGCGCATGTCAACACGACACAAATAGCGCTGGAGGCGGCTGCCAAGGCGGGCGTCAAACGTTATCTGCATATGAGCGCACTCGGTGCCGATGCGAACAACGGCAGCAGTTTCTATCTGCGCAGCAAGGGCAAGGCCGAGGATTGGGCGCATGAGTTTGGCGAACAGCACGGGATTGCGGTCACGAGTTTCCGGCCATCGGTTATTTTTGGTCCGCAGGATTCATTTCTGAATCGGTTTGCCAAGTTAGCGCGACTGATACCCGGAGTATTCCCGCTGGCCTGTGCCGATGCGCGTTTTGCCCCAGTGTATGTCGGGGACGTGGCGGATCAGTTCGTGGCGGCAATTACGGATACTTCAACCATTGGCAAGCGCATCGATCTGTGCGGCCCCACCGAATATCGATTGCGTGAGTTGGTCGCCTATGCGGCCAAAACCTCGGGTCATCCCCGTATGGTGATCGGCTTGCCCGACTGGGCCGCACGGTTGCAGTCCAGGGTCTTGGAGTGGGTGCCGGGACAACCATTTACCCGCGACAACTACGATTCGTTGCAGACGCCGAGTATCTGTGCCGAAGGTTGTGCGCTGCAAACCACTCGACTCGAACGCATTGCGCCAGGTTATCTCGGTAAATTGATTGGTAGGCATGCTGGGTGAAAATGAATTTTTCCTGCTTAGGGAAGCTCTGAATAATTCCATCCTGGAATTCTCAAAGCACGCAAAGCAAAAGATGTGACTTATGCTTTGCTTCATTTTCAATCACCTACGTGATTGAAAATGGCGGCACGTCCTTGTGCCGCACGGAACCTCTGATTTAATCAGAGGTTCCTTAGGACCGCCCCGATAGCGGTAATGATATGATCCTGCCATTGGTAATCAATTGTTGTTGAGGGAGTTGTCATGTCTAGTGATTCGGTGGCTAAACCGCGAAGTGCGGTGAAACACGTCGAGAGCGGGTTCGAACATTTCCTGTTTGCCAGCCGGTGGTTGATGGCACCGATTTATCTCGGCCTGGTCGTGGCGATGGGTGTCCTGCTGGTGAAGTTCGGCAAGGAGACCTGGCATTTGGTCTCCCATGCGACTTCAATGGACGAAGGACAGGTCATTGTCGGTGTGCTGACGCTGGTGGATGTGTCCCTGTTGATGAACCTGTTGATCATTATCATGTTTTCCGGTTATGAGAATTTCGTGTCCAAGATGGAAGATCTTCATGCGCATGCTGATCGGCCGGACTGGATGGGTTCGATCGGTTTCAGCGACCTCAAGATCAAGCTGATCGGTTCGATGGTGGCGATTTCGGGGATCGAGCTGCTCAAGGCGTTCATGAACGTGGATACATTGGCCGATCGCCACCTTGCCTGGTTGGTGGGAATCCATGTGACGTTCCTTTTCTCCGGTCTGGTTTTCGCCATCATGGAAAAATTGCAGAGCGGGGGGCACTGATTCTGTCAGCTGAGTTTTCAGCCATTCATCCGCCAATCTAGGAGATTGCCTGATGAATGTACCAGTCAACGACCCATTGGTGCTTCTGCAAAGCCTGGGCGTAGCCTTGGGGATTGGCTTGCTGATTGGGCTTGAGCGTGGTTGGCATGAACGTAGTGCCGAGGATGGGCGACGGGTTGCCGGTGTGCGTACGTTCGGCTTGATCGGCTTGACTGGTGGGCTGACGGGTATCTTGTCGGCTCATTTCGGCGTTTGGGTTCTCGTGGCCGTGGTGCTGGGCTTGTCGGCCATTCTGGTGACCAGCTATTGGGCCGCCAACCGGCAAGATAACGGGGTCGGGATCACGACTGAAGTCGCGAGTTTGCTCACCTTTATTCTGGGTGCTACGGCCGTAGCCGGTTATACCTACACCGCCGTGGTGTCTGCCGTGGTCATCACCATTCTCTTGGGTATGAAAGCGATTTTGCACCGCGGTCTGCTCAAGCTTTCCGAAGCCGAGCTGTTTGCGATCTTCAAGCTCCTGTTGATTGCGCTGGTCATTCTGCCGGTGCTGCCTAATGGCGATTTCGGGCCGTGGGGTGCGCTGAATCCCTTTGTTATCGGCTGGATGATTCTGTTGCTGGCCGGGTTGTCGTTTGTCGGTTACTTCGCCATGCGCATTCTGGGTTCGCAGCGGGGTTTGCTCCTGACCAGCGTGTTCGGTGGGCTCGTTTCTTCGACGGCATTGACCCTGGTGTTCTCCCGTCTGGCCCGCAGTGGTACCGGTGTGACGGCGGTTCTTGCCATCGGGATCGTGATTGCGTCTGTGACCTTGTTACCACGGGTGGTCATCGAGGTTGGCATCGTCAACCCGGCGTTGGCCTCCGATTTGATTCCCGTGCTGGGCGGGATGTTGTTGGTGGGGTTTGGTGGTGCCTTGTTGTGGTGGCGGTATGGTATCCGCCCGCAAAACAAAGGCATGGATGTGGAGCCTGTGCTGAAAAACCCGCTTGAACTGACGGCTGCTCTGCGTTTTGGATTGCTGCTGGTGTCGATCATGTTGTTTGCCCGTGCAATTCAGTACATGGCAGGGGATGCAGGGATTTATGCACTGGCTGCCATTTCCGGTTTGGCTGATGTAGATGCCTTGTCACTGTCTTTGGCCAAAATGGCTGCGGATGCTCAAGTGGCGCCCTCGGTGGCTACTGAGGCAATTGTCTTGGCGATTCTGGTAAACACGATGGTCAAGACCGCGCTGGCCTATGTGATTGGCGGCAAGGCATTGGGACTGAGCGTCGCCAGTGTGTTATTGCCCACTGTTGCCGTGGGCGGGGTGCTTGCTTTTTTTTTGCATTGATTGGTTGGGCACTTTGGTATCGGTGGGCGAATTTTCCCTTGAGTGTCGATGGTGACAAAAATCCACGCTGACCTGAAGTTGCTTCCAATAAAAAACCTGCCAATCGGCAGGTTTTTAACTTAAGCGGGATGTCGCTTATTTTTCGAGGCGGTTAATCCCGATGGCGCGCATCATGTACTTTTCGTACAGCGGTTCGGACGTGCCTTTCTTCATCTTGCGAATGAAGTATTTTTCGAAGGCGATTTTCGCCAGATGCACCCACTTACCGGCAGCAAACCAGTTAACGTTGCGCGGCGGGATTTGCGGCAGGGCGATGAAGGCCGCACCGCGGTCACCGAAGTCGGCCAGACAGATGGCCTGCCAGGTGCCCTTGGCATCGGGCTCGCCCTGACCGGTCAGTTCGGCTTTGATGTTATGTACGATCGCGGTGACCATGGACTCGATCATGTAGCCCGTTTTCGGCGCGCCAACAGGTACCGGGGTTTTTTCTACCGGAGGGATGGCGACGGCAACACCGGCTGAGAAAATGTTCTTGTATACCGTGTTACGCTGATATTCGTCGATTTTGACGAAGCCGCGCGGGTTACACATTTCTTCAACATTGGCCACGCAATCCACGCCTTTGAAGGCTGGCAGCATCATTGAGTGCTTGAATGGCAGCTCGTGCTTCTGGATGACTTCGCCATTGCGGTCGTATTCGTCCACGTACATCATGCCGTCTTCCACTTTCGTGGTTTTGGCATTGGTGATCCATTTGACGTCGTGCGCACGCAGTTCCGATTCCAACATCCCGTTGGAGTCGCCGACGCCGCCCAGACCCAGGTGCCCGATATACGGTTCCGGCGTGACGAATGTGATAGGCACTTTCTGGCGGATTTTCTTTTTACGCAGCGCGGTATCGAGTATGAACACATACTCGTAGGCCGGACCATAGCAGCTGGCACCGCCCGCTGCACCTACGATGACGGGGCCGGGGTTCTCGACAAGCTTCTTGTAATCTTCGTAGGCGTGTTCGGCGTGGTCTACGGTGCAGACGGATTGGGTAAACCCACCGTGCGGGCCGGTGCCTTCCACTTCGGAGAACATCAGTTTCGCGCCGGTAGTGATGATGAGGTAGTCGTAGGTAACGGTTTCACCGTTGGCGAGTTCGAGCCGATTTTCTGTTGGGACGATTTTATCGACGCGTTGGGAAATCAGGTCGATGCCCTTGCGCTCGAGGTAGGGTGCAAGTGGGAAGGTGATGTCATCGCGGTTGCGCCAGCCGACGGCAACCCAGGGGTTGGACGGAATGAATTGGAAGTAGGTATCGGCTGTCACGACGGTGACTTTGTGCTCTTTCCCCAGCTCTTGACGCACTTCATATGCGGCGGGCATGCCGCCAATCCCTGCGCCAAGAATAACAATGTGTGCCATGGTGCTAACTCCTGTGGTGGTGTCTTGGGTGTATTGCCAAGACCAAACAGATAATTTCTCCGGTATCGCGGTGGCTATTGGTCGGGCAATGGGGTCTCCATCAGGTGTCCAGCATATTTTTTGTGTATTTGTCTTATGCGCATAGCCAACCAAACGATAGTCGATTCTTGCGCGATTGCCAGGTGTTGGCAAGAAAATTAGGGTCAATTTTTCAATACAATGAGAGTGTGTATTCTTAATATATTGTTTTATTAGAGTTTTTTATTTTTTGTCGTTTATTAAAAAAAAATTAACCGCGCCAATTTGCCAGATCGGAATGGGCGATCATGAACAGGGCCGCTTCCTGATTGTGCATCTCGATCCATGAAAGCCGGTGCTGTGGCCAGATTTGGTCAATCAGCCGCCGGCCATTGCCAACTTCGACAAAAAGATAACCCTCTGGCGAGAGGTGTTCGCGCGCTGTATCGAGCATGCGCTCGATGAGGGCCAGGCCTTGATTCGGCGCATACAGTGCCATGGCCGGTTCGTGGTGATATTCCTGTGGCATGTCTTCGGCTTCCGCCGGATCGACATAGGGCGGGTTGCTGATAATCAGATCAAAGCGCAGCGGGGCGCCGGTTTCATCCTTCAGGTTATCCAGAAGATCCGATTGATACAGCTCGATACGGTCTTCGAATTGGTAGTCCCGCACGTTTCTGGCGGCGACACTGAGCGCGTCCATGGAAATGTCGCTGGCACCGATCTCGGCTTCGGGAAAGTGCTGAGCCAGCGCGATGGCCAGACAACCTGAACCGGTACCGATATCCAGAATCGATGTAGGTGGCGTGTCTGTGCCATACCAGGGTTCAAAATGCTGCGCGATCAATTCGGCAAATGGCGATCGGGGAATCAGTACCCGTTCGTCCACATAATAAGGTTGCCCCATGAACCAGGCGCGATTGAGCAGATAGGCGGTCGGGATGTGTTCGAGGCAGCGTCGGCGGATCAGGCCCGTGACAAAGGTTATTTCTCCGGGGGTGAGCTTGGCCGACCAATGGGCCGCATCCAGATCAAGCGGGAGATGCAGGCTGTCGAGCACGAGCCAGGCGGCTTCATCCCAGTAATGCTGGGTACCATGCCCGAGGAACACCTGTTGTTCATCCATCCGGCTGCTGGCCCAGCGAATCAGATCGAGAATGGTGACCAGTTGTCGCGTGTCCTCAATCAGGGGGTAGAGTGGATCGGTTTGGGCGTGACGCCCGGCAGGTTCCGAATGTGTGGATGCAGTCATATTTTGCGCTTTGTCGGCCAGTCAAATATAGGTTGGTCCATTGTGGCAGAACAGGCGGTATCATGTCCCTCATTCCCTAACAATGTGATCGATGATGACAGACCCTAACGCCACACCTGATGAAAACAAACCGGTTTCGCCTACCTTTGCCCAAAGTCTGTGGACGCTGGTGCAATATCTGCTGCCGCATCACCTGATCTCGCGCCTGGTCTTTCGCGCAACACGCTGGCGTACGCCGTTCACTACGGGTGTCATTCGTTGGTTCGTGCGTCGTTTCGGTGTGGATCTGAGCGAGGCCGTTGAGTCCGATCCCGCGGCCTACGCTACATTCAACCAGTTCTTCACCCGGGCACTGAAGCCGGACATCCGCCCCATGCCGGATGACGCCAATGTATGGGTAAGCCCCTGCGACGGCCGCGTGAGCCAGTTAGGTGCGATCCAGTCCGGCAATCTTTTGCAGGCTAAGGGTCGGGATTACACCGTGCAGAGTTTGCTGGGTGGAGATGCGGCGATGGCACACCGATTTGAGCAGGGGCAGTTCGCGACGATCTATCTTTCGCCCCGCGATTACCATCGCATTCACATGCCTTGCGATGGCGAGTTGCGGGAAATGATTCACGTGCCGGGACGGTTATTCAGTGTCTCGCCCGTCACTGTTCAGCAGGTGCCGGAAATTTTCGCGCGCAATGAGCGGTTGGTTTGTCTGTTCGATACCGCCCACGGTCCAATGGCGCTGGTGCTGGTCGGGGCGATCAATGTGGCGGCGATCGAAACCATCTGGGCGGGCATTGTGACGCCACCGGCCGGAGTTGAAGTCACCCGCTGGCTCTACGGTGGCGATACCGGGATGAACATCCGATTGTCGCGTGGGCAGGAGATGGGGCGCTTCAATATGGGCTCGACCGTTGTCCTGCTTTTGCCGGAGGGGTTGACGCTGGATTCGCAGTGGCATCCGCTGTCTGCTATTCAACTCGGAGAAATTTTGGCACGTCCAAAAGCACAGTGATCTTGAATACTTTGCCCTGGAACGGGTTGTATACGGAGCGGTCATCTCCAGAGTTTTTTGTTCGCGCGGCTAAAATGTTTTTATTTTCAACTGGTTCCATTATATCCACACAGGGAAAAGGATAGGATCGCCATGACGCAGCCAATGGACTTGCATGGTCTACTTGATCAGCTTTTGCTGCGAGAATCCCTCGATGCCGTCCGACGGTTAGGCGATGCGTTCGCGGATATCTGCTGGCAGGACCTGAGCGAAACAGAGATCAGCGCCATTGTGGTGGACTTCCTACCCTTTTTGACGCGTCTAGCAGGCCGGATTCGAGCCGATTTGCGCCAGTCTCCTTTGCCCTTGAGCGACAAGGGGCGTTTGCGTATTGACGCATTGCTTCGCGTGTACCGCTGTGCGCAACTGATGCTGAACCTTAAATTGAACTCGCTTAGTGAGCGTGTCGATCATGATTCCGGTCGCGAATATCTTGTTCGTACGCATCAGGATCGTGTCGATTGGGCGATCCGCACCGTCATGGATTGCTATCTTTCTTACGTGGATGTACCTAAATCACTATATGTTGATTTGCACCAGGTGGTCGAACTGGCGCGTAGCGAATTGCAGGAAGTGCAGCCTGTGGGGTGGCAGTCGATTTATCAGCATTACGTGGCCATTTTGACCCTCGCCGTCGTCAACCCCTATGGGCTGACCCGGGAAGAAATGGAAGATAGTTATTCCTGCCTGGTTCAGGTCGGCGGCGCGATTGAATTGGTACGCGATAAACCGACGCCGACCAGTCGGTTCATCGATCTGACTGGAAAGATCATGCCTCATCTGGCATTGACGACCCGAGGTGGCCTGACTGAATCGGGTGTTTTCCTTGACTTGGGAGGTTTGTATCACCCTGAAACGACGGCAGGTTTATCCCTTGTTTGCCGGTCACAGCTTTACCATCTACTCGATCATCTGAAGTTCTTCTTCGTCGGTCGTGGCGAGCGTGAAGGTCAGTCGACTCTACTGGGGCAACGCAAACAGCAAACCAGCCTGATTACCTTGGGTTTTTTGAGCGTGCATCATCGTCTGGAGCGTTTGAGCCAGAAAAAAGGCCACCATGAAAGTACCATCGCTTTGGCAGGGTTAGATTGGGAAGGCTTGGAACAACCGATTCGTGGGAAAGTGGCGCCGATCAGTGGCGTGGCTGATTTCAAAGTGGATATTCAAACCCCAAACTTGGGGGAGGAGGTAGACTGGTATGCGGGTGTCGGTGCCCGGCATGACGGTATTAAGCATCACCAGTCCCTAAACGAGCCAAGTACGTGGGACGTGGTTAATTTTTCAGCCAGTGGATTTCGATTCCACTGGCGGTTGTCCTCCAATAGTCATGCTGCGGTTGACGACTTATTGTTGGCGGAGTGGCCCGAACAGGATAAAGCGGGGTCAGCGATGACCATCGGGATCGTGCGTTGGGTGCGCCATATGGACGCAGAGCACAAAACCATTGATATGGGCGTACAACGTTTTTCTGGTACCTTGTTTGCCAGTTATGCACGTGTTTACCAGACGGGAGACACGCGTTGGAGCAAGCGTTGGCCTGTTATTGTTCAGTTGGATCAGCGGGCAGTCCCGGTACGGATTATTCTCGCGACTGCGCTTGCAGTCGAAGCACAGGAACTTTTGGTCATGCAGGAAGAAACGGAAATGCGATTGGCTCTGGGCTCGGTTTGCCAGACAGGGCAGGGTTTTTTGATGATGGAGGCGCAACGTGTTGATGCGTGAGGTAGCCAAACAGCGGGCTTTTGCAATACTTTACCTTTCAAATGAAATCAATGATGCGGTGACATTGCGCAGCCAGCTTCGCAACCACGGTTTTGCGGCCAATGTATTCCACGCGACTTCCTTCGAGGAGGCCCGGGCTCAGGCAGAAAAGAATGCAATGGATGTCGTATTGGTCGACTTCGGTAGCCACTCGGGCAGCTTGCTCGACACCATGTTGGAAGAAAACCACCGCCCGATTTTTGATCGACTGCCTAAACTCGTGATCGCCGATGTAGACGACGATGACCAGGTGTTACCGTTGTATGAGTTGGGTGCCACGGCAGTTGTGACGCATGAGTCGCGACTGATACCTGTGCTGGTTCGAGAGGTAGCTGCATCCATAACCGAGCAGGAAAGGACACTTTTTCAGAAAAAGCTGGCCAGTGCCGAATCGCGTTGCCAGAAACTGATCGATGGCTCCAACGAGGCGGTGGCCTACATTCAGGATGGTCTGCATATTTACGCCAACCAGGCTTATCTTGGTCTGATGGGATTTAACTCGCTTGAAGATTTGATCGACGAGCCACTACTGGATCGGGCCGTGGGCGATTGCGCTGCACGCCTCAAGTCTTTTCTCAAGGAAGATGAAGCCAGTGACGAGTTTGAATTGGAGACTGAGGGTGGAAATCGAATCAAGGTCACCATCACCTCATCGAAGGCGACCTTCGATGGCGAGGCCTGTTTGCAATTGTTTGTCGCCCCAAAACAGCAGAACCCGGCCGAAATCGAAGAGCAACTCGAATTCCTGTCTCGGCGCGATTTGCTGACGGGGCTGTACAACCGCAATTACTTCTTCGATCAGTTGCATGAGCGTCTTGATCTGATTCGGCAGAACGAAAACGAACAGGGTGTGCTGATGATGTTGGACATCACCAATAGCGAAGCCCTGAAGAGGATGATTGGAACCACCGGCATGGATAGTTTGCTGACCGAATACGGCAAGGAAGTGGAGGCGCTGGTTGGTGGCAAAGGGCTGGTGGCCCGCCACGGGGCATACTCGTTCCTGGTTCTGTTGGGTAAAACCGATTTATCTCATGCCGGGCAGGTAGTGGACAGTCTCTTGGGTTATACCAAGGACTATATTTTCACCAAGGGAAGGACGTCGGTTAGCGTCAATATCTCCATTGGGTACACGTTGCTGGATATCAACTCTCCTGCGAACGTTATGGAATTGGTCGATCGCGCTGAACGGGCAACCAACAAGGCATCGGAACGGGGTGTCAATCTGACCGAGTTCTACAAGCCTGATCTCAAAACGGCCAGTGACGCGGAGCAAGAAGAAATATGGGCTCGTCGAATCAAGGATGCGCTCAAGGAAAATCGCTTCTTTTTGGTGTTCCAGCCTATTGTCTCGTTACAGGGGCACCGCGATCTCAATCGGTTCGAGGTGTTCCTGCGGATGATTGATGAGCAGGGCAATCCGCTCAAACCGATGGAATTTCTCGGCAAGGCGGAGCGAGGCGATCTCATGGAGTCGATCGACCGCTGGGTCATTCTGAGTGCGATCAAGGAAGTCAATGCCGGATTGAAACGTGGCGAGAACATCAAGCTGTATTTGCGCATCAGTGAGCAATCGCTTCGGGATGAAGAATTCGCGCAGTGGTTGATAAATCGTCTGGCCAGTGTTCGTCTTCCCGACGTGCTTCTGGTCATCCAGGTTCGTGCCGATACGGCGGGTTATCTGCTCAAGCATCTCGAAAACCTGCGTGAGACCATTGCGCCGCTCGGCTGCGGCCTGCTGATTGACGGCTTCGGCGAGGGGGCAGACTCCTTCCGCCTGCTCGACCACCTCAATACCAAAGAGATCAAAGTTTCTCGTGCATTGCTGGAAAACTTCAGTCAAGAAGCGACTAATCAGGCAGCGGTATCGAAATTGCTAAATGAGGCCAAAGCGCGTGATGTCTCCGTGATCTTGCCCAATATCGAAGATCCGGCCACTTTGCAGTTGATCTGGCCGATGGGTGTGGATCTGGTGCAGGGTGATTTTATTCAGAGCCCGCGCAAGGGGCTTGAATTTGACTTTTCCCAGTTCTGATCAGGCGGGGATGGAATGAGTTCAGAATCATTGTCTGCCGGAGATTGGGACTGGATTGTCATCGACCAACTCGAATTCGATGCGATCATTGGCATCTACCCGCATGAACGCGAGCAGGTGCAACCACTGAGAATGGACATTCGGCTGGGCGTGGCACCCATCCACGCAGTTGCTAAAAGAGACGACATTTCGACCACTGTTGATTATCAGCGTGTTTGTGAAACCGTGATGGCATTGGTGCAGGCAGGCGCGTTCAATCTGGTCGAGACACTTGCACAGCGGTGTGTCGACGCCCTGTTTGCGGCATTTCCAATTCAGGCGATTCAATTATCGGTCAGCAAGCCATTGGCCCTGCCGTACACGCGGGGCGTCGGTGTCGAGATCTTCCGTCGCCGCCCGGTTGTCGCATTTGAGCCTCAATAAATCTACCGACTCGATTCAAAGCGATGATGTCTGAGCCCGATTTCTCTCTGCCCGTTCCTTCGTCCGAAGACCAGATCAAGAGCATGACATTGATCGATCACCTGCGGCGCAGGATGGTCGATGGGCAGTTATCCTTTTCGGACTATATGGCCGAGGTGTTGTATCACCCCGATTTGGGCTATTACGGCAGCGCTCAGGTGCAATTCGGCGCCGGTGGCGATTTTGTCACAGCGCCCGAGCGCTCGCCTTTTTTCGCGGCAGGCCTCGTGTACGAATGGCAACAGATCCAGCGCGATTACCCGGTGCGGCAGGTCTTTGAACTGGGTGCGGGTTCCGGCCAACTGGCCTTGGATTTCCTGCGTGCGTGTGAAACACGCGATTGTTTGCCCGATCAATATCTGATCTGGGAAATCAGCCCCGAACTGCGCAAACGGCAACAGTCGCGCCTCAAGGATGAGCTCAAACCCGAGCTATGGGCGCGCCTCGCCTGGGTGGAAGATAGGGATGCAAAAGACTTGGCGGACATCTGGGCCGGGGGCATGGTGATCGCCAATGAAGTCGTCGATGCCATGCCGGCCTGCCGATTCCGCTGGTGTCCCGGGCAGATCGATACGATCGAAGAACTGAAAGTCGGTTGGGTTGGCGAGCGATTCGGCTGGGTTGTCGATACGGCCTCACCCGAGTTGCGAGCCGCTCTGGCCGATTGTGCCGGGCTGTGGCCGCTGGACGATTTGGCGCCTGAACCGGTGGCGGCGGAAATCAATCTCGACTTGCCGCGGTGGTTGGCATCCATTCGTACACTGTTTGATCGCCCGAAAGCGGTAAGCATTCTCTATCTTTTCGATTACGGTGGATCTACTGCCGAAGTCTACCGTCCGGATCGCGTGGACGGCACCCTGCGTTGCCATTACCGCCATCGTGCGCACGATGATCCGTTCGTCTATCCCGGCTTGCAGGACATCACCACCTGGGTCGATTTTGAACGGCTTGCCCGTTTGGCACGGGAAGCGGGATTTGTCGTCGATGGTGAACGCAGCCAGGCAGCGTGGCTGCTGGGCACCGATGTACCGGACATGTTTTCCCGGCGGATGCAGGCCGCGACGGATCGGTCGGTCAGCGCACGCATTGCCCAGGGCTTCAAGGAACTCGTCATGCCCACCGAAATGGGTGAGCGGTTTCGCGTGCTGCGTTTACGAACGCCCGAGCCTTCATCACGGTGATCGTCGGGTTTATTTCGGGTTGATTATTTCAGGTTGATTTAAGGGGGCGCACGTGCCCACTGTTGTCTGTTGGCCTATCATGTCGGGCAACGTGTTTCGTTGTTGTCCCGCGATTGCGTCGGTGAACCACAGATTTTTCCGTTTATTGAGTCAATGTTCCTATGAACCTGTTCGATACCCATTGCCACCTCGACAAGCTCGATTTGACGCCATTTGACAATTCGTTCGATCAATTCATGATCGCCGCGTTCGAAGCCGGTGTGCGCCGCATGTTGTGCGTGGCGATTCATCCTGACCGCTGGGCGGATATGGCAGAGTTGGTCGCACCGTATGCGCACTCAGGCGAGGATCGTCCGCAAGTCTGGATTTCGTTCGGCATCCACCCTACCGAAGACCCCGACTATGCCCTTGAAGCCGAGGCAATCGTGTCGCATGTGCGCGCGAGTCCCTATTGCGAGCAGATCGTGGCCATCGGCGAGACCGGTCTCGACTACTTTCGCAGCGGCGAGGCCGAACGTTGGCAGCATGAGCGGTTCAGAGCGCACATTGCGGCGGCGCTTGAACTGAAAAAACCGGTCATCATCCACACGCGGGCGGCGGCCAAGGACACCATCGACGTGCTGCGGTCGGAAAACGCCCGTGATTGCGGTGGGGTAATGCACTGTTTCGTCGAAGACTGGGATACGGCGAAAAAGGCACTGGATCTCGGGTTCTATATTTCATTTTCCGGCATTCTCACCTACAAATCGGCTGCCGATCTGCGGGAAACGGCCAAGAAAGTCCCCCAAGACCGGATACTGATCGAAACCGATGCGCCTTATCTCGCACCCGTGCCGCATCGCGGCAAGCCCAATACACCGATCTACGTCACGCACACCGCCCAAACGCTGGCAGATGTACGGGGTGAAACGCTTTCGGCCGTGGCCGAATACACCGACGCGAATACCCGGCGTTGGTTGAATCTGCTCTGATGGATCTGGCTATTCTTTATGACTGAGTTTGAACTCATCGCGCGCTACTTTTCCCGCCCGTGTACGGATGCAGCGGTGGTGTTGGGTGTGGGTGACGACTGCGCCGCATTGCGGGTGCCTGAAGGGGAGCGTTTGCTGGTCAGTACCGACCTGCTGGTAGACGGTCGGCATTTCCCCGAATCGACGGACGCCTTCGATGTGGGCTATAAGGCCATGGCGGTAAATCTTTCCGATCTGGCCGCGATGGGCGCGCGGCCTTTGGGTGTGACGCTGGGGTTGGCTTTGCCAACGATCGAACCGGAATGGCTGAAACAGTTTGCCCAGGGGTTCTATGCCTTGGCCGAGCACTATGGGATTTGCCTGGTTGGTGGCGATACGGTCAAGAGCCCGGTTCGTACACTGGCGGTTACAATCATGGGCAGCGCCCGACCGGATCGAATGCTCACGCGCTCGGGCGCACGCCCCGGTGACCTGATTGCCGTCACCGGGACGATCGGCGATGCGGGTCTGGGCTTGCGTTCAATTCAGCATCCCGAATCCATGCCCTCATCCTTGAATCCTGAGGAAATCGACTTTTTGCAGATGCGCCTGAATCGCCCCACGCCACGTGTCGATGAGGGAAGGCGGCTTGCCGAGGTGGCCCATGCCGCCATCGATATCTCCGATGGTTTGTTGCAGGATCTGGGGCATATTTTACGCGCCAGTCATGTGGGCGCTGTTGTTGAGACCGATTGCCTGCCCATTTCACCCGCCGCCCGCGCGTGGTTTGCCGCCGACCCGACACAACGCGATCTGCCTTTGACGGCGGGAGATGACTACGAATTGCTGTTTACACTTCCGCCCGAACAATGGAGCACACTGGGTATTTCCGCCACGGTGATCGGGCGAATCACCGAAGATAAGCGCCTTCGTGTACTGGATGCCGAGCGGCATGACATGCCAGTACACGTGCATGGGTTCGATCACTTTGCGCCGGTAGATTTGGATTAAGTCATGAGTTCACATAAGAAAAATCCGCCGATTCCTCATCTTGCCCATCGCGTGTGGCGCGATCCTGTACTGTGGCTTGCCTTCGGGTTCGGCAGCGGCTTGGCGCCAAAGGCACCGGGTACGTTCGGGACATTGCCGGGTGTCGCCCTGGCATGGCTCATCGGCATGCTTGCTGCCAGTCTGGCCGTGCCAGCGGGATATCTGACGGCAGCCGTTGTCTTTCTGCTCACACCCATCGGTGTGTTTCTTTGCGGCAGAGCCAGTGAAAAGCTCGGTGTGCATGATCATGGCGGCATCGTGTTCGATGAGATTGTCGGTGTGTTGATCCCGTTCATGCTGATTCCGGTCACACCGCTCAACCTGCTTTGGGGTTTTCTCGCTTTTCGCGTGTTCGATGTACTCAAACCCTGGCCAATCAACTGGCTTGATCGCCACGTGTCCGGTGGTCTGGGCATCATGGTCGATGACCTGTTGGCCGGGGTATTTGCTCTGGCGGCTCTGTTGATTTTGTCCGGAATTTTCCCTGCTGCCTTTGTTTAACATCTCGTTTTAACTTCTCGGGCGCGAAACTTTTTGTTTGTCGTTGTGGACTAATGTTCCCAATCTTGAAAAAGGATCGTGACTATGAACATGAATCGTTTGCATTTCTTGGTTATTGCAGGTGCTTTGATCTGCGCCCCGATGGTTTGGGCTGCGGCGCCGACTGCCTCGGAAGAACCCACAATCAAGTCGCTGACGCCAGCTGAAGTCGCATCGGGTGCTTTGACGCCGCAGGTTCAGGGTGGCGTGCATTTTGTTTCTGGCGGAATCGGTATCGAAGAGCGCGCATGGTTGGCGGCCCATGCACGTGAATTCAATACCCATTTGACCTTTGCGGTTGTGCCGGGAGGTGAATTCGTCGCCGATGTCCCTGTGCGGATCAGTGACGCAAAGGGCACGCCAATCCTTGAGGCGAAGTCAGACGGGCCGCAGATGTTTGTTCAGCTACCGGTAGGTCATTATCAGGTCGAAGCGACCCATGATGGGCAGATGATCTCGCGTTCTTTTGCCATTACAGGGAAGCGATCTGAGCGAATCACGATCGGTTTTAAGCGATAATCAAGAATGAGTGAAGGATTGCTGGATGCCTCGCCTTGCGAGCGAAGGGCAGGCATAAAAAACCGGGCAATAGGTGCCCGGCTTCCAGTTTTACCCGCAGTTATGCAGATATTTTAAGTCTGATTACGGCTGGTACGGACCTGGGTTAGGCTGACTCTTCCATTCCTTGGCTGCAATGGGTTGCAGGCTGGCAACGTAATCGGCGTACTTGATCGCGCCTTCAAAATCGCCCTTTGCCGCCAGTTCATCACCATGCTTCATGACAGGGTCTTTCGCACGGGAATTCCAGGCGGCAACGCCTTCGGCTTCAACTTTCTTGATTTCCGCCATGGCTGTTGCCTTGGCTTTTTCGTAGTCGGCCATGCTGGCAGCATTGGCGGCACTGATGCCGACTAAGAGGGCAGCTGCAGTCACTGCGGTGGCTATTTTCTGAGCTTTTTTCATTCTAGATTTCTCCTGGTGGATGCCTTTGGTGCCCTTATCGGTGCAAAGGGAATGTCTGCACAAATGCAGACATTCCCGTGCAGGGTATGGATGCCCTGCCGCTCAATGACGTGAGTCATTGAAATGCCGGAGCTCAGGCCGGACGTGAACGCGCGGCTGGCGCAAGCCCACCGGCCTGAGCGCATCTGCACGAAGCTACGGATGGATTCGTGCAGAGGTTCCATATGGGACTTTAGCTTAGAGTTACTGCTCTGGCTACTATCTCAGCGGGTTTGAGTTTACCCGCTAACCATCCATCCCTATAATTGGCAAAATTTTCATTACCGTAAGAGAACTTTATGATGCGTATAGTCGATGAAGGCCTGACCTTCGATGATGTTCTGCTCGTCCCCGCGCATTCCACTGTTTTGCCGCGAGAAGTCTCACTCAAAGCCCAACTGACACGCAATGTCTGGCTGAACGTGCCGCTTGTGTCGGCAGCCATGGATACCGTGACCGAAGCGCGTCTGGCGATTGCGCTGGCGCAGGAAGGCGGCATCGGCATTATTCACAAGAACATGCCAATCGCGATGCAGGCCGATCACGTGCGACAAGTGAAAAAGTACGAATCCGGCGTCATCAAGGATCCCATTACGGTTCCGCCGGATATGAGTATTCGTGACGTCCTTAAAATTACGCGCGATCACAGCATCAGTGGCGTACCGGTCGTGGACGGCCGGGATCTGGTTGGCATCGTCACCAGCCGCGATCTTCGTTTCGAGCGTAATCTGGATCAGCCGGTCAGCAAGATCATGACCCAGCAGGACAGCCTGGTGACGGTCAAGGAAGGTGCCAGCCGCGAGGAAGTTCAGGCCTTGCTGCACAAGTTCCGCATCGAAAAAGTGCTGGTTGTGAACGACCGCTTCGAATTGCGTGGCATGATTACCGTCAAGGACATACAGAAATCGACCGATTACCCTAATGCGTCCAAGGACTCCCAGGGGCGTCTGCTCGCAGGTGCCGCTGTCGGTACCGGTGGCGATACCGAAGAGCGGGTGACGGCATTGGTCGCAGCTGGTGTGGACGTGCTGGTCGTCGATACGGCGCATGGCCATAGCCAGGGTGTGCTGGATCGCGTTGCCTGGGTTAAGAGGACCTATCCTCACGTCGACGTGATTGGCGGTAACATTGCAACAGGCGCAGCGGCGCTTGATCTGGTTGCTGCTGGAGCCGACGCCGTCAAGGTCGGGATCGGCCCCGGGTCCATTTGCACCACGCGCATTATTGCGGGTGTCGGTGTGCCGCAAATCACCGCCATTTCCAATGTGGCGGAAGCGCTGAAAGGAACCGGTGTACCGTTGATTGCCGACGGTGGTATCCGTTACTCAGGTGACTTTGCCAAAGCGATTGCTGCCGGTGCCAATACGGTCATGGTGGGCAGCATGCTGGCCGGTACGGAAGAAGCGCCGGGCGAAGTGGAATTGTTCCAAGGCCGCTCGTACAAAGCCTACCGGGGCATGGGCTCACTGGGGGCCATGCAGCAAGGTTCCAGCGACCGCTATTTTCAGGGCGAATCGGCGGTTGAAAAGCTGGTGCCCGAAGGGATCGAAGGTCGGGTACCGTACAAGGGTTCACTGGTGGCGATTGTGCATCAGATGCTGGGTGGCTTGCGATCATCGATGGGTTATGTGGGCGCACGCGACATCACCACCATGCGCACTGTCCCGCAATTCGTCCGGATCACCAGTGCCGGTATACGCGAATCGCACGTGCACGATGTGGCCATTACCAAAGAAAGCCCGAATTACCGCGTCGATTGATTCGGTCGATATGATCACAATTTGAACCGCAGCGGCCGCTTGGCCGCTGTCTGCTTTAGGAACCTCTGATTCAATCAGACGTTCCGTGCGGCACAGGGATGTGCCGTCATAAACAATAATTTAAATTATTGTTTATGAAGAAAATCGAAAATCGCATTTTTTGATTTTCGCCCTCTGAAAATTCTAGGATGGAATTATTCAGAGCTTATTTTAAGGAAACAGACGAATGACCTCACACGCAGCCGATATTCATGCCGAACGCATCCTGATTCTGGATTTCGGTTCGCAATACACCCAACTCATCGCCCGTCGCGTGCGCGAGTGCGGTGTGTACTGCGAAATTCATTCCTGGGAAGTGGACGATGTGTTCGTGCGCGACTTTGCGCCGCAGGGCATCATCCTCTCCGGCGGGCCTGAATCGGTCATCGAAGCGACTCCACCCGCCGCGCCACAGGCCGTGTTCGAATTGGGCGTGCCGGTGCTGGGTATCTGTTACGGCATGCAAACCATGGCGGCTCAACTCGGTGGCGTGGTCGAGAATGCCGATCACCGCGAGTTTGGTTATGCCCAAGTGCGTGCGCGCGGCCACACGGCTTTGCTCAAAGACATCGAAGACAGCGTCACGCCGGAAGGCTTCGGCATGCTGGATGTTTGGATGAGCCATGGCGATCACGTCATTGAGCTGCCGACCGGCTTCAAACTCATGGCATCGACGGATAACGCGCCGATTGCCGGCATGGCCGATGAAACGCGTCGGTTCTATGGCGTTCAGTTCCACCCCGAAGTCACGCATACCCGCCAGGGCCACCGCATTCTGGAGCGATTCGTGCGCCAGATCTGCCAAACGCGTGGCCTGTGGAAACCCGACAACATCATTGACGACATGCTCACCCGTATCCGCGAGCAGATCGGCGGCGACGAGGTGATTCTGGGGCTCTCCGGCGGGGTTGATTCCTCCGTCGTGGCCGCACTGCTGCACAAGGCAATCGGCGACCAGCTCACCTGCATCTTTGTCGATAACGGCCTGTTGCGCCTGAACGAAGGTGATCAGGTCATGAACACCTTTGCCCAGCACATGGGTGTGCGCGTGATACGTGTTGATGCCGAAGCGCGCTTTCTTGCCGCGCTGGAAGGCGTGGCCGATCCAGAGGAAAAACGCAAAATCATTGGCCGCATCTTTATCGAAATCTTCGAAGAACAAGCCAACCTGCATAAAAATGCGGCCTGGTTGGCTCAAGGCACGATTTATCCCGACGTAATCGAATCCGCCGGTTCCAAGACCGGCAAGGCGCACGTCATCAAGTCGCACCACAACGTCGGTGGTTTGCCTGCGCACATGCGCCTCAAGCTGCTCGAACCGCTACGCGAGCTGTTCAAGGACGAAGTGCGCAAGATCGGCGTCGAACTTGGTCTGCCGAGCGAGATGGTCTACCGTCATCCGTTCCCGGGCCCTGGCCTTGGCGTGCGCATCCTGGGCGAAGTTAAAAAGCCCTATGCCGACCTACTGCGCCGTGCCGACGCCATTTTTATCGAGGAACTACGCGCTGCGGATTTATACGACAAAGTCTCGCAGGCCTTCGTAGTCTTCCTGCCGGTCAAATCTGTCGGCGTGATGGGCGACGGCCGCAAGTACGACTACGTCGTGGCCATGCGCGCGGTGGAAACCATCGACTTCATGACCGCTCGCTGGGCCCACCTGCCGTATGAATTCCTCGAGCGCGTTTCCCTGCGGATCGTCAACGAAATCGATGGCATCTCCCGCGTCGTGTATGACGTGACCGGCAAACCGCCGGGAACCATCGAGTGGGAGTGAGACGGCGATCCCCGTCGGGCAGTGATCTGGGGAGTGCCCCGATATCATGAACGCCGTAGAAATCGAACAAGCCATCACCGACCTCGCGGAGCAGCCCTTTGACCGCGCAGAGTTCCCCTACGCCTTCTTGGAAGCCTTCGGCAACAAGGCGACGACCCTCAAGCGCCTGCGCGCGGGGGCGTCGAACAAGTCCGACCTCGGCGGCGTGCTTCAGACCAGCAACATCCACATCCTGACCTGCGACGCAGGGCGGGTGACGCAGACGCTGGCCGCCCTCAAGGCCAGCCCGGCGACGGCCAGGGCCAAGGCCAAGTTCATCCTCGCCACCGACGGCGCGGACTTCGAGGCCGAAGATCTGACCAGCGGCGAGACCATCGCCTGCGCCTTCAAGGACTTTCCCGATCACTTCGGCTTCTTCCTGCCGCTGGCGGGCATCAGCACCGTCCGGCAGATCAGCGAAAACGCCTTCGACATCCGGGCGACCAGTCGCCTCAATCGCCTCTACCTCGAACTGCTGAAAGACAACCCCGAATGGGGCAAGGCCGAGCGCCGCCACGACATGAACCACTTCATGGCGCGGCTGATTTTCTGCTTCTTTGCCGAGGACACCGATATCTTCGGCGGCAAAGGCAAGTTCACCGACACCATCGCGCAGATGAGCGCCAGGGATTCATTCAACACGCACGAGGTGATCAGCACGCTGTTTCGTGCCATGAACACCCCGCGCGAGGACCGGGCAGCAGCCCATCTTCCCCGCTGGGCCGACAATATCGACTTCCCCTACGTCAACGGCGGTCTGTTCTCCGGCAGCATGGACGTGCCGAAGTTCAGCAAGATCGCCCGCTCCTACCTGCTGCATGTCGGCGGCCTCGACTGGACCCGCATCAACCCGGACATCTTCGGCTCGATGATCCAGGCAGTCGCCGAGGACGAAGAGCGCGGCGAACTGGGGATGCACTACACCAGCGTCCCCAACATCCTCAAGGTACTGAACCCGCTGTTCCTCGACGACCTGCGGGCGCGGCTTGAGGAGGCGGGCGACAA
>JAJYPA010000285.1 GCA_021795795.1 Pseudomonadota bacterium | reverse complement strand
TGGAGAGTTTAATGAACCTCGATACGAACAAGCTTTCATCAGCCGTACGCTTGGCGCTCACGCTGGGCGCGGTTGCCACCGCAGGTGTCGTCGGCAGCGCCATGGCGCAGGACACCGGCACCACCACCAACCCACCCACCGGCACCAAGGCGAAGGAACTGCAGACCATCGTGGTTACCGGTTCGCACATCCGCCGTGTGGATATTGAGACCGCCAACCCGGTCTTCACGATTGGTCGCCAGCAGATTTCCGAAAGCGGCGATCTGACGCTTGGCAACTTGATCAATCAATTGCCAGCGAACACTGGTGCCAGCAGTAACCCGACCGTCAACAATGGCGGTGGTGCTGGCGGGAGCTATGTTTCCTTGCGCGGTTTGGGCACGGCGCGCACCCTCGTGCTGGTCGATGGTCATCGCATCGCCAACAATGACCTCAATGCGATTCCTTCCAACATGGTTGAGCGCGTTGAAGTTCTTACCGACGGCGCCTCAGCTGTTTACGGTTCTGATGCGATTGCAGGTGTCGTGAACTTTATCCTGCGCAAAAACTTCCAAGGTGCGGAGTTCAGCACCAACTACGGCATCTCCGACCACAGTGATGGCGCGCGCCGCGGCTTCGATTTCACGGTGGGCCAGACGACGGACAAAGGGAGCATCATCGCCGGTATCGACTACAACAAGTTCGACGGTATTTCTGCGGCCAATCGCAATTTTGCGATCAACGCCTCGAATCTGAAGAAGTCGAACAATGGCACCTGCTCGCCGTACAAGGGCTACTTCCTGTGCCCGGCGGGTTCGGCTGCGAGTCCGCAGGGCATCGTCTACGGGTTGCCTGCGGGGACGACGACCACAGCGGTGGTGCTGAATCAGGGAACCGCGGGTGTCCCGCAGTACCCGGCCGACTACCATAGCTTTACAACCAAGCCCTACGATACGTTCAATTATCAACCGTACAATTTGGTGCAGACGCCCCAAGAGCGCACCTCAGTGTTCGCGCTGGGTACCTACAAGCTGACTGATTCGGTCGAGGCTTACTTCCACTTCTGGCACAACCAGACCAATGCTTCAGCGATTTTGGCGCCAGAGCCGGTAGATCTGGGCAATGCCGGCATCACGGTGCTGGCGAACAGCCCGATCAATCCGTTTGGTGTGGATGTTGGCGCACCCTATGCCACGACGTCTGCGAATTGCCCGACGACCAGTAACTATGCGAACGGAATCTGTGCCCCCGCAGCGGGCTTTGCATTCCGCGCCTTGGCGCTTGGGCCGCGCATTTACAACAACAGTACCACCACGGATCAGATGGTCGCGGGTTTGCGCGGCTACGTGGGCTCATCTAGTTGGCAGTGGGATGCCGACTTTGACTACGGCCATGTTTTCTATAGTCAGTCAGCCACTGGCTTCCTGAATACCGGAAAGTTGCAGGCATCTGGCCAGTTGGCTCCGACCTGTGGTCAGCCCGGCATGCCGACGTGCCTGAACATCTTCAACCCGCAGGCCCCAGCGACAGTCGCCGGTTTGCAGCCGTACATCATCAACGGTGGCTTGTATCAGTCGATCTACACGCAGCGCATTGCCTCGATCAACGCCAACGGCAACCTGTTCGAGTTGCCGGCGGGCCTCGTGAGCCTCGCGGTGGGTGCGTCGTATCGCAAGGAATACACCAACAACGATCCCGATCCGCTCTACGTCTCACAGGGACTGACGCCGTGTGACGCCAACCAGCTCTGTACCCCGCATACGCAGGGTGGTTTCAACGTCAAGGAGGCCTACGCCGAGGTGCTGATTCCGATCCTCAAGGATCAGCCGTTTGCCAAATCGCTGAATATTGATATTGGTTCGCGTTACTCGAAGTACAATACGTTTGGCAACACCACCAATAGCAAGTTCCAGGTGGAATGGCGCCCGATTGACGACTTGCTGATTCGCGGTACCGTATCGCAGGTGTTCCGTGCGCCGACAATTAATAATCTCTATTCGGGTGCCGCACCGAGCTATCCCGGCTTTGTCGATCCCTGCGCCTTGGGTGGTGCGGCTGGCCACGCCGGCGCATGCCCGGGTGCACCAACGAGCGTTACTTGGCCGGGTGGCAACCCCTCGACGACCCCATCGGGGCAAATTCCAGCGTTGAATATTGGTAGTGCGCTGGCCGGACCGCTGGGTGTGTCTGTCCCTGCGCTGCAGCCCGAGAAAGGCGAATCTTTCGACTATGGATTCGTGTATGACCCCAGCTGGCTGCCGGGCTTCTCAACGAGTCTTGATCTGTGGCGAGTGATTCTGCATAATCAGATTACTTCGGTTGCTGCTCAAACGTCGGCTTCGATCTGCTATGCGGCAAATAGCCCAACCAACCCGTACTGCCAGTTGATTCAACGCGCGGCGAACGGCTTCGTCAACGTGATCTACCAGCCATATGTCAATCTCGGTAATTTGTATTCTTCCGGTGTCGACGTCGGCTTCCGTTACCGCTTCCCGCAAACGCGTTTCGGCAATTTCGAGGCATCGTTCCAGGCCACCTACTTGCAAAAGTACAACAACGAAGTTGCTCCGGGCCAGCCCGGCGATTACACTATTACCGAGGCAGGGCACTACGATCCGACCAACCACATCAGCTTCCCGCGCTGGCGTGGTCTCGGTAGTCTGAACTGGAATATGGGTCCGTGGCAGGCTTACTACTCGGTCATTTGGGTGGGCCGTCAAACAGTTGGCTGGACGCAGCCTGCCGAACAGGTTGTTGTCGTAGGCGGACTCCCGGCGAGCACGCAGTTCAGCGTGGGTAATTACTTCAACCAGAGTGTATCAGTGGGCTACAACATCGAGCCGATCAACACGCTGCTGCAAGTGGGCATCAACAACATCGCCAATCATCAGCCCGCTCTATTCGGCGCCAACAATGCGATCAATGCGAACACCGATCCGACGACCTATGACATCATTGGTCGTTACTATTGGGCACGCGCGACGGTCAAGTTCTGATCAATCGTTGATTGAAGTCCTTGGGGCCGCGTGGTTCACCGCGCGGCCTTTTTCATTCTGATACAGCGCAACGTGCAGAATTCTTATGATGCAGATAGCTAACGAAAACAAAACGCCTGCAGTGAATGCCCGTATGACCGCATTGATCGATGCATTCGAACGAGACGTGCAGACCGATCATTCTTCAGGCCCGCTGGTGCGACTCGTGACAAATCTCACCAGGCACAGTCAACACGATATGGAAATGTGCGCACTATTGTTGGTTCAAAAGCAGTGGCCTAATGCTGCTCTCGCTGTGCTTGATGTCGTTGAATCACGTTATGGAAGCGCGAGTTCAATCGACTACCATCGTGCAGGCGCCATGCGAGCGTTGGGTAAGCTGGATGAGTCGGATACATTGGCAAAGCGCGCCATTGCAGCCGACCCCGCGCACCTTGAGTCCGCCATATTCCTAGCGAGCAATTATCGCGAACGCGGTCAGTTGCGCGCTGCCGCAGTTGTACTTCGCAACTATTGCCAAGGTGCGATCGCACGAGGTGAAGTAGACAATTTGCTCGCCGTGCTTCGTTTTCTGTCGGAGTCTGTTGAAATCGATATCGCCGCTGAACTTTGCGAAACGGCAATCCACTTTGGTCTTGATGACCCAAGACTTATTGCCGAATCAGGAAAACTGGCTTTGCAGCTAGGCGAATTTGAGTTGGCGCGCGTCCGATACAAAGCTGTTCTTGCCAGGATGGACCGGCCGCATGAAATGTTCTCAGCGCAGGCGATCTCTCAAACCAAGAGATTCTCTGATCCGGATGACCCCGATGCTGCTCTGGTCTTTTCGGCGCCCAGTGCTCTTGACTTGTCCCCCACAGCAAGGGCAAGCGCATTGTTCGGTTGCGCCAAGATCTACGACGACCTGGGTAGCTTCCAGGCGGCGGCCGCAACGCTTCGCGAGGCTAACCAGATCATTCATGCAGAAAGGGGTTGGGATGAAGGGGAGTGGTCAGCACGCATAAAACGTGCCCTGCACCCAGAATTGCCCCGCAACGAGCAAGGCATTGATTTCGATTTCGTACCTGTCTTCGTTGTTGGCATGCCTCGCAGTGGGACCACTTTGACTGCTGAGCTGTTGCAAAAGCATCCGCAAGTTCGTTCTCGCGGGGAGCTGAACTTCATGCGGCAACTGGATGGCTACGTCCTTTCAGCACCACCGCAATCAAGACAGGACGCCGTACGACACGCATCTGAAATCTATGCAACGCATCTTCTAAGGGATGATGAACGTTCTCGTTTCTATGTTGACAAAAATCCGATGAATTTTCTGCTTCTGGACTTGATATTTGCGTCATTTCCAAATGCCAAGGTGGTTTGTTGCACGAGAAGCAAGGGCGATGTTGCGCTGTCACTATGGTTCCAGTTTTTTACAAGTCCACTCACCAATTTCTGCTACAGCTTGGGTAACATTAAGCAGGTTATGGACGATTATGATCGCGTGATGCAGTTCTGGACGAGCCGTCAGGCGATTTACGAGACTTCCTACGAGTGTCTGGTATCGGACCCGCAAGGCGAGACGTCAAGGATGCTTGATTTTATCGGTGCGTCCGACACCTGCGATTTAATGCCTCGCACAAATGATAAGCGGCGCGTTATTTCGACGGCCAGCATCTGGCAGGCACGTCAGCCCGTATATACAAGTTCAGTGGCAAAGTATAAAAAATACGTCGAGTGGATTCCCGAGTTGGAAATGTTTTCATAGCGACTGGATCGAGCATGAAAAACTCACTCGAAAGCTATGTTATTTCATTTGATGATGCGTTGGATCGAGGCTTTTGTGATCAACTAATTTCACAATTTGAAGGAATGAAAAGCCAGTGGTATCGTGGTGGCGCTGCGCAGATGGTTGGCCTGGCTGAAAGTTCATGGGCCGAGCTTAATATCAGCGCTTTTGCGGATGACGCCTTCAAAGGATTTTTCCTATCACTAATAGATAAATATCTTTCTGAATATAATAATCGCCTCAAGCTCACTCGGTCCGTTCCATTAAGGCCTCGGTATGAAGATTTGCGCATGAAAAAATATTCGGTTGCTACGAATGATAAATTCCAGCCTCACTTCGATTCGACAGATATTCACCCGCTTCGTTATTTAGTGTTTCTCTGGTATCTGAATGATGTTGTCGATGGCGGTGAGACCGAATTCTGCGATCTCGGCATCAGGGTGCAAGCCCGCGCCGGGCGACTGCTGATGTTTCCCCCCTATTGGATGTACCAGCATGCCGGTTTGCCACCGCTCTCCAACGACAAGTATATTCTCTCGACCTACTTGCTATTTCAGCCGTCCACAGTTCCTTCGGTTCGATGATGGGGGTTCACGGCCAACGATAAGTCACCCGGATACTATCGCTGGATGTTTCAATCTGGATCTGGCTAAACCCTTACATGCAGAGGCGTTGCAGCAGCTCAGCGATTTCTACACAGATCAGGTCGCTGCAGCGCGAGCGCCGCAGTCAAGTTGATGCTTTCAGGATGGTGTGACGTATGGGCAACATTGTGTGGCTGGCTTCATATCCGAAATCAGGCAATACATGGCTGCGTGCGTTTCTTGCGAACCTGCTGGCCAACAAATCCAACGCAATTCAATTTGATGAATGGTTGCGCTATGGCGATGACGAGGCGCGTCCCGAACTATTCAGTGAAATCGCGGGTTGCGATTCCACCTTATTGGATATCGAAAGCCTGTGCGCTCTACGCCCTCACGTGCATGCGCTGATTGCTGCGCGTGCGCAGGGCACTGTATTTGTGAAGACGCACAACCTCAACGGCAGTTTCGCGAGCCACCTGCTGCACAATCCGAGCGTGACAATAGGCGCTATCTATGTGGTGCGGAATCCACTGGATGTGGCCATCAGCATGGCCGCGCATTTCGGCCTTAGCCTGGATGAGGCCATCGACCGGCTCGGCAACGACGGTCTTGCCACTGCAAACGATGCACTGTACGTGAGCCAGATCCTTGGCTCGTGGTCGCATCATGTGAGCAGCTGGGCCGATCAGGCGGGGCCGCGTGTGCTGGTCTTGCGCTACGAAGACATGCTGGACAAGCAGATGAAAACCTTCTGCAAGGTCGCGCGGCTGGTTGGTCTGGACAAAAATCGTGAACGGATCGAGCGGGCTGTGCGCTTTGCAGGATTTAATCAGTTGCAGAGCATGGAGCGGCGATATGGCTTCAGTGAGGCGCCGCGCCCAGATACGCCGTTCTTTCGCTCCGGACGCGCCAATCAGTGGCGCGATCGACTCAGTCGCGATCAGGTAGGGCGTGTGCTTGCTGACCATCGCGCGATGATGCGGCGTTTCCGTTACATGCCGGCAGGTTACTGAGCATTAGCAGATTCAGTCGCTCAAGTCAGGGGTTGTCCCGATTCGAGTGTCAATATTGATGGCAGATCGCTATAGGGGTGTGCTCGCAATAGTTGATACGCAACGCCTCCGACACCGGCCATCAGTCCAGGCGAAAACGTGTCGCGAGCGAATCCACATACCGGCCCATGGTTCTCAATACTAGTTAATATAGTCTCTAGTAACCGTTCTCTAGACAAAGACGCTGGCCCTTCACCGATAGCAATAGCTCGATTAATCAGCTCCCAAGCTCCCATGTCGCCATGACAGGGTGTATGGTTCCAACCAAGACCGAAACGCCAAGTTGCGGCCGTTGCACGTCTCAATTGCAAAAGTGTGCTTGGAGTATGAAAATGCGGGTCAAGATCAAGGTGAGCGAGACCAATTCCGCAAGCGCCATGACACCAAGCTGCCGCAGTTATCTTTTGTTCTGTTACTCGCATATCCAGCCAATTCTGTTCGACTATATCAAACAGGCTTTCTTCGAAAGCGAATGCTAACTCAGCGGTTTTAAGGTGTAGCGAATTACCTGTTACGCGCCCCAGCTTTATCAAAGCCCATGCAATGCCCGTAGTGCCATGCGCGAACCCCCCCATGCCATGCGGCCATTGTATTGAGCCCCAGTATGCCATTTGTCCATTATTAGTCGCGCGCGCGCAAAGTTGATCCCCGATCACGCAAGCTAAATCCAGATAGTAATTATCATTAGTTCTTTGGGCCAGCCAAAGCAGCGAAGGAATGGCACCCGCTTTGCCTGATAGCAAATCGAGCCCATCATTGGATGAAACAGCATAAGGCAAATCGCGCGCTAGAGAGCAAGCATGTTCAAGCCCGTTGCCCCCATCAACACCCCAACGATCAAAATTCAACCAAGTCCAGATCTGAGACCCAAATCCGACATATGCTCCTGCTGTCAGTGATCTAGCGCTGCTGGACTTCTTTAGCAAACTCTTCCGCTTAGCTTCGGCTAATGCTAAAGTCCGAAGTGTAGATGCAAACAAATCTTCTAGCCCAGGAACAGCATCAGCACGATCAGCAGCGACTTCACGCAAATAAGCCGCAATCAAAAGCGCAACCCCAGAAATTCCTGAATACAGATCTTGTCCTAGCGGCTGCACCGACCAGCTATTCCCAATTAGAATTGGCGCTATCCATGTAACGGTACCGTCCTGTCCGCAAATAGCCGAAGACTTTAGCTCACCCATAATGTTAACGACTAATCTACGTCTTCGGGTTTCAAGCTCGCCGGTGCGTGGATACTCGGGTAATAAAGAGACCTCAGTAGGAGCCCAGCCATCGTTAATGTATGCGCTAACCAAAGACGCTCGAATAATAGCAATATCTAGTTTGACGTCAGCGCCACGCCAATGCCGCAGAGTGGCACAAATAAGATTTTGGGGCGACAGCCAATGAGTACCCTGCGGCCCATTCATCTGTCCGTGGCTGGCGTTTGTTGTGAAAATCGGAATATCGCCTACCATTAATTCATCAATTTCTGCGTTGATGACACCTGGCGTATTAGGTGCAGATGGAACGTTGGTCGCCATTTTTTCCAACAATTGAAAGGCGCGCTTTCTGGCCTGCGCTTCATTGTGTAGTGAAACCGGATGCCACAGCATACGGCCTAATTCGGCGTAGACTTCAGTTGACCGCGGTACAAAGCGAATTCGGCAGTCAGAAAATTTATTTAGCATGGCGCGCAAAGTACCATTGCTGTCCAAGCGGCGCAATGTTTTGGTCATTGAATCGAATTCCACCAGTACCTCGGACCAAAAATAAGCTAGCGCAGGCCGATGACTGGGGTGATTCATTGAAATTGGCGCAATGACTTGGGATACTCCAATATGCGCTTCGTCGCTACCTGCACCCTCTATGCTCAATTGTGTTAACGATGGTTGTTGATCGGGCAACATTCCTACAGCGGAACTATCAACTCCGCGCCAACCGAGAGCCATACCGCGACCCGGCAATATCCCCACGTTAAGAACAGTACCTGCAATCAATTCAGCAGCATTGTCAAACGCTTGCCCATACCCGGACGGGAAAGGCTTAATTTTAGGTGTGAATAACGTCTCACAGTCGACAATGACAGGGCTGCTTCTATGGGCAATCATGTTCTCGGCGTGGAAATCGCAACCACCTAGTAAGCGCATTATTGCTAGCCAGTGACCGATGCCTTGGTAAAATTTGCGGAGCTCTTCATCTCCAATGGCATACCGGTGATCAACAAATTCAGCCCAGCCATGATCCGCAAGTGCAACCACCCTCGGAATTCGTACCGTTGAAAGGGTTGAATGGTTTTCAACTAATTCCTTTATAAAATCAAATAAAACTGCGTCAACTTTAAGTGAACGTGGCTTATAAACAATTCGTCCACCCTCACATCGAGCTAATCCTACTGTTTTCCCACTTTGATGACTATCTCCAGCTCCGAAGCTTAATTCTTGTAATTCACCGACCGCATCTTTATTGCATAATGTGGCCAGGTTTTTACGATCCATTGCCCAGCGTTGCGCAAAAATCAAAGAAGCTGCACTGTGATTCTGTATGACTCTTTCGATACGACGTGGCAACGATGGATAATTCGCGGACAGTTCATTCCAAAAATCAACCCGCGCAGAAAGCTCCAAGAAGTGCATCCACCTCGCGGATCCGCTGTCTCCAATAAGACGCCCCGCGACTCGGGCTGCATTGAGCTCAAGTATCAGTAGCCTGCATAATTTACCATGTAGAGACTCGAGCAATACTGTTCGAGTCGATTCTAAAATTATCCATTTTTCGCGCGCCGTTATTCCAGATACTGCTAAGAGTTGGGTCGCCAGTTCATCCAGCGCGGGTGAAACTAGGCGACCCAAAGAGATATTGAAATTTGGTGGAATATTATTTGTCGTCACGATTAATCAGCAGCAGGCGATTCGCCCAATCGACCATGTGCAGTTTGTGCCACAAACAGCCGTAAACATGCTGTTGTCACCACCAATATCTGCTTCCGCAAAGATACTGCTAAACAAGGGTCCAGCTGGATTGTCTGAACCCGCTTCATTACGCCAATTTGTCGCTGAATCTATGTTTTGGAAAGAGTCATTCACAGTTTTCTCCCGGTAGTTAGGTCTTAACGCACACTAAGAATTCGACAAAACCCTGAGCCCGCGTCAAACTGGCTTTGTCGAAGCTCTTACTCGTCTACGCACGTGACACGTCAACACTACCAACGCGGACTTTGGCTCTCGTAGCACTACATTGATTTATTGTCAAGCGGTGACCTGATCGGCGTCGAAGTTAAGCAGTGAGACACCACCAAAATGCGCGGGTCATCACAAATCAAAGGAGTTGCCCCAAAATGTCGATCCGTGGAGCGCGCGCTTGTGCTCCCCAGTATTGGCGCCGGGTTGCGAAATTCGGCACTGATCAGGACCGGTGATGCCCCGCAACTGGCGATCGGTTTAGCCGAGTGCCGCGCGCCGTGGTGTAGTCGCGACTTCCAGCGCATCGAGCACGCGCCGCCGCTCGCTTTCCAGGCGTATCGGCAGGCGCGCGCCGAATTCGGCGAAGTAATCACCCAACGCCTGCATCTC
>JAJYPA010000021.1 GCA_021795795.1 Pseudomonadota bacterium | reverse complement strand
GCAACCGCGCACATGCAAGCACTGGAACAAGACCCGGAGCGCGTTAAAAAGTACTTCCAGGATCCACGCGTGAAATACGCCGCATGAAAATCATGAAACTTCAAACTTCACTTGGCCGGATCAATAGCTCACCGACTGACAGCGCAATCTCGCGCTGGCTGAGCCCATGAGCATGACCGATTTGAATGGTGGCCCGCTCTTCAACGCAGAGTTTGGAGAAAAGTATTGGCAACACCCACCGGAAAAATCAGGTGTTGCCCTCAGTTTTTGCCGCCGCCGGCTCAGAACAAAATGATCAATGCATTGAAAGGCAGTGGCCTCTGTGTGACCCAGTAGAACCAGATTTCGGCCATGATGCAGAGCCGACACATCTTTACGCCAACAAACTATGGGAGATAAAGGTAGCAGCTAGCGCTGATGCCCAGCCCGGTAACTTGGTGCCGAGCTAAGGCCGACAGGTTCCGAAAACGAATCTCGTCGGCATATTTCCTTGTAGCGTTTAGCTATGTGGATGAAAAAAGCCGGATCACCATGTGATCCGGCTTTATCAATAGCATGAATTGAGTTTTTGTTTCTGGTCAACGTATTGAGTCGAACACCAAGAAGCGGAGGATCGGGCAATTCATGGCCGGGGTTCGTTCCCTGTAAATGACATCAATCCGTAAACCCAATGGGACCTCATTTCGTCTCGCGACTTCTCAAATATTCCGTTATGGCCGCTCGATCCCCGGCATCCGTGATGTAGAACGGGTGTTGAGCGCCAGAGCCTCGGGTTGGATCGAGCAGCATATTTAGTGCATCTGTGGTAGTGGTCCCACTGATCGACAGGTCATGCAGGAACTTGGTCTGCCCGTCCAGTCCAGCCAGTAACGGGACCGCAAACCCGACAGTATCGGCACGCACGCTGGCATTGAATACCGTCAACTCATTGTAGTAGCTCGGATCCGGGCCGTTATCCGTGCTGATGATCACATCACTCAGGGGTGCTTGGCGTGGGGCCAGTACCGTCGGGCTAAAGCTGGGGTACAGCTGAGCGAATGGCACAATGTCCGATGAGACCGGAGCGGAAGCACTGGCAGCGTGGCAGGTGGTGCAGTTCTGGTCGAACACCTGCTGGCCGCGAGAGACCATGGCGGCATCCAGATCGGTGGGCGCGCGGGGTGATTGCAGCTGGTCGGTGTACGCCGTCAGTGCCTCAAGTTTAGATTGATCGACCTGGTAGCCCAAAAAGCCCTTACCTGTAGCCGCTGATTGTACGAAGGGGTATTTGCCTTGCAAGCCGCTGTCGTCTAGTACTGCTACATAGCGATTGTAGATCTCGTCGCCCACGCCACCGGCCAGGCCTTCGAGTATCTGCTTACCCGGTGCCGTGGCCAAGATGGTCGGGTCGAGGCCCAATACATAGACAATGTTGTTGAAATCGTTTAGATCCGTATCGAAACCCGAGTGACCCCAAGGCGCTGTGAGATCCGTGCGGTAAAAGGGCGGTATTTCAGCGACATTATTCACACCATCCGGGAAGGCATCAAAGCCATCGACGGGATAATAACGTTTGCCTTGTGCATTGCTGCCGGTCAGATAGGTGCGTACTTCGGCATTGGTGTCGTCCTTGATGCCTGCATAGCCCGCCTGATTGGCCGCAGAAGCGCCACCAAGTGCCGCGAAGGCCAGTTGATACATGGGCAAGTAAGCGCGTGGATTGCCCGAGGCGGCAACGATGTTGCCGAAATCAAGCCCATTGGCTGCAGGGCCATCCACTTCAAGGCCGACCGAGCCCGGCATTTTGGCAAATCCGGCAGGTACGACTGAGTTGTCCGTGCGTGCGTGGCATAGAGCGCATGAAACACCCACGGAATCGCCGCGCGACAAGTCAAGGGTGTCTTTGGGATTGTAGTCCGGGTCGCTGCCGAGTGGCTTGCGCGAACCGTCCGCCGCAAAAGGCACGACGCCAATGACCGCACCTTCGTTGATGAGCGCCAAGGTTACACCAGGATCATTGAGCACGGTGGTTTTCGGGTCTGCCCCCGCCTGGATTTTAGCTAGGGCATCGGTCAAGGCCTTGGCGGTATCCGAGCTTAACGCAGCCGCGTTGACATTCAGTCCCAGTGATAAGGCGGCCAGCGGAGTGACACCAGCCGCGGCAAGTCCTTGCGGAAGTTGCATCGCTTGGGTCCAAAACCCCTGGTTACCGAAGGTTTCGTAGCGAAAGGTTGTCTGACCGAGTGTCAACTGAGGATTAGTTTGCGGCGGTGGGTTTTGGGCGACCGGCGTTTGATCATTGCTGCTGTTGCAGCCTGAAAGAGTGACAAGACCGGACAGGATCAGGCCACTGAGAATGGCGGTTGCTAATCGGTGACGTTTCGGGGTAAGTGGGTTATTCATGATTGAAAAGCTCCTTGGGTGTACGCGGTTGAAGAAGCGTCTGGCTCCAAGGTGTTTACGCAGCCCTTGTTGATTCGGATGCGGGTGATCATGCGAATTTTTTATGACAAAGACGAGGCGTCTTCGCTGACCGTCGATCCACCGGGTGAAACGACAGAATACGAAACGATGAATACGCTGTTGAGGCACAGCCTGTCCGATTGATGAAACCCTCAGATGATCGTCGATGGATCGGGTTTAATCACTCGGGGTTGATGACACGAGTTGGAGGAAAGGGCAGATTCGGACCGAAAGGGTTCTCCCGCAACGCGTCGTGAAAAACCGCTAGATCATTAGGGAGGGTCAGCACAAATGCAGGCCTTCCCGTGCAGGGCATGGAGGCCCTGCCGCACAATGACGTAAGTCATTGAAATGCTGAGCACAAGACGGGGGTGAACGCGCAGCTGGCGCAAGCCCACGAAGCCATGGATGGATTCGTGCAGAGGCTCCTTAGGGATGTGCGTGGGTACAGGCGCCGCCACAATGACCCATCGGGCTGGTGTGGTCATCGTCGTCCCGTTCGGTAAATCCGGCAGGGATGAGAGGATGGATGCCAAGTTTGTCGAACAGGGCACGGTCGCGGTTCTGATCGGCGTTGTCGGTGGTGAGGAGCTTGTCGCCGTAAAAAATGCTGTTCGCACCGGCGAAGAAGCCCCAGGCTTGCGCTTCATCGCTCATGCCCTCGCGGCCAGCGGAGAGGCGGACGTGCGAGGTGGGCATGAGGATGCGGGCGACGGCGACGGTGCGGATGAACTCGATCGGATCAAGAGCGGGGATGTCCGCCATCGGCGTGCCGGGGATGCGTACCAGCATGTTGAGTGGCACGGATTCCGGCGCGCGTGGCAGGTTGGCCAGCGTGGCCAGAAACGAGGCGCGGTCCTCGCGTGATTCGCCCATGCCCAGAATGCCGCCGGAGCAGACGTTGATGCCGCTGTCACGCACATGCGCCAGGGTGTCAAGACGATCCTGGAAATTGCGCGTGGTGATGACTTCGCCGTAAAACTCCGGCGAGGTATCGATATTATGGTTGTAGTAATCGAGCCCGGCTTCTTTCAAGCGGCCTGCCTGGGGCGCGGTGAGCATGCCGAGCGTGACGCAGGCTTCCATGCCGAGTTCTTTGACGACGCCAACCATGCTGATGACATTTTCCAGTTGCTTGTCGGTAGGGTTGCGCCAGGCCGCCCCCATGCAGAATCGGGTGGCTCCGGCTTCGCGGGCGCGTAGGGCGGATTCCCGCACTTCCGATAGGGGCAGCAGGCGCTCGCGTTCCAACCCGGTATCGTATTTCGAACTCTGTGCACAGTACGAACAATCCTCCGGGCAGGCGCCGGTTTTGATGGAAAGCAGGGTGCTGATCTGAACGGCATTGGCGTCGAAATGCGCGCGATGGGTTTCGTGCGCACGGAACAAAAGATCGTTGAACGGCAGGTCGAACAGGGCGAGAACCTGGGGCAGATCCCAGGGGTTGGACGGTTTAGACAAGGGCAGCCTCACATGCAGGGAAGGATTGGTTTGACAGGTGATCGGTGATTCGTCTTTATTGGTTGTCTTCAAAGGGACGATGGGGTTCAATCACGCAATCGACCCATGTGTCATGATTGATCTTGTAAAGATCGTAAATCGTCCAAGGAATCAGAATCGCGGCCGCAATGGCCCAGATCACTAGATAATAGGTAACGTTGACCGGGAAGAACACCGCCACTGCCACGGCGGTTCCGGCGACACCGTAGAAGCGGTAGGCTGCCCACTGGGTATAGTGGCCTACCTTGGGATTTGGGTGATGTTTGTTCAGCGCGTAAATCAGCATGGACATGCCCGTCCAGAAAATCGCGAGTGGCAGTGGGACGAGAACGGCAACCAGCGTTCCATAATTGAACCACTTGGCGGCTCTGCGCGAGGAAGCGCCGGAAACGATCTTGCCTTCTTCGCCGTCTTCGATGGCGTGGATAAATTCAGTCATGGGAATAGGCTCCCTTATATATTGGTACATGGAGTATGAATGTAGCATGAATCGACTGGCCGGACTAACACGGTTTCTGGTGCCTTCACCCTGCTACCTGTGCGGAACGCCTAGTGTGGAGGACAACGGGTTATGCGCTCGATGTGCCAGCGATTTATCGGCTGATAAGAGAACCGTGCCGCACCGTTGTCCGCGATGCGCGATTCGGGTGAGTGAAGCCGGGCAACGTTGCGCCGCGTGCCTGCAGCATCCACCGCATTTCGATTTTGCTGTTGCGGGGCAGGATTTTAACGCAGCAAGCCGATACCTGATTCATCAGTTCAAATATCGCAAGGACCCCGGTGTGCTTAATGCCTTGATGCAGCCGCTTTTCTTGTCTATCGAGCAGGCGTATGGCCGGCGTCAAGATGGTCTGACAAATAACCAATTAAAAGACTGGCCGGATGTATTGATCCCGATGCCCATTCATCCCGAGCGGCGGCAGGTTCGTGGATTCAATCAGGCACGCCTGATTGCCGACCGAATCGGGCGGCGTTTTGATTTGCCCGTTCACGGAAAGGCGGTAGTGCGTTCAGGGTCCAGCGAATCTCAAAGCGGTTTATCTGCCATTGATCGCCGCAAAAGCCTGAAGAACGCCTTCGAGGTCAGGCAGGCTTTGCCCCGGCATGTCGTGATTGTTGACGATGTGATGACGACCGGTAGTTCTGCCGATGCCCTGGCGCATGCCCTTAAACGGTCAGGGGTGCGGATGGTCTCCGTCTGGGTATTGGCGCGTACGCCCGCGCCGGGTGATATTCCTCATTGAACCCCAGCTGTTCCAGTTGTTTTTCAGTGTGTTCGTGTGCTTGAGTGCCGCCTGTCTTTGAGGTATCATCGCCGCCCTTATTTACTATTGCTTTGAATGCTGCAAAGTCCATGATCATTGTGGGCCGTTGTGGCGAAAGCGATCGAATCGAACAACCCACGAATTTTATGGGTAAAAACTCAAGGTATCACTCATGAAACCAGACATTCATCCTAACTACCGTCCTGTCGTGTTTCAGGATCTGGCCTCCGATTTTGCCATGCTGACGCGCTCTACCATCCGCGCCAAAGAGACCATCAAGTGGACCGACGGCGAAGAATATCCGTTGGTGAAGGTTGAAGTCTCTTCTGCCAGCCACCCGTTCTACACCGGCAAGCGCATGGATTCCAGTACCGCCAAGCAAGTGGATAAATTCCGTAACCGCTACGGCAAGAAGTAATTCCGCGCGTTTCGACGCCATGCTCAAAGCGTATAAAAAGGCACCCCGCTCGATTTGGCTGGGTGCCTTTTTTCTTTTTCTTGCCAGCGTATTTTCGTCATTCGTATCGGCAGAGGAGCAATGCCCACCGCCAAGAAACGCGATTTCCGCCACGGTGGCTTACGTCGATGATGGCGACACCGTTCGGCTGACCAATGGCGATCGGGTGCGCCTGGCGGGTATCGATGCCCCCGAGGTGGCGCATCCTGCTTATGCTGATCGGGCCGCACGATCTTCAGAGCCATTCGGAGATGCCAGCCGTCAGGCATTGATGGCACTGTTGGCAACGTCGCACAACCGATTGCGCGTGCAATATGGCGCTGAGCCCGAAGATCGTTACGGCCGCAAGCTGGCCTATCTATATCGCCCCGATGGCAAATCCATTCAGGCCGATCTGGTCACGCGGGGGCTGGCGATGGCGGTGTACATGCCGCCGAACCTGGCACTCGCCGACTGCCTGACTTCAATTGAAAAAACGGCCCGTGATCACCACGCCGGTATCTGGTCGAACAGCGAATATGATCCGGGTATCTCGACGGCAGAAGGCATCCCGGATGACGTGCAGGGCGCGGCCATCGTTCGCGGCAAGGTGGTCTCGGTGCACCGCAGTCGCAAAAACATATGGATCAATCTGGAAGGCCGGGTGGCATTGCAGATTTCGGCTCGTGCCTGGGATCAGTTCCAAGGCATTGATTTTGATCGCTGGAAGGGGCGCGAATTGCGCGCGCGCGGCTGGCTGGTGCACACCAAAAGTCGCTATGAAGATTGGCGTATGCCGATCGAGTCACCCCGCTCCATCGAGCTCTTGGCGCGATAGGCCGACGCGCAATCTATTGGAGATCAGCTTTGGCCGTGTTCGGCCAGCCAGTCGCGCGGACGGAGGAATTCACGATAGAGTTCTGCCTCGGGGCTGTCTGGGGCGGGCGTCCAATCATAACGCCAGCGTACTTCCGGCGGCATGGACATCAGGATCGATTCGGCGCGGCCGCCCGATTGCAAGCCAAACAGCGTACCCCGATCATAGACGAGGTTGAACTCCACATACCGACCGCGTCGATAGAGCTGGAAGTCGCGTTCGCGTTCGCCGTAGGGCGTGTCTTTGCGCTTCGCCACAATCGGCGTGTAGGCGGGCAGGTAATGGTCGCCAACAGAACGCATCAGGCCGAAGGCCTGCTCGAAATCAATCTGGCCATCGGCGCCGTAATCATCGAAGAATAACCCGCCGACGCCGCGGGGCTCACTGCGGTGCTTGAGCCAGAAATATTCATCGCACCATTGCTTGAAGCGCGGGTATAACTCATCACCGAATGGCGTGCACGCTGCGCGGGACTGCTCATGCCAATGCACGGCATCTTCGGCAAAACCATAATACGGCGTGAGATCAAAACCGCCGCCGAACCACCATACCGGCTTTACGCCAGGCTTCTGCGCCTGGAAAAAGCGCACATTGGCGTGTGAGGTCGGTGCGTACGGGTTGCGCGGGTGAATGACCAAAGAAACGCCCAAGGCTTCGAAGCTGCCACCGGCAAGGTCTGGGCGGTGCGCCGTGGCCGAAGGCGGGAGCTTCTGGCCGGTGACATGCGAAAAATTGATGCCCGCACGCTCGAATACCTCACCGCCCTCCAACACGCGGCCACGCCCCATGCCATTGAGCGCCTCTGTGCTTGGGCGCTGCCAGTCGTCGTTCAGAAAGCGGGTGGTGGATTCGAAGGCTTCAAGCCCGGATACGATCCGGTCCTGCAGGTCGATGAGATAGTCGCGAACGCGTTGAATGTCGGGCATGGTTGGTTGGTCTCGTGATGTGTCCGCGCGCTGCGCGTGACAAGGGCCAATATCATCATGGGTCGATATCATGGCCTAACATTATGGGTCGAGGAAGGCGTGTGATTATAACAGGTCGGGCAGACGCATTGGCGCGGCTGCAAGCTCTGGTTTGATCACTTGCGGCACGTTTCCGTGCCACCCGTTAACGTCGCAACCAGTCGCCGGTGCGCCAGTGTCGGATGGGGGTGGGTTGGGCTCGTGTATCGACCGGGCCGGTCAAAATCCCATCGAGTTGGTCATCGAAATATCGCCGAACGGCCAGAGCACTGCGCGCAGGTGGACACTGTGCGGGATTTGCACTGGTGGACACGATGGCGGTGTTGGCTGCTTGGGCGAGGGCTGCAGCGACGGGGTGCGCGGTGACGCGGACAGCCACTTCATCCCGCCCGCCGGTAATCCAGTCCGGGGTGTTCTGACTGGCCGGCACCACCCAGGTGGATGGCCCCGGCCAATGGGCACTGATCCTGGCCAGTTCTTCTGAGGATAACGATATCCACGGATGGATCTGCTCGAGGTTGGCGGCGAGTAGAATCAGGCCCTTGCGCCAGTCCCTCTGTTTGAGCGTCAGTATCCGCTCGACGGCGATCTCATCCAGCGGGTCGCAGCCCAGGCCGAATACCGCTTCGGTGGGATAGGCGATCACGCCGCCTTGAGAGACGATTTGGCCGGTAAGGCGAAGGCGAAAGGGGCTGTTGTGCATGATGAATTCGGTGATTGGGCTGGGTCAAATCATCTAATGCGCCAGGTTTTGGGCGCTTGCGCCCTTATTCCGACTCGGGTGCGGCAGGTTTTTTGCTGCGGGTAGTGGTCGCCTTTTTTGCCGGAGTTTTCTTTGCAGGCGCATCCATATCGGTCGCGCTGGCCTTTTTGACGCGCGTCGTTGTCGATTTCTTGGCTGGGGTTTTTGGGGCCGTCGCTTTTGGAGCGGCTGTTTTCTTGGTCGTCGTTTTCGCAGCGGTTTTGCCGCGCGCCGATTTCTTTTCGGGTGCGGCGGCAAGCAAGGCGACGCACTCGTCCAGTGTCAGAGATTTTGGATCCTTGTCCTTGGGGATTTTGGCGTTCTTTTTGCCGTCGGTGATGTAGGGGCCGTAGCGACCGTTTTGCACCGACACACCATTATCAAACTGGGTGATGTAGCGATTCTTCTCGGCGAGCTTTTTGATCTCGATGATTTCAAGCGCGCGGGGTAATTCGATGGTGTACGGATCATCATCCTTGCCCAGCGATGCGTACATCTTGCCGAATTTCACGAATGGGCCGAAGCGGCCGATGGCAACCTCGACCGGTTCGCCTTCCGGGGTTTCCCCCAGATGTCTTGGCAGCTGAAACAGATCCAGCGCTTCATCCAGCGTAATGGTGGCAATACTCTGGCTGCGCTTGAGCGAGGCGAACTTGGGTTTTTCCTCGTCGTCCTTGGTGCCGATCTGGACGAAGGGGCCGAACCGCCCGAGACGGACGGAGACGGGTTTGCCCGATTTGGGATCAATCCCCAGTTCACGCCCCTGGGCGGCCTCCTGCCGGGTGACATTCTCATTGGTGTGCTCGACGCGGTCATGGAAGGGCTTCCAGAACTCGCGCATCAATGGCACCCAATCGCGCTCGCCACGGGATACGGCATCCAGGTCGTCTTCCAGCTTGGCGGTGAATTCGTAATCGACGATGTCGCGGAAGTAGTCGGTCAGAAAGCCATTGACGACCCGGCCCATATCGGTGGGTTTGAAGCGTCGCTGGTCGAGCAGCACGTATTCGCGCGCCTGAAGTGTGGAGATGATGCTGGCATAGGTCGAAGGGCGACCGATACCGTATTCTTCCAGCGTCTTGACCAGACTCGCCTCGGTAAAGCGCGGTGGTGGCTCGGTGAAGTGCTGGTCGGCGGCGATGTCGTTCAGGGTGATCTTGTCGCCTACGGCCAATGGCGGCAGACGGCGATCCTCGTCATTGTCGCCGGACGCATCGTCTTCATCCTCGCGATAAAGCGCGATGAAGCCAGGGAATTTGAGGGTGGAGCCATTGGCGCGGAAGCTGTATTGATCATTGACCGCGAGATCGACAGAAACCTGATCGTAGACAGCCGGCGTCATTTGCGAAGCGACCGCGCGCTTGAAAATCATTTCATACAGGCGGAACTGATCCTTGTTCAGGAACGCGCGCACCGATTCGGGGGTATTCGCCGCTGAAGTCGGACGGATGGCCTCATGCGCTTCTTGCGCGTTTTTGGATTTGGTCTTGTAACGGTTCGCGCTGGCGGGAAGGTAGGCTGCGCCATACTTCTCACCGATATGTGCCCGAATCTCGGTGAGCGCGTCCTCGGAGAGCGTCACGGCATCGGTTCGCATGTAGGTAATCAAACCCACGGTGCCCGCACCGATGTCGACACCTTCGTACAACTCCTGCGCCAGGCGCATGACGCGCGATGCGGAGAGCCCGAGTTTGCGAACCCCTTCCTGCTGTAGCGTCGAGGTGGTAAACGGCGGTGCCGGGTTGCGTTTGCGTTCGCGTTTTTCCACCGAGCGGACGGTGAGCGTGCCGGCGGCGGCTTCGAGGATCCGGTTGCGTGCGGATTGCGCGTCCGTTTCGTTGGTCAGGGTGAATTGTTCGACCTTTTGCCCGTCCAGTGTCAGCAGGCGCGCATTGAATCGGCTCTTTTCGGCAGCCCGATCGGCCTGGCAGTCGGCGAGAATGGTCCAGTATTCCTGCGGGTTGAACGCCTCGATCTCGGCCTCGCGTTCGACGATCAGGCGCAGGGCGGGGCTTTGCACACGTCCGGCGGATAGCCCCGGATTGATCTTTTTCCACAAGAGCGGCGACAGGTTGAAGCCCACGAGATAATCGAGCGCGCGGCGTGCCTGCTGGGCATTGATCAGATCGATGGAAAGATCACGTGGATGCGCGACCGCTTCCTGCACCGCTTTTTTGGTGATTTCGTAGAACACCACCCGTTGCGCCGTCTTGTTCTTCAGCAAGCCTGCTTCCGCCAAGAGTTCGCGCAAGTGCCAGGAAATGGCCTCGCCTTCGCGATCAGGGTCGGTGGCGAGCAGGAGGGTGTCGGCTGATTTCAGTGCCTTTTTAATGGCATCGACGTGGCGAATGTTCTTGTCGATCAGGGTGTAGTTCATCGCAAAGTCGTGGGCTGTATCCACAGCGCCGTCTTTGGGGATCAGGTCGCGCACATGACCATAGGACGCGAGTACCTCGTAGCCGGGCCCGAGGTATTTCTTAATGGTTTTCGCCTTGGCGGGCGACTCAACGATAACAAGCGTTTGGCTCATAGGAGTTCGGCGATCTCAGGAAGGGGGCTAAAAATCAGTGCAACAATTCGGCTGTTTCGGCGAACACGAGGTCCTCCATCCAGGCAAATGCGGCTTCCTCGCCGGGTCGGGCGAACAGCACGAGCATGACGACCCATTTGATGTCTTCGATATCCAGTTCTTCGTTATCCAATGCCAGTGCGCGCTCGATGACGGTTTCTCGTGTCTGAGCGCTCAGGATGCCAATAGCCTCGAGTTGGACCAGCAGGCCACGCGACTCGACATCCAAGGCCATCTGTTCCTCGGCCGTAAATACGCGGAACGAGGTTGGCTTAGGCGCGCTGACTTCTGCCAGAGGCAGGTTGGATAGCTCTGCCGGTTCGCTGGCTGCCGCATCCAGCCAGGAAAACGCACGTCCGATCTCATCAGCGTCAAAACCGGCATGGAGCAGTTTTTTCTGGAGATCCGTGCGCAGTGGCGCTGGAGGCAAGTGGGGTTCTTCTTCCATATGGTTTTCAAACAGATACATCAACAAATCAAGCACGGTTTCTTTCATGGAATCTCTCAGGGGACGAAGTTGAACGACGCTCGGTTGCCCGTACGTCAGGCCGTTCTCACATACAACCCTCCGGGTAAGGTGGTGACGTGTCCAGCAAGTTCAAGCATGAGGAGGATGGAGGAAACTTCGGCAGGGGTCAATCCGCTGGACGCAATAAGCGTGTCTGCAGATTGAGGATCGAAGCCAAGACAGTCCAGAATTTTCTGTTCTTCCGGGTCGAGGTGGGCGGCGGGAACGGTGGTTGGCTCTGGTTCGAACGAGGCGGTGTCGACCGTTTGACGCAGGCGTGCGCCGAGGGTGTCGATGAGTTCCTCGAAAATGTCCTGGGCGGTTTCGACCAGCTTGGCGCCTTCCCGGATGAGTCGGTGCGGGCCGCGACTCAAGGGGTTGTGAATCGATCCGGGAATGGCAAAGACTTCGCGCCCCTGCTCGGCGGCAAGGCGCGCGGTAATGAGTGAACCGCTCTGCAGGCTGGCTTCCACAATCAGTACGCCTTCCGACAGACCGCTGATCAACCGATTGCGCCGAGGGAAATGCTCCTTTCTGGCTAGGGTGCCGGGGGGCCATTCGCTGATGAGCAAGCCACCTTGTGCCACGATTTGCTCGGCGAGTTCACGGTGTTCGCGCGGGTAGATGATATCCGGTCCGGTTCCCATGACGGCAATGGTGGCGCCGTGAGCGGCCAGAGCCCCGCGATGGGCAGCGGCGTCAATTCCCAGCGCCAGCCCGCTGGTGATGACGAGGCCCTGCGCCGACAAATAGCGGGCGAAGGCGCGCGCATTGTTAATCCCGCCGCTCGTCGGTGTACGGGCGCCGACGATGGCAAGTTGTGGCTCACCCAGTAGCCGGATGTCGCCTTTGCCAAAGAGTGCCGCAGGCGCGTCGGGAAGGTCGGCAAGTTGTGGTGGATATGATGCGTCTGCGGCGAGTACCAGATGGTGCTGTTCGGATTCATTGAGCCAGGACAGCATGGTTTCGACACGATCAGCCATGCCGCGAGGTTGTTGATGGGCCAGAGAGGCGGGTATGCCCAGGCGAATCCATTCCGATGCGGGTGCCTGTAGGGCTGCCTGCGGTGTGTCGAATGCTTCCAGAAGGCGGCGCAGACGTTTCGGGCCCATGCCATTGATGGTGATCAGAAATAGTAACGCCCGGCGCGCATCGGCGTCGGGCGTTGTTTGGTGCTCAAAGTTCAACAATGAAAAGACGCGCCATGAGGGCGATGCGCTTCAATTAGCGGTTGGTGTTTGCAGCAAATCGCCAATGCGAATCGGCCGCTTGGTTTGTACCACAAGTGCCAAGCTGGCACGGTCGTACACACGAAACACCATGGCGGTGCCAATAGGGAAGTCGGGAAGCTTGACCATGGGCGGCGAGGGCATCTGGAAACCGTCCGGTTTGGCGTTCTTCTCGACTTCTTCAGGGTTGACCGAGTATTTATCGCTGACGATCCGGCCGGGCTTGCTGATGCGCAACATATCGCCAGGCACCAGGCCGTTGCGGCTACCGGCATTGATGATCACAACCTGATAGGTGCCGACTTGGGTGATGGCGTCGGGGATGTCGATGACCACGGCGTCGATTGGCACGGCCGGAATGCTGGGGCTGACATCGTGGTCGAACGGTTCGTTGATCACGGGTAGTACACGGTCGCCATCCATGATTTCGCGCTCGCTTTTGGTGATGCGCAAGGTGGTCGGATCACCGCGGTGCATGACCTCGGCTTGGCCTTTGTAGATGGCGCGATAGCCGAGGAAGTCTCCTGTGACCGGATCAACCAGCGGTTTGCCCTTGCCGAGAATTGAGAACGTATTCGAGTTTTCCGTCAGGGCAGGGCGGGCGTACACGACATCGCCGAAGCTGGTGGTCGAGGTTTGATTGCGGTTGGCTAGCACATAGGGCGCCTCCGCCAATTGCTTCTCGGTCATGATCTGGTCATAGGACAAAAACGGCTTGAGATCTTCCAGCGGGATGGCCGATATTGCGGGCGGTAGGGTCTCGTAGCGAATATGGGGACGCAAGGTAATGCCCAGGCGCGGTTTGCCGCCGATGTACATGATACCGATCTTGTCACCAGGATAGATTTTGTGCGGGTTCTTGATGTCGGGATTGTCGTACCAGATTTCAGGCCAGTAGTACGGATCTTTCAAGAAGTGGTTGGCGATCGACCAGAGCGTGTCACCCTTCTTGACCGTGTATTCATTGGCCTTGAGGGAAATGAACTGTGCCTTGGTTTCTTCTGGTGTCAGCGTGCCTTTGACCGGGCCGCGAGTGGCACCGAGCGGTAATCCATAAGGCGTGGGCTGGTTCACGATGTTAACAGGTGGGCGCTCCGATGCACAGCCGGACAGCAACGCGGTGGTAATGAGGGATAACGAGAGTAGAACCGGTAATCCTTTTGACGATCTCATGGGCAACATCCTTGGGTTTTCAGCCGAAAACGGGACAACATCAGGGCGGTGGTCGAACCCTTGATGTTTATGGGTTCGCGGCGCACCGCCCGAGTACATGATCTAGGTACGTGGCCTAGGTACAAAGCTTGGGCTCGCGTACAATGTTGCGGTAAATATCCTTATTTGTAAAAGAATTTGAGCGCCGCGTCCACAGGATTGTGAGTCGATTGATCCGCAAAATCGGCGGACGGTGATGTTTTTCTGCGATGATGGACAGATGTCTGGTGTTGTTTTTCGGAGCCGTCGCCATATTTTGCTAAGGTTCTCGATGCCTCCGGGATGTATTCCAAGTATTTATTAGTGAGTTTTGGTTGATATGTCGTTACTTGAAGTGTTGCTTTTCCCAGATGAACGGCTGCGCCGGGTGGCTGCCGAAGTCAAGCAGTTTGACGCGCGCGTGCAGCGTCTGAGCGAGCAGATGCTGGAAACCATGTATGACTCTCGAGGTGTTGGGCTGGCCGCCACCCAGGTCGATGTGCATGAACGTATTTTCGTGGCAGACTGCGCCGGGGACAATTGCCCGGCGGAACCACTGGTTTTCATCAATCCGGTGATTCTGGAACGTAGTGGCTTGGTCGAATCGGAAGAGGGTTGCCTTTCGATCCCCGGTGTTACCGATAAAGTGATGCGTGCCGAAGCCGTTCGCGTACGTGCACAGGATATCTCGGGGAAAAGTTTTGAACGTGAGGCGGGTGGCTTGCTGGCCATCTGCATTCAGCATGAAATCGACCATCTTGATGGGCGGCTCTTTATTGATTACCTCTCGCCGCTCAAGCGTCAGCGTATTCGTAAAAAACTTGAAAAAGCCCAGCGCCAAAAGGAATCAGCATGACAGTGCGCATCCTGTACGCAGGTACGCCTTTGTTTGCTGTGCCCGCCCTCCAGGCTTTGGCTGGAGATGATTCCGTGGAAGTGCTGGCGGTGTACACCCAGCCCGACCGTCCATCTGGCCGTGGGCAGAAGTTAACACAGTCACCGGTGAAGGAAGCCGCGCTGGCGCTCGGAATCCCCGTGGAACAGCCGCCGAGCTTGCGTGATGAATCGGCGCAGGCTGTGCTGGCCGGTTACCGACCCGACCTCATGGTTGTTGCCGCCTATGGCCTTATTCTTCCGGTTCCGGTTCTCGAGACACCCCGATTGGGTGCGATCAATATTCACGCCTCACTTTTACCGCGCTGGCGTGGGGCGGCCCCCATTGCCCGAGCCATCGAGGCGGGCGACCGGCAAACGGGCATCACGATCATGCAGATGGCCCAGGGCCTGGATACCGGCGATATGCTGTACAAGGTTGCGTTGGCGATCGAGCCGACAGATACCGCGGCCACGCTGCATGATCGGCTGGCCGAACTGGGGGCGCAGGCTTTGATGACCGCGCTGCCCGGCATTGTCGTGGGCGCGATGACGCCCGAGCCGCAGGATGATACCCAGGCCTGCTATGCGGCGAAGTTGAGCAAGCTCGAGGGGCGGCTTGACTGGCGCGAACCGGCCGACCTGCTGGCACGCCGCGTGCGAGCCTTCGATCCGTGGCCAGTCGCGTATACTGAGTTCAAGTCTGCTTCATTGCGAATATGGTCGGCCGAGGTCGAACCGGACTGCCCTCAAGCCCGCCCCGGCTCTGTGGTGGGGGTTGATGCATCGGGGTTTGTTATCGCCACCGCCGAAGGGGGTTTGCGGGTACTGACCTGTCAGCAGGCGGGTGGTAAGCGGATCTGTGCGGCCGATTTCGCGCGCAATCATCAATTGCTGGGTACCTGTTTTGACTGATCCTTATAAAAATCCCCAAACAAAGCCATGGGGCCGCCGTTCGGATCGATCTTCCCCATCTACCCCGAAAGGCCAGACACAGAAGGGCTCTTCGGCGAAATCGTCGCACAGGCCGCATCAGCACTCGGTAGCGACGTTTGATCCGGATCGTCCTGTCCGAGTCGATCCACACACCTTGCCTCGATTGTCTCCCGAAGCCTTGACGGCGCAGCTCCTGTTGTCGGTTGTCGTGCAGGGGGTGTCGCTCGATGCCGCCTTGGGGCGGGTACTGTCCCAGGCACAGCCGGTTCATCGCGGTCTGGTTCAGGCAATGGGTTATGAGGTGCTTCGGCATTATGAAGCGCTGGTATTCTGGCGAGACAGTCTGCTGGAGCGCTCCATCCCGGCCAAATCGGCCATTATCGCGTTGTTGCTTCTGGTCGGGCTGGAGCGCATTCGCGGTGCACGTCGAGAGGCCTCGCGCTCTGTCAATTCCGCTGTGCAAGCCGCAAGGGAGCTCGGGCATCCGTGGGCGACCGGTTTGCTCAATGCAGTGTTGAGACGAGCGGCGCGTCAAATCGAAGAAGGTGTTGATCCCTTTGCCGGAGCCACGCCTGCTGCTGCCGCGCGCTTGCCGGCGTGGTTGTTCGACGCGCTGGTCGCCGATTGGGGGGAGGAGCGCGCGTCCCGCCTGGGGTTCGCGCTGGCGACGCATCCGCCCATGACCTTGCGTGTGGTGGGTGATCGGGCGGTTTATGGCGAGCAACTGACTTCGATGGAGATCGAGGCAAACCCCACGGCCTTTTCGACGCGCGGGCTCAATCTGGTTCATCCCATGGATGTCGACCGCCTGCCCGGTTTCGGCGAGGGGCAGGTGTCGGTGCAGGATGAAGCCGCCCAGTGGGTTGTCGACCTGCTCGATCTGGCTCCGAGGCTGCACGTGCTCGATGCCTGTAGCGCGCCCGGCGGCAAGACGCTGGCTATGTTGCAGCACCAGCCAGAGGCAAGTGTGACGGCAGTGGATATCGATACCACGCGTATGGCGCGGGTACAGGAAAACCTGGAACGCGGCCGGGTGTTCGCCCGCTTGATTGTCGGTGATGCGGGCGCACCTCAAGACTGGTGGGATGGTCAGCACTTCGATCGCATCCTTGCCGATGTCCCCTGCTCGGCAACGGGGGTGATCCGGCGTCACCCCGACATCAAACGTTTACGCCGACCGGAAGACCTGCCCGTTCTGGTCGAGCGGCAGGCGGCGATTCTCGATGCGCTCTGGTCACTGCTCAAGTCGGGCGGGCGTATGGTCTATGCCACCTGTTCCATCCTGGATCGGGAAAATTCTGCGCAGATAGCCTCGTTCTTGCGGCGTCATGGTGATGCGCGTGCGCTGCCCATGGCTGTGGATTGGGGTGAGCCGCGACAAATCGATGGGCAGTTTCTGGGGCGACAGGTTTTTCCTGTTTCAGAAGGGCACGATGGGTTCTTTTATGCTGTGCTGGAAAAAAACTGATCAGGCGGTCGATCGCTGCCGCGCTGCAGTGTCGGCGCTGTCGTTTTTTCTGCTCCTTCTGTGCGTGCTGCCCGGGGCCCAGGCCAGTGCATCCAGCGCCACTATTCAGCGGGCTCACGCAGAGATTCGTGAGGGCGTCGTCTATCTCGATATCGACCTCAAACTCTTGCTCGACAAGGAGATGATCGATGCCATGCGCAATGCCATCCCGATCAACCTGTCGATGATCTCCGTCATCGAGTCGCCGCGCGACTGGTGGTTTCCAAATGAGGTCGCCTCGGATCAACGGCGCTATCGTCTTGAATTCCACGCACTGTCGAAAACCTGGCTTGTGACCGATACCCTAGAACACGAGGCACGCAGTTTCAGCACCTTGGATGGAGCGTTGCACTCTCTTGAACGGATTCGGGCGTGGCCGGTGACGACTGCTCGCCATCTTGAAGGACATGGTGCTCTGGTCGGGCGGGTGCGCATGGTGCTAGATGTCAACAAACTGCCATTACCACTGAGGTTTCCTGCCCTGTTTGATCCCCGTTGGTCGCTCAATAGTGACTGGTTTGCCTGGGCAGTACCGACAGCCAGTGAAGGGGGCGATTGATGAAGTTCATCGGCCACTGGGGACAGTTCTACTACCGCTGGATTCGTCGACTGGTACCACCGATCAGCATGATGGTCGTCGTGCTGCTGTTGATTCTGATGTATCTGATTTCAGAATCGCTTCAGCGGGCCAACCAGCCGGAGCATCTCTATCTTTCCCTGTTGGGGCTGTCTGCACTGGGGATTCTGTTTCTGGCTGCGGTCGTACTCGGGCATATCATCCGGCTGGTCACCCATTATCGGCGCGGGGCGCCCGGCGCCCGCCTGACCGCGCGGCTGGTGCTCACGTTTGTCGGCCTGACTTCGATCCCTGTGCTCATCGTGTTTTATTTCTCCGTATCGTTCATTCAACGCGGTATCGATTCCTGGTTCGATGTGCAGGTCGAACAGGCGATGTCGGATGCGCTCTCGTTGTCGCAATTGGCATTTGACGGGCAGATGCGTACCGCCATGAATGAAACCCTGCGGGCGGCCAAACAGCTACAGGGCGTATCGGGTGACCTTGTTGCCCTGGATTTGAATGCGGTGCGCCGCAATACCGGCGCCCATGAGATGACGATTTTCGGTTCGCGGAATCTCATCGTGGCTTCCGCTTCGGATGATTTGCAGGCCATCGTGCCTTCCCGCCCGGACGAAACGGCACTGAGCCATGCCCGCGCAGGTAAGGACTTTATCGGACTTGATCCCGGTGGTGGAGATTCCATGCGCATCCGGGTCGTCGTCCCGCTCACGGCGGGCCTGACCGGTGATGGCAGTAGTGAAGTCCTGCAGGCGCTGTATTCCATTTCGCCGCGTGCGAACCAGCTGTCCAGTAGCGTGCAGGCTGCTTTTAACGAATACCGTTCCTTGATTTTTCTACACAAATCGCTGAAAAGAACCTTTACCTTTGCGCTTACCCTGGCATTGCTGTTGTCCTTGCTGACGGCGGTATGGCTGGCCTTTATCGCGGCGCGTAAGCTGTTGGCGCCGATTCGCGAACTGGCTGCCGGGACACGAGCGGTCGCCGAGGGCGATTACAGTCTGCGTTTGCCTGTGGATCGTCGGGACGACCTAGGGCAGCTTGTGCAGTCGTTCAACACGATGACGGCTCGGGTGCGCCGGGCACATCAGGTCATGCAGCAGCTGCAGGAAGTGGCGGATCAGGAACGCGATTATCTGGAGACAGTGATTCAACATCTTTCATCGGGTGTGCTGACTTTGTCGCCCGATGGCCACATCACACGAAGCAATTCTGTCGTCACGCAATTGTTGAGTATCGCCAGCCAGCGCATCGATGGCTGCACTCTGACCGAGATTTGTCAGACATACCCCCATCTGGAGCCGATCTGTGCCGCTTTCAGTCATCTGCTTGAGCCTGGGCAATTGCCGGCCGGCGCCACCGTTGAAGCCCAGGTTCGGATCATGGGCGATGCCGGGCGACGCATTTTGTTGAGTCGGGTTGCTGCACTGCCTGCCGATGATGTGACCGGTGGTTTCGTTCTGGTTTTCGAGGATGTCACCACCCTGATTCAGGCCCAGCGCGACGCGGCTTGGTCCGAAGTGGCGCGTCGGTTGGCGCATGAAATCAAGAACCCGCTTACGCCCATTCAGTTATCGGCGGAGCGCTTGCGTCGTCGGTTGCTGGGCAACCTCAGCGATGAGCCCGCGCAGATTCTGGATCGCTCGACCCAAACCATCATCAGTCAGGTCGAGGCAATGAAATTCATGGTAAATGAATTTGCCGAGTACGCCCGCTCGCCGCAAGTCGCCTTGAAAATTCTGGATTTGGATGAGTTGGTCTCGGAAGTCATTGATTTGTACAAAGGCGGCGACATCCCCGTGCTGCATCGATCCACCGGGCATGCTCTGCCGGTGCGAGCCGATGCGGGGCGGATTCGGCAGGTGCTGCACAACCTGATTCGCAATGCGCAGCAGGCAATGAGCGAGCAGGGCTGCCCCGGAGGCGAACAGCCCGAGGTGACGCTGTCGACCGGGTTGCATCAGGAAGGCGGCTTGGTTTTGGTTGAGTTGACTGTGACCGATAATGGCCCGGGATTCCCGGAAGATATGATTGATCGCCTGTTTGAGCCTTATGCCACGACCCGTCCCAAGGGGTCAGGGTTGGGGTTGGCAATCGTGAAGAAAATCGTGGAAGAGCATAGCGGTGTGGTGCTGGCCTCCAATGTGCAGGATGGGGCAGTCGAACTGCACAGTGATAACCCGGCGTGGGGTGCGGCAAGCACGAAAACAGGCGCGCGCATTGTTATTCGGTTACCCTTTGCCTCTTCAGATAGGCCGGAAGAAGAGCAGGCTGAGTCGGCGGTATCTGTGTTTTCTGGTTTGTCGGCCCTGCGGGGAGATCGTCCAGAAACGTCTCCCTTCGATACGGCAAGCAGGCATAATGCCCCTGGGGACTTGTTTCGCCGGGTACACGATACCCGTGCGGATTCCGATTTAGATAATTCAGGATAACGATGGCACACCATGAGTATTGGACACATTCTGGTCGTTGACGATGAAGTGGAAATCCGCAATTTGCTGGCGGAGTTGTTGGCGGATGAAGGGTATACGGTATCCAGTGCTGCCGATGCGAACGAAGCACGCACTTTGATTGCTGCGCGTCGTCCGGATTTGATTCTTCTGGATATCTGGATGCCGGGGCAGGACGGTATTTCCCTGCTGCGTGAATGGGCCGAGCTGGATCAACTGGTGTGGCCGGTGGTCATGATGTCCGGTCATGGTACGGTGGAAACCGCCGTTGAGGCTACGCGCCTGGGTGCCTTCGATTTCATCGAAAAACCGATCTCGCTCGATAAACTTCTGTTGATCATTGAGCACGGTCTTGAAAACAATCGCCTGATCCGCGAAAACGAGCAACTCAAGCGCAGTGTTCCCGATCCGTTCGAGTTGATCGGGGACAGCGAGTACATGTCCACCCTGCGCTCACAAGCGAAAAAGGTCGCAGGGCACGATGCCTGGGTGCTCATTTCAGGCGAGCCGGGCACCGGCAAGCAGGCGCTGGCGCGCTTTATCCATCAGCACTCCCCACGTCGGCATTTTCCATTCATCGATACCGGTGGCGTCGCGATGGGGGGGCGTCAGAATGCGGCCATCGAGCTTTTCGGTGCGGAAAGCGACGGCAAGATCCGGTACGGTCTGCTTGAGCAGGCCAATGGCGGCACGTTGTTCATCGCCGAAGCCGCGGATATGGATGAGCAGACTCAGATGCAATTGATTTCCGCCCTGGAGAATCAAACGTTCTTCCGGGTGGGTGGCGCAGAACCGGTGCGGGTGGATGTGCGCGTGATTGCCGCCACCCGAAAGGATCTGGAAACGGAAGTGCGGCAAGGGCGGTTCCGTGAGGATCTGTTCTATCACCTTTCCGTGGTTCCCCTGCCCATCGAACCCTTGCGTCACCACCCACAGGACGTTCCCGTGCTGCTCACCCACTATCTTGAAGCGGCGCATCGCATCGAAGGTTTACCCCGGCGCGAGTTGACCATCGGGGCCCGCAACCTGCTCAAAGCCCATGCCTGGCCTGGCAATGTGCGCGAGTTGAAGAATCTGGTGCAACGCATGCTGATCCTTGGTACGGGCGATGCCATCGATGAACAGGAAGTGCAGCGGGCATTGGGCGTTCTGCCATCGATCGACGCATCAGACGATGCGGCCAACTCGACCTTGATCTCCCTGAATCTCGATTTACCCCTGCGTGATGCGCGGGATGAGTTCGAGCGACGTTATCTGCTGGCGCAGCTCAAGAGTTGCGACGGATCAATGACCGAACTTGCCCGGCTGACCGGCATGGAACGGACCAATTTGTATCGCAAGCTGAAATCCTTGGGTATCAGCGCGAATGAACGCAGTTGAACACATTAAATAATCAAGGTTTTTTATGAAAATCATCATCCTGGGCGCAGGGCAGGTCGGATCCTCCCTGGCGACGGTGTTGTCTCATGAAACACGGAACTCGGTCACCGTCGTCGACACGGATGCCTCCGCGCTTTCGCGGCTGCAGGAGCGGCTCGATATTCGCACCGTCCAGGGGTACGGCGCCCAGCCGAGCGTGTTGGGAGAGGCGGGCGCGGCGGATGCTGACGTGCTCATTGCCGTGACCAGTGCGGACGATACCAATATGCTGGCTTGCGAAGTCGCCTGGGTGTTGTACCGCACGCCAACCAAAATCGCCCGAATTCGTGTGTCCGACTTCCTTGATCACCCCGCCTTGTTCGACAACAACGCGATTCCGGTGGATTACATGATCAGCCCGGAACGCTTGATCAAGGATTACATCGTCCGGCTCATCGAGTACCCAGATGCGTTGCAGGTGCGTGATTTCGCCGATGGCAAGCTTCGGCTGATCGGTATGCGCGCGGATGCCGACGGCCCGTTGGTCGGGCAGCCGATCCACTATCTTGCGGCATTGTTACCGGATGTCGAGGCTCGGGTCGCGGCGATTTTCCGCCGCGATACGCCACTGCACCCGGATGGCGCGACGGTGATCGAAGCAGACGATGAAGTGTTCTTTCTTGCTCGAACCGAGGACATCCGTAAGGTCATGAGCGTGATGCGTCGACTCGATCGACCCTATCGCCGCATCATGATCGCCGGTGGCGGCAATATCGGCGGTGGGCTGGCGGCCGCGCTGGAATCACGTTTTCAGGTCAAGCTCATCAGCAATAATCCGGAAAAGGCGCGCAAGCTGAGTGCCGATCTCGATCACACCATCGTACTGACCGGATCGGCGACCGACAGTGAGTTACTGATTGAAGAAAACATCGAGGATATGGATGTCTTTCTCGCGCTGACCAACGATGACGAGGACAACATTCTGGCCGCGATGCTGGCCAAGCGGCTCGGCGCACGCAAGGTCATGTGTATCGTCAATCGCAGCGAGTATGTCGATCTGATCCACATGGGGACCATTGATATTGCGCTCTCGCCGCACAACATCACCATCGGTAGCCTGATCACGCGTCTGCGGCGAGGAGATGTCGTCAGCGTGCATTCCCTGCGTCGTGGCGCTGCCGAGGCCATGGAAATCATTGCTCGTGGCGATGCCAATACGTCCCAGGTGGTCGGGCGTCGTGTAGACGCACTGAAGTTGCCGCCGGGTACGACCATCGGTGCGTTGCTGCGTGAGGGCAGAGTGCTGATCGCACATAACAACACGGTGATCGAGGCGGACGACCACGTCATTCTTTTCCTGACAGACAAGCGCCACGTACGGGATATTGAACAGTTGTTCACCGTACGCTTCGGCTTCTTCTGATTCGAGAACAGGGTAAAGGACTCAGGTCATGCAGTTTATTGTCGTGTTCCGTGTGCTCGGATTGTTGCTGATGGTTTTCGGTCTGACGTTCATTCCTCCTTGGTTGGTGGGTTTGATGATGGGCGATGCCGATCTGCGCCCCTTCGAGTACAGTTTTCTCATCACGTTTGTGCTCGGGTTATTGATCTGGTTGCCGTTACGGAAATATCGACGCGAGCTTAAATTGCGGGATGGCCTGCTGATCGTCGTGCTGTTCTGGGTCGTGCTCGGCCTAATGGGCGCAGTGCCGATCTATTTGCAAACGGAGCTTCATGTCAGCTTCAGCCAGGCGGTGTTTGAATCGGTTTCGGGGATTACTACCACCGGATCGACCGTGTTGGTGGGTCTGGATACGCTACCCAAATCCTTGTTGTTCTATCGCCAGCAACTTCAATGGTTGGGTGGTCTGGGCATCATTGTGTTGGTCGTTGCATTCATGCCGCTGCTTGGTGTGGGCGGCATGCAGCTTTATAAAAGCGAGATTTCCGGTCCTATGAAGGATGAACGCCTGTCAGGGCGTATTTCCGAAACAGCGAAAGCTCTCTGGCTGGTATATGTTGGTCTGACGATTGTCTGTACCCTGGCATTCAAGCTCGAAGGCATGAGCTGGTTCGATGCGGTGGGACATGCATTTGCCACGATTTCAACCGGTGGTTTTTCGACTCATGACGACAGTCTTGGGTATTTTCATAGCTTCCCGATTGAACTGACAACTGTCGTGTTCATGATTCTTGGCGCCACGCCGATGGCTTTGCATTATCTGGTTTTGCGTCATGCATCTTTCCGTGCTTACGGCAAAAGCTCGGAATTCAAGTTTTTTCTTTTGATTCTGGCGTTGTTTTTCGGCCTGATCGTGTTGACAGTCATTCTATCCCGCCCTGCTACGGAATGGCTGTGGGGGGTGCGCTGGGGTTTATTCACCCTGGTTTCCATGATAACGACAACCGGTTTCACGCTAACGGGTAGCACGCCTTGGCCTGTGTTCCTGCCAGTTTTTATTTTGGCTACTGCCTTGATTGGCGGTTGTGCCGGTTCTACTGCTGGTGGGTTGAAAAATGTCCGGTTGCTTTTGCTGACACGCCAAGGATTGAATGAGTTGAGGAAACTCGTTCACCCTCATGCCGAGTTCGTGGTCAAGCTCAGCGGTCGAGGTATTAGCCCGACTGTAATCAGTGCAGTTTGGGCATTCTTTGCCGCCTATGTATTTGTTTTCGTAGTTATCTTCTTTTTGATGATGGCAACAGGGTTGGATGTGGTTTCGGCCTTTGGCGGTGCTATTGGCACGCTCACGAGTGCCGGACCGGGTTTGGGCTCTGTGGCAACTACTTTTTCACAAGCATCGACTGGAACATTATGGGTTGGAACGATCTCCATGCTGCTTGGACGTCTTGAAATCTTTACCGTATTTGTGCTGTTCCTGCCCATGTTCTGGCGGCGATGACCAAAAGAAATTCGTCGGCCGGGTCGCCTGATTCATCCGCGTCTTCACGCCACAGTGCGCATGAAGGGTCACTTGTCTGGGCGCAACCGTTCCGCTGGTCGTTTTTGTGCCCGCGTTATTGGCCTGTCTGGTTCTTCGTCGGGTTGCTGTGGTTGCTGGCCTATCTGCCGCATGCTGTTCGGCGGGCAACTGCGTTCGCGCTCGCCAGGCTATATCAACGGATCTATCCCAAGCGCCGCCGCATTGTTGAGCGCAATCTGGAGGTCTGTTTCCCCGATCAATCCGCAACACAGCGGCGCGCTTGGCGGGATGCGAATTTTCAGTTGCAGGCCTATGCCATGCTTGATTTGGGCAGGCTCTGGTTTCGCTCGGTGGATTACCTCAAAAGCCAGACGGAGGTAAGTGATCCCGAATTGTTCGCCCGCCTGATTCGCTCCGGTGGGGTGGTGCTGACGGGGCATGGCGCCGGTTTGGAATGGATCGGACATTTTTTTACCATGAATATGACCGGTTCGGCCATGTTCAAACCCTTCGGTAAAAATCGACTGTTGAATTGGTTGTTCGAGCGCGGACGGGTGCGTCACGATGCGCGCGTTTACCCCCGTGAACAAGGCTTGAAGCCACATTTACGTCATCTGCGGGCAGGGCAGGGGTTTTTTTACATTGCCGATGAAGATCTTGGCCTGGGGGATTCGGTATTCGCTCCGTTGTTCGGTGTCGAAAAGGCCACCATCCCACTGGCAGGCAAGATCGCCGCGTTGGGCAAGGTAGACATTTATCCCGCACTAGGGCAACTGGATATGGCCAGAGGTCGGTATCGGTTGCTGCTATTGCCGCCGGTTAAAGTGCCTGCGCAAGCCAGCACGGATGCGGCGCTGGCGATCAATCAGACATTGGAACGGTTGATCAGCGATGATCCGCCGCAATACATGTGGTCACTGAAACTCTTCAAGACGGCGACGAGTGATCGAGCCGACCTGTACGCGTCTTAATCGACTGTTTCCGAGGTGGCTTTCCCTGATATGGTGGGTTGGCGCCGGAACCGGCGGTAAACCCATTGATACTGGGCCGGGTTTTCTCTGACCATCTGTTCGATACCCTGATTCAGCGCGGCCAGCGCGATTGCAGGATCGGGGTCGTACATGCCGATCGGCGCTTCAAAATAACCCAGACGATAACCCTGCCCGTGAGGCAGGCGTTCGGTGCGTCCCAGAATGGCAATCGCGCCGGTTTTTTGCATCAGGTTATGCACGAGCGTCAGGGTGTAGGCGGGATGGCCGAAAAACGGTGCAAACGCACCTTCGCCGACATTCGGCTCCTGATCGGGCAAAATCGCCACCAGTTCGCCTCGCCGCAAAGCCATCAGCAATGCTTTCACCCCGTGGCGATTGGCGGGAACGAGTCTGCCACCGAACCGTTCGCGCGAGCGGTTCATTAAGGCTTCGAAGGCAGGTTCCCTCGGCGGGCGATAAAGCGTGGTCATGGGCGTGCGTGTGGCGGTAAACAGGCCGCCCAGTTCCCAGGCCCCGCTGTGCGGCGCGAGCAGAATGACGCCCCTGCCCACAGCCATCGCTTGAGTCAGAATCTCTTCGTTCCGCACTTCGCGGGCCAGCGTTTCGATTTGTTCCCTAGAACCTTGCCAGATGACGCCCAGCTCGGTCAGCGTCTTGCCCGTTTCGAGCAAGGTTTCCCGAATCAGTTGCGCTTGTTGTGGGTGTGATAACTCCGGCAGGCAGCGGCGAATGTTTTCTGCCGCGGTTTTGCGCGTTGAACTGTGGGTTATCCAGGCTATCCAGCCCATGCCTGCACCGATGGCATGGCTCAAGCGCAGCGGCAACCGGGCGAACAGTCGCAAGAGACTTCTGAGTAGAAGTAATCTTAGCGCGCTTCGTCTGGGGCGCCCGTGGCTTTGTGCGGTGCGCTTGTTCATCGTGCTTGCGCTGGTAGCGCCTTCTCCAAACCATCGCGCATCAATGGGGTGAGCGTGACGGCCAGTGAGCGGAATAGTTGCGGATTAAGACGCTCCTCGGCGGCCAGCAATTGCTTGAAATGCTCGCGCTGCGTGGGTTTGGCAAAACAGGCAGGGCAGTTGTCCCGGATCACCGGCAGCAGGTTTTGGGTGGCGAAATCCGCCAGCATGCGTTCCCGCACACGAACAAATGGCCGGATGATACGAACATCACCCGCGTCGTTGAGATAATGCGCTTTCATCGTGTTGAGTTTGCCGCCATGAAACGCGCTCATCAGGAAGCTTTCGGCCAGATCATCGAGGTGCTGGCCGAGTGCAAGTACGTTATAGCCCTCGCGCCTGGCCGCTTTGTACAGCAGGCCGCGTTTCATACGGGCGCAAAAGGCGCAATAGGAATCGCCGCGCATGTGCTCATTGGCCAGACCGACAATATCTTCACGTTCCACGAAATAGGGGATGCCGAGTTTTTCGAGATAAGGCACCAGCGGTGCAGGATCGAATCCGCCAACCTGCGGGTCGACCGTGATGGCGGCCAGATCGAAGGAGATCGGTGCCCGGCGCTGAACATGCCGCAGGCAATGGAGCAGGGAAAGCGAATCCTTGCCGCCCGAGAGGCCGATTAGAATCCGGTCGCCCGGTTGGATCATCGAGAACTCGATCAGGGTCCGTGCAACGATACGCTGAAGTTTCTTGCCGGGGCTAATCCAGGACCAGATGGGTTCCGATGGCGTTGTCTGATCGGATTCGCGAAGGGAGGATGTGTTCATGAGTAACCGTGACGTGAAAACTTCTGCATTGTACGACAGCCGGGGATCGGGGCTAAGATGGTCGGCGTCTTGGCCCGAAAATTGGGCCGTTTCTTGAAAAGTTAGGAGTGAACCGATGCGTGAACTGTATCCCGCGATTGAACCCTTGGTAACGCACAGTATTCCCGTGGATGCACCCCATGTGCTGCATGTCGAGGAGTGTGGGCGGCTCAAGGGTATTCCCGTGGTGTTCCTGCATGGCGGGCCCGGTGCCGGATGCACACCCGCCCATCGCCGTTTTTTCGATCCTGACCGGTATCGGATTATCCTGATTGACCAGCGCGGTGCCGGTCGTTCGACGCCGCACGCGCACCTGGAGGGTAATACCACTCAAGCGCTGATCGCCGATCTTGAGCTGGTGCGCCAGCATCTGAATATCGAGCGGTGGCTTGTGTTTGGTGGCTCCTGGGGATCGACACTGGCACTGGCCTACGCTGCGGCCCACCCGGAACGCGTATTGGGATTGATCTTGCGCGGGATTTTTCTTTGCCGCGATGAGGATATTTCCTGGTTCTATCAGCGCGGTGCCGATCGTCTGTTTCCCGATTATTGGGCCGATTTCGTGGCACCGATTCCCGAAGAGGAGCGTGGCGATCTGGTGGTGGCCTACCACCGTCGCCTGACGGGCAGTGACGATTTGGCCCGAATGCAGGCGGCAAAGGCCTGGTCAACCTGGGAAGGGCGAACGGCGACGCTCTTGAGCGATCCGGCTACGGTCGATTTCTTTGCCGACCCGCGCCATGCTTTGGCAATTGCCCGGATCGAAAACCATTACTTTGTGCACGGCGCGTTCTTACGCGGGAAGCCTTTGCTGGCGCAAGCCGCGCGCTTGGCCGGCATCGAAGGGGAAATCATCCACGGGCGTTACGATGTGGTCTGTCCTGTGGATCAGGCGTTTGCGCTGGCGGCGGCTTGGCCGAATGCCAAGTTGACGGTCGTGGAAGATGCGGGGCATGCCGCCAGTGAACCGGGCATCACCGATGCACTGATTCGCGCGACGGACCGGTTTGTGGAGCGTTTGGCGGGGCACCAGAATGGTCGGGGATAAACGACGGACTTGCTGACCGCTGCCGTTTGATTTTTCGACATTAAAAAACCCGCCATTCGGCGGGTTTGCACGCTTGCGGAGACGGTACGTGAACGTCAACCGCCACAAGAGCTACTAATTAAGCAGTTTCGGTTGCTGTGTCGCTTTTGCCCAGGTTGGTAGTGTATGCGATCGTTACTTTGTCGCCTTTTTTGCCTGGAACTTTGAAGTTGATGTAGGGGTTCTTGGAAACCGCTACGGACAAGTTCGCTTCTACGGCTGTTTTGTCATTGACAGAAACGGTCATAGTCTGGATGAAGTCGGCCGGAATCAGTTTGCCGGTGGCCTTGTCTTTCACACGGCCGGATTCCATCGCCTGCTGGATCAGGCTTTTAACGTCAAGAACGTCGCCGGCGGTACTAATACGCATTTTGATAGTTGACATGGTTTGTAACCTCGTTAATTCGTCATTTAGGTAAAGTCAATCAGAGAGCAGAGCGAATTAACCGCCGCAACCACCGATGGTAACCTTAACTTGCTTCTCAGCCATGTACAGCTTGCCGCCAGCGTGAGCTACACCGATCACGTTGTCGGTTTTGCCCATACGGATACGGGTTGACGCGAAAGGTTGAGCACCAACGAACTTGAAGTTGGCGACCAGCGGAGTCGGGTTGCCTTTAACCAGGATCGCGATGTTGTCGGTACCAGCAACAGCAGATTCGATGGTGACAGGAACAACAGCGCCGTTTTCAGCGATGTCTGGAGCCTTAACGGTAACGTCTTTAGACTCTGTTGGAGCGCCAGCGCTGCCGAACAGGTCGCTCAGAGACTCGTCAAAGCCTTTAGTGTTGTACGCTTTCTCTGGCCAAGTAGCGGCCAAAACAGCGCGCGGGGTCAACAGGCCGGCGCCAACAGCCAGGCCAACTGCACTGGCAGCCATGCTGCCTTTCAAAAATACACGACGATTAGATTTCATGGATCTGAGCTCCTCATTGTTGTGTGGAATACCACGCTAATAGTTAAAGCATGTGACGTGCCAATTATTAAATTATTGATATTTAATGTATTTGCTTGGTGTTTTTCTGGATTGCAAATTGCAAAGTGCAATTTGTTGTTTTCATTTTGCGTTGAGAGGTGGTCGATGCGGCTGAGTGAATTCCCAATCCGGTGAGGGCTTTGACCGACTGGTCATGCAGCGATAGATGCGTCATGATGTCCAAACACGAAGACGGCAGCAGGCACCAAAGGGCGTAAATCAAGGAGTCGGGACATGAAGACGTTTGAATGTGGCAACTGCGGTCAGATCACTTTTTTTGAAAATGTGGTGTGTGAACACTGTGGCATGCCGCTCGGTTATGTCACCGAGATACGCGCCATGGTTGCATTCCAGCCCGGTTCCGATCTGTTCTGGTCACCGGTCAACAGCGCTCTGGTCGAACGTTATCGCCCCTGCAACAACTATGTATCCCAGCACATCTGCAACTGGATGGTGGCCGAATCGGATCAAAATGCCTGGTGCCGTAGTTGTCGTTTCACCGAGATGATTCCCGCGCTGTCCATACCTGAACATCTGCATCTCTGGTTCTTGCTGGAAGCGGCCAAGCGGCGATTGATTTATTCATTGATGCAGATCGGATTACCGATACCTGATCGAGATAGGGATCCCGCGCGCGGGCTGAGTTTCAACTTTCTGGCGGATTACCCTCAGGAGCGGGTGCTGACCGGGCATCAGGATGGGGTGATCACATTGAATATCGATGAGGCGGATGACGTGGTACGAGAGCGCAAACGCAAACGCTTGGATGAGCCGTACCGAACCCTATTAGGTCACTTGCGGCACGAAATCGGTCATTATTATTGGATGCTTTTGGTGGAAAACAGCCGTTGGATTAGTGGTTATCGCCAATGGTTTGGTGATGAGTGCGCAGATTATTCCGAAGCGATGGATGCCTACTATAAAAACGGTGCACGTTCGGGCTGGCAAAACAACTATATCAGTGAGTACGCCACCATGCATCCCTGGGAGGATTGGGCCGAAACCTGGGCGCATTATCTGCATATCGTCGATGCGCTTGATACCGCGGCCAACTGGCGAGCCCGGATTGGCAGTGCTCAGCCGAGTTCACCGTTTCCAGAGGCATCAGCGCCGATGACCATCGAGGCGTTCGAGGCTGCTCTGATGCGCGATTGGATGCCGTTTACCCTGTTTCTCAACAGCATGAATCGCAGCCTCGGCCAGAAGGACAGCTATCCCTTCGTGAATCCTGAAGCGGTAATTCGCAAGCTCTGTTTTATCCACGAAGTCGTGCTGGCTGCCCGTTTAGAGTAGACAGACCCCCGCGTGCATTGAGGATCCTGTTCCGTATCACACAGGAAAATCGTCTGGGGCCGATTGCTCGTAACTCTGCAGTTTCCGCCAGAGGGTGGACTTGTTGATGCCCAGCGTCTGTGCGGTTTTTTCACGATTGCCGTCGTATTCCTTGAGCAGTTTTTCGATATAACGCCGCTCAAGTACATCCAGTGTCGGATGATCGGTATCGATGGCCTCCGCACCGCCGGATGATTGGGGGCGAATCAGGGCCGATGCCCAAGGTGGCGTTGCCTCAGCTTCCTGATCCAACCGGATTTCGGCCTCGCTCGATAGCGCGACGGCGCGCTCGATCATATTTTTCAGCTCGCGGATGTTGCCCGGCCATGTGTACTCGAGAATGCGCGCCATGCATCTGGCATTGAAGCGTTCGGCAGGACGGTTATAGCGGGCCGCGAAGTGGCGGATAAAGTGATTGACGAGGATCGGGATGTCTTCCTTGCGTTCGCGCAGTGGCGGGATGCGCAGGCGGACGACGTGCAGGCGGTGATACAAATCGTGGCGGAAACTGCCTTGGGCAACCATCTGTGCGAGGTCGCGGTTGCTGGCGACAATGAAACGGACGTCGATCTTGATGGGTGTGACTCCACCGACGCGCGTGATTTGCTGTTCCTGAATCACGCGCAGCAGTTTGACCTGCATGGCATCTGAGATATTGCCGATTTCATCCAGAAATACCGTCCCGCCGCTGGCAACTTCAAGCAGACCGGGTTTGGTGCTGGAAGCGCCGGTATAAGCGCCTTTTTCGTGACCGAACAGTTCGTTTTCGAGCAGGGTGTCGGTCAGTGCACCGCAATCGATGACGATATAGGGTTTGTCAGCAAAATCGGAGCGATCATGAATGGCACGCGCGGCGAGTTCCTTGCCACTGCCGGATTCCCCTTCGATCATCACATTGATGCGCACGTCGTGGATTTTGTCGATGACGCGATAGACACCGGCAATCGCGGGTGAGCTGCCCAACATGGCGCGTTCTGCTTCGGAGAAGTCGTGCGTATCTGGGTCGGGGTCCCTTCTCAATAACCGGTGGGTGAGCTGCACCAGATCTTCGGGGTCGTAGGGCTTTTTGATGAAATCGTTGGCACCCAGTCGCAGCGCATCAATGGCATTGTCGAGCGTCGAGTAACCGGTGATCAGGACAAATGGTACTTCGGTATCACGCTGCCGCAGCCAGGAGAGGAACTCCAAGCCGCTCATGCCCGGCATCTTGAGATCCGAAATGATCAGATCGGCCGGGTTGTTTTCCAGCCAGGGCTGGGCTGCCTCAACCGACTGGAATCCTTGCACCTGCAGGCCTTCGGTCTGGGCATAGCGGCTGAACAGCTCGCTGGCGCGAGGGTCGTCATCAATAAAGGCAATCAGCGGTAATTTGGTCATGGTTTTGTCTGAAATGAATTGGGTATCTGTTCGCAGGTCTTCGATGGCCTGAACACTAGTGGCCAACACGTGGCCCGGATTTTTCACGTGGCAGGCACAAGAAGGCGCGCACGCCGCTGCGGTCTTGGCGGTTCTCGATCTTAAGTGTACCGCCATGATATTGCACGATGCCAAGACTAATGGATAATCCAAGACCCGTGCCCTTGTCCACGGATTTGGTGGTGAAGAAGGGGTCGAACACTTTATCCAGGGCTTCTGGTTCGATGCCTTTGCCATTGTCGAGTACTTCAATCTCTAAGGAATCGGGTTTGCAGTGGGCGGTGATGGTGATTTCACCCATCGGTGGCGAGGCATGTATGGCATTGCGCACCAGATTGAGCACGACCTGTCCGATCTGGTTCGGATCGAAGCTCGCCACACAATCCTGTTCATCCAGCGACAGGTTGAGGAAGACATCGGCTTCCATGGCTTCGGGTTGCAGTCGATCAATCAGATCGAGCAGCCACTGGGTGATCGGCGTGGGTTGGTGATCGGGCGGAAGCTGGCGGGCGAAGTTCATCACGCCCCGCACGATATGACCCACCCGCAAGGCCTCGGCGCGCAGATCTTCAAGGTCGGCGTGTAATTCAGTTTTTTCGGACGGTAACTGGCGCTCCAGCAGGCGGGTCAGTGTGAGTATATTGTTGAGCGGATTGTTGATCTCATGCCCGATGCCAGCCGCCATTTCACCGATGGAGGCGAGTTTGGCCTGTTGCAGCATTTGCCGTTCAGCAGCTTGCCGTTTGTGGGCTTCTTCGGTGAGATGTTCGGTCAGGTAGCGGAATGACTGCTGGAGTTGGCGAACTTCCGTGGTGCGCGAATCAACCGGGATGATTTCGTGCGGGTTGCCATCGGCAAAATGCTTGAGACTGAGCCCGAGTCGAGCTATCGGGCGAGAGAAATAACGGGCGCCCAAACCAGCCAGCAACAGGCTGATGCCCAGTGCGAGCAGCGTGAAGCCCCAAAGGCTGTGATGGATATCCTGAAAGGGAGCGGATGTGACGTCCGCTGGCGTCTTCAGCATAATGAACCACGACACCAGGCTGTACGGATACGGGTGGTATTCCTGGAAGTAGGTGCGGGTTTTCCCGTCTTGCGCCAGATATACGCCATTAGAGAGCGCCACGGCCGTTTGCCAGAACAGACCGTGGTCGATCGTCTGCGCGTATTGAGGATTGGTGTTCGGATTTGATTCTTCCGGTGTCACGAACAACCGGCCGGTCTGGTCGTTGTACAGAACCAGGCCATCGCGTTGCGGATTGCCGGGGTCGTGTTCGATCACCATGACATGACTGTTGCGCGGCTTGGGGGAAAGCGACAATATCTGATCGAGATATTCACCATAGGTGTTTAACACCACATAACCTGCGTGATGATCACCGAAGTTCCTCAAGGGATAAACGCCGTACAACATGCTCGGAAATTGCCCGGGAGCAACATCCCAGAGCGAGGGCGGCAGCATGATGAAACTTACATCTTCCATGGGCAGTGATTGGAGCTGATTGAGGAACGCGGGGTTGTCGAGTTCCTCTTCGACGTAGTTGACCTGGCTCAGGCTCTGGAACATGGGCGGCGCGGCCCGACCCAGCGTGGTCTTGACGACGGTATTGCCCGCCGCATCGAGAATGCGGATGCTGCCGAGACCAGGTACGGTGCGTTGCAACCCGGCCAGAAACGAGTTGGCGCGAATCCGGTCTGAAGTCAGATCGGAGTGGCGTATGCCCTCGGCGGAGGCAACCAGGACATTGAGCATGGTTTGAATGGGTTGGGAGTGGGCAATACCGCGCAAAACCTCGCGCTCATAACGCAGCCGGTTGTTGATTTCCCCCGTGAGCGACTGGATATTGTCGCCGATCTCACGGTTGACTTCTGACTGGAACCGATGTTCGCTGAACGCGGTGACGCCCCAAACCAACGCCAGCACCGGCAGCAGCGTGGCGCCGAAGGTCCAGAGGAAAATGTTCACGGGAAGGCGCATGATGAACCGATGGGTTGCCATATTTAGTTTTGGGGATTGAAATTATCACAACACGCGATTGGACACATTGGCTTGATACGCGCCGCGCCGAAGGGCTGGAGCGGCGATTGCGGGTCGGGCAGTCGCCACAGGGCGTCAGGATGCGGGTGGACGGGCGCGAACTCCTGACTTTTTGCAGCAACGACTATCTTGGTCTGGCCAATCACCCCGACATCGTGGCCGCCTTGCAGATGGGGGCGGCACGTTGGGGTGTGGGCTCGGGGGCGGCGCATCTGGTCAACGGACATTTCGAGCCGCACGATGCACTGGAATCCGCGTTGGCCGAGTGGTTGCGCGTCGACCGTAGCTTGCTGTTTTCCACAGGTTATATGGCGAATCTGGCCGTGGTGGGCGGTCTGGTTGGGCGTGGCGACACCGTGGTCGCCGACAAATTAAATCACGCCTCGCTGGTCGACGCCGCCCAGCTTTCCGGCGCGACCTTGCGGCGCTACCGCCACGGCGACATGGCCGATGCCCGACGCCTTTTGATGCGGGCGACCGGTACGCGAATGCTTCTGACCGATGGCGTATTCAGCATGGATGGCGACGTGGCACCGTTGGCCGACTTGATGGCACTGGCGGAAGAATTTGATGCATGGCTCGTGGTTGATGATGCTCATGGCTTTGCCGTCTGGGGTGAGGCGGGGCGAGGTTCTTTGTCCGAGCTCGGGTTGATCGACGCGGGCGTGCCCGAATACCTCGTTCAGGTCGGTACGCTCGGCAAGGCGTTTGGCACGGCGGGGGCGTTTGTGGCCGGTGCGTCGCAGCCTGTCGAAGTGCTGTTGCAACGCGCGCGCAGTTACCTGTTCACCACCGCGCAGCCGCCTGCCCTGGCCGTGGCGACACTGGCGAGCCTTGCCATCGTGCAATCTGCAACTGACTTGCGAGCGAATTGGCGCACGCGCGTGGCGGAGTTCAAGCGGGGGCTGCCACCGGGCATCGAGTTGATGCCATCGGAAACGCCCATCCAGCCGGTACTGGTCGGCGACAGCACTCAGGCCGTTGCCTGGTCGACCCAGTTGGCGGATGCCGGATTATGGGTGCCGGCGATTCGCCCACCGACCGTGCCCCAGGGCGCGTCCCGGCTACGTGTCACGATCAGTGCGGCGCATACCCAGACACATGTAGTGCGCCTGACCAACGCATTGGAGGATCTTCTGGCGGAGAAGCCAAGATCGAAGCCGACGATATAAAAAAATGCTATAAATAGAGCCGGGCCTTGGTGCGTGAACACAACACCTGCCTGTTGTCAGATGGCCGCTAATACGTCCTTGATCTGGCGGCGATTCGGTAGCCCACCTGTGGTGCATGTGGGGGCAGCTGAGGTTTTCGTCCCGGTCGATTGGAACGCTGTTATTCTGGCAGAGGCTCCTTAAGTGAAGGCTTGCTTTTGACAGTTGGGTGTTTGGCCAGATTCTGGTCGGTTTATTCCCGCATCAGCGGGGCAACAGGAGTTCTTGAGATGAAAAAAATCGTTGTATTCGGCGTGATGGCCGCCATGACTGTTCTGGCTGGCTGTGCACAAAATCCCTATCAGGGGCAATACGGCAAAACGGCAGGTGGCGCAACGATCGGTGCCGGTATCGGTGCGTTGGCCGGTAACCTCATCGCAGGTAGTGGTAACAAGACGGGCGGTACGCTGATCGGTGCTGCGGTAGGGGCAGGGGTCGGTGGTCTGATCGGCAACCAGATGGATAAACAGGCGGCACAGTTGCAGCAGCAAATGGCCAATACCGGTGTTGAGGTTCAGCGTCAGGGTGATGGCATCCATTTGCAGGCGCCCGAGGCAATCACCTTCAATACCAATAGCGCGACGCTGAAACCGCAGTTCATGCCCGTGTTGCAACAACTGGCGCAAAGCGTCAATCAGTATCCCGGCACGGTCGTGCGAGTAGAAGGCAATACCGACTCGACTGGCTCGGCGACATACAACCAGCAGCTTTCGCTCAATCGCGCGCAAAGCGTGGCCAGTGCGCTGTCACAGTATGGCGTGCCCTATAACCGCATTCAGGCGGTTGGTTACGGCATGACGCGCCCGATCGCCTCCAACGCGACAGCAGCAGGCCGGGCGCAAAATCGCCGGGTCGATATCCTGATCGTCCCTGCACAGTAAAATTTTTGCTTAGTGGCGAGCAAAGGGGGACTTGTTCGCTGCCGAGTTGATTCTGTTTTCTGGTGGGAACCTTGAATAACCCCATTTTTGGGGTGCATGGGCATCTCGAAAGGTTTTTTCGAGGTGCCCTATGATTTTCGGTCAAGTTATATTCGGCTTGTCTTGCATGGATTCTGATTTCTCCGACACTAATCGGTGTCTGAGTTGATTGGTTCCAACCCTGATTTAAAGGTCTTTTTTTTGAATCACACTCCCCCCAAGCCACCATTACCTAGCAATGAAAGCGAGCGTTTGCGCGTCATGCGTGAGCTTGATTTTCTCAATGACGAACTCAATGATTTTTTTCTGCGTAAAGTAAAAATACTCTGTCGTGTGTTCGATGTGCCGATCGCGTTAATGGCATTAACCTATGAGCACCATCAACACTTCAAGGTGGTATTTGGGCTTGATCTTGATGGCATTGAGCGCGAAAAGGCGCTGTGCTCATTCACACAACTTCCTCCTTATGATCCTTTGGTGATACCCGATACCCGGCTAGATCCACGTTCCCAAGACTCCGAGCTGGTAACGGGGGCTTATGGTGTGCGGTTCTATGCCGGGGTAGCGCTTGTGCTCGACGAGCAGTTTGCTGTGGGTACGCTGTGCATTATGGATACCGAGCCCCGCTCGTTTTCTGCTGATGAGCAAATCCTGCTCCAGGATTTTGCGCTCAATCTGTCTGAGGTGCTGCAAGCCAGGCTCGATGCCGAGCGCAGTGCCGAGCTGCAACGCCAGAACGTGCGGGTCGGGCTAGAGCTCAATACCATTTTGCAGACGGCTGCCATCGGGATCATTCGTATTGATAAGCATGGGCGAATCGAGGCAGTCAATCCCAAAGCTCGAGCGTTGTTTGGCTATTCCGAACAGGAAATGCTCGGGCACAATGTGTCCATGCTAATGCCAGAACCCTGGCGCAGCGCCCATGATGGCTATTTGATGCGATTTTTGGCGACGCGTGATCCCAAGGTCATCGGGATTGGTCGACGGGTCGACGGTGAGCGCAAGGATGGATCGCGCTTTCCGTTTAATTTGGCAGTCAGTGAGTTGCGCGTCGATGGCGTAAGCCAGTTTGTGGGCTTTGTATCGGATATCAGCGACCAGTTTGAGGTCGAACAAGCCCTGGAGCGAGAACGGGCGCTGCTGCGCTCGGTTATCGATAGCTCGACCAACCCCATTGCGGCCGTCAATGCCGCGAACGAGTTCATTCTACTCAACACATCGTTTGCTCGTCTGCTTGGCAAGCCAGTTGAAGCTGTGCTGGGGCTTAAGTCCGAACTTTTTTTGCCGCCCCAAGCCATGAAGGTTAACCGTGAGACTAATGCGCGTGTCTGGGCTTGCGGCTCATCGATTTCCACTCGAACGCCGATCGAGATTGCAGGCCAAAAGCGTGTCTTTGAAACCAATAAATCCCCTTTGCGCGATGAACAGGGCAGGCAAATCGGCGTTGTGACGGTTGCTCAGGATGTCAGCGAGCTCGATCGTATTACCTCCGATTTATTGGCGATGCAGCAGCTGCGCGATATGAGCGAGCGCTATGGTCAAAGTGGATCATGGGCATTGGATCCGCTCACCGATCGCGTCAAAATCAGTGCCGGTTTGGCCCGCTTATTGGGGCTTGAGCCAGAAACGACAGAAGCAGAGCGTCGGGTCATCTTTGAACGCGTTCATCCCGAAGACCGAGCTGCCATTGAAGCGGCGTTCACGCAGGAGTTATTCGAGGGGCAATCAATTCGGTTCGCGTATCGTGTGCGCGATGCCAATGGCGATTGGCGCCACCTTCGTGCTCGAGGCAATGCCATTTTTGATGATGGCGGGCAGGTGACTCAGTTTGTCGGTATCACGCAGGATGTGACGGAAGAGGTTCGTGCGCAGGAAAAAATGGATGCGCAGCAACAACTGCTTGGTGGGCTGAACAAGGCCGTACAGTCCTTTTTAACCGCTGTGGCTGGCGATAAAAGTGTCTGGTCGCAATTGCTCGGAGAATTGCTTGCCGTTACCGATGCCGAATTCGGCTTTATTGGCGAAGTACTCTATGGCATCAAGTCCACACCGTGCCTGAAAATTCACGCCATCACCAATCTGTCCTGGAGTGCCGAATCCGATGCGCTCTTCGAGCGCGTGATGGCCGGTGACATGATGTTTTGCAATCCAGACAACCTCATCGGCGAAGTTATGAAAAGCCGCGCGCCGGTGATCGTGCCTGAACTGGCAACCGATTCGAGGCGCGGCGGGTTCCCTCCGGGGCATCCGCAATTGAGCAATTATCTGGGCATACCCTTATTCCGTGGCGAGGAGCTGGTTGGTGTTCTGGCGATTGCCAATCGCCAGAAGGGTGTTGGCAGTGAACTTGTTGATTTTTTAACCCCCTTCGCCAGCTCCTGCGCGATTTTGATCGTCAGCCTGCGCCAGCAATTGGAGCGCATGAAATTCGAGCAGGATTTGATTGAGAGCAGAAAGGCAGCCGATCGTGCGAACAAGGCCAAGTCCATGTTCCTCTCCAGCATGTCGCATGAGTTACGCACGCCGCTGAACGCAATTCTCGGGTTTACCCAACTGATGGCGGCCAGTCGTCGGGAGCCATTAACCGAAAAACAAAGCGGATTTGTCGACCACATCCTCAAAGCGGGGCAACATTTGTTGACGTTGATCAACGATGTACTGAATCTGGCGAAAATCGAAGCCGGTGAGATGACGCTCTCGCCGGAAACGCTGGATTTGGGCGCTATTTTGGTCGATGCATTGAATATGGTGGCGGATAACGCCGTCTCGACCGGCATTGCGCTGATCAATGAACTCGACTCTGCGCCATACGCAACCAAGCAGCTGTTGATTTGCGCGGACTTAACGCGATCCCGCCAAGTGCTGATCAACGTGTTGACGAACGCGATCAAATATAACCGTGTGGGTGGTTCGGTTTGGGTGCGGTATTTGCCCGGTCGCCAGAACGATGCCGGCGCATGGCTGCATGGATTGGCGATTGAAGATACGGGCATGGGTATTCCCGCTGCGCAACAACATCGCC
>JAJYPA010000284.1 GCA_021795795.1 Pseudomonadota bacterium | reverse complement strand
TGTTGTTATCTTTTTTATCAACAGTTACAGAATAAATATACTTACTGTAAGTGTTTTGTATTCTGTTTTGAAGGCGCACACCTTTACTAATTGGTTCGTAGCAGTAATTTTCGCTATTATTTGCATTTTTATTACAAGCAGAGCCGATGCGTCCTATCTGTATAACAGCCTTACTTTGATACACATTAGGTGTTACAGCTAGATAAACAAAAGACGCAACAAGGAAAAAAGCAATAAATGACAGTATAATAAATTTTCCTTGAGATAGTGCTTCCAATATTTCCTTGATGCTTATTTCATCTTCTGTATTATTATTGACAACAATTTTTATTGATTGGCTTTCATTGTTTGTTGTATTGGTCATAATCGCGTGTTCACCAGTAAAGTTGAAAGTGGCATACAAAAGTGGAGTGTATCTTCGGTCGCGGTTATTCTGGCACCAGACGGAATGTATCATTGTGTCTGGTGGCCGCCAGCCAGGCCAGGCCGGATGGCCTGATTTTGCTGGGGTCTCCACCTGCCTGGTGAGGGCCGTTATGAGACCTTACGATCACGCTGCTCATTCTGGAAGCCAGCCATCCTGCAGGACATCGGGCATGCCCCATGGACAGCCCTCCGGGAACGTGTCGATGTCTATGCCCGTTTCTTCGCCAGCGAGGACTGTTGCGCGTGACCACACGAGATCCATCCATTCGGGATCGCTGAAGAGGGACTTGAGGCTGGGGGATGCCGCCAGTTCGTAGTGGACCTCTTTCCGCTGTGTGGCGATGGTGCGCTGCCAACTCTTGCTTCGCAGTTCCGGCTGGTACTGCCATTTCAGGAGGTGGGCCAGGAGGACCGTCATGTGGCTCGCTAGAGCGCGTTTCTCGCTGCGTCCCAAGTCCTCGACCTCCTCGGCCAAATTCTGGGCATCCACGCTGGACATCTGCCCAGCGCGGAGCATCTCTGCCTGTTGCTGCGTCCAGGCGAAGTAGTCCTGTTGGTACAGTTCCTTTGCCTGCTGCTCAATCTGTCTGGCTGTGCTCATCGTCATGCCTCCTGTCGGCATGGGTGTACTGGAGAGCATAGGGGAAATGCCTGCCAGGAAAAAGGGCGTTGGCGGCCTGTCACCACGGCCACCGCCATCTTCTTTCCGTAGTCGGTCCGGCATGCTGCCTTTGCTCGGCAGCCTCTACGCGCTGGCGAAGCCATGCGATTTCCTCTTTCAGATCGTGTAGCTCCCGCTCCTGCCATATAGATCGGGGTATCCGCCAGAACCTTGACGCCATCCTGGCAGTTGATCTGCGTGGCGTTACGATGCACAATGCGGCGTGATCAAAAGTTTCCGCCACAAGGGCCTGCAAGCTTTCTATGAATCGGGTAGCAAGGCAGGGATTCAACCGGACCATGCTGCCAAGATCGCACGGCAACTGGCTCGCTTGGATGCCGCGCAAACCCCAGACGACATGAATGTACCGGGATGGAAACTGCACCCACTTCACGGAACCCTGCAAGGACACTTCGCAGTGTGGGTTAGCGGGAACTGGAGATTGGTTTTTGCTTTCGAGGATGGTGACGCCATTCTGGTCGATTACCTGGACTATCACTGAACCCGGATGAACACCATGAGCCCAATGCACAATCCACCCCACCCTGGTCTCCTACTGCGGGACGATATCTTGCCTGCTTTGGGCTTGACCGTTACCGAAGCAGCAGATCAACTCGGTGTAACGCGCCCTACCTTGTCTCGCGTGCTCAATGGACATGCCTCGATCTCACCAGAGATGGCCCTGCGCCTGGAAGGCTGGCTCGGCATAGAGAACGGTGGCCGCGCCGACGTCTGGATCGCCCAACAGGCAGCCTACGATCTATGGCAGGCCCGCCAGGTGGGAGCACCCCAGGTTCGGCATGCCCCCATCCACCGGGATCAGGTTGCCTGAACTATCAGACACAATGATGCAAAAGGTCTAATAAAGGAATCGGCATGAGTACTGTGCTTGTGGTTGGCGGCGCTGGCTACATTGGCTCCCACATGGCTAAGATGCTGGCACTGAGCGGGCACGATGTGCTTATTCTAGACAACATCTCTACCGGATTCCGGGATGCCGTGCGTTATGGGCATCTCATTGAAGGCGACCTAGCCGACCAATCCCTACTCAACTGGGTATTTACCAAAAATGACATCGACGCCGTCCTACACTTCGCCGCCCTCAGCCAAGTAGGCGAATCCATGCGCGAACCGAGCCGCTACTACCGGAACAATGTCTCCAACACCCAAAACCTACTGGATGTCATGCTCCAACACGGAGTTAAGCACTTCATCTTCTCCTCCACGGCGGCTATTTTTGGTGAACCAAAGGCTAGACTGCTCGATGAACAGCATCAACAGCGTCCGATTAACCCCTATGGCCGGAGCAAACGAATGGTGGAAGAGATGCTGTTAGATTACGAGGCGGCCTATGGCCTGCGCTCCGTGAGCCTGCGTTACTTTAATGCTGCTGGGGCGGACCCTGATGGCGAATTGGGTGAACGACACGACCCAGAAAGTCACTTGATCCCCCTAGTCCTACAGACTGCACTTGGCTATCGCGATCGAATTGCCATCTACGGCAATGACTACCCTACACATGACGGGACCTGCATCAGAGATTATATCCATGTCTGGGATTTATGCAGTGCCCATCTACTAGCTTTGAACTATTTACTAGCCGGAGGACAGAGCGATGTCTTCAACTTGGGTAATGGCATCGGATTTTCAGTGCGAGAGGTCATTGACTCAGCCCTTCGTGTGACAGGCCGGAACATACCCATAATCGTACAGGATCGCCGGCCCGGTGATCCTGCCATACTGGTGGCCGACGGCCAAAAGGCACGGCGAGAACTTGGTTGGGAGCCTCTCTTTACAGAACTTGATGAGATCATTGCTCATGCGTGGAAGTGGGAGCAGAGGGGCGGGGCTACGGCAAGATCGCTTCTAACACTATGATTATAATAACAAAGCCATATTATTCACATCCGGTACGGTAACTCTCGCTGGTTTCCTTAATGTATTCATCATGATATAGCATGATGAAAGCTTCTGGATACATCGTGAATCAATGAGTTATGAAAGACTTTGACGGAGCCCTGAGCAGAGGGGTAGGAAAGACTTTCCAGAAATGTTCTCCCCATTACATCAAATTTAAAATCTTCAGGATTAAATGCTGGGATAACTATTGAGACGAACCATTAAAGTTGTACATGTTGCAGAGACGACAAGAGGTGGAATCGCGTCTTATCTTCGCGATCTGATTCCTTTGCAAGTTAAAGAGTATGGTGCAGAGCGAATCGTTGTTATTGTCCCTGAAGATCACGTAAGTGATTTGCGATTGCCGGATGGGGTACAATCGCTAACCTTTTCTTCAAGCTATCGAAACATCTTTTTCCGTTTCTTTAATAGCATAAAAGCCGCGTTTTTGACCATGAAACTGTTGGATCTGCATAAAGTAGAAAATATTCATCTACATTCAAGCTTTGCCGGCCTGGCGGTTCGTATCGCAATTATTGGAAGAAACAGAACACAAAAAATTATTTATTGCCCGCATGGATGGGCATTCTTGCGCAAAAGTCGTCTAGAACCTCTGGAAATATGGGTTGAGAGGCAACTAGACCGGTTCACGGATCACATCGTTTGCGTCTCTAAGCATGAGCAACATATCGGTCTTAAGGCTGGTATTCGCGAAGAACTATTAGTTCTGATTCCTAATGGAATTTCCACGCAGGCTCCTGCCCCACTTTCTATTGCTTCACCATGGCCTGAGGATAACCGGCTTAAATTGCTTTTTATTGGTCGATTTGATCGACAGAAAGGCATCGACATTTTACTAGATATAGTTCGCAATCTCCAAGAAAAGGTCTTTCTGTGCGCTGCTGGGAGTTGCATCGTTGGCAAACAATTTCTCAAGCAACCACCGGATAATGTGGTTCTGCTAGACTGGCAGAAGCCCGAAAGTGTTTCGATGCTTCTAAATCAATGTGACGCCTTGGTCATGCCCTCTCGTTGGGAAGGTATGCCTATCACTGCGTTAGAAGCCATGCGCGCAGGAAAAGCCGTGATCGGTTCTGATATCCCCGGTCTCAACGAGGTGATAGTTAATGGATTTAATGGAAGACTAATTCCAGTTCACGATAATGATGCGTGGACATCATACTTGACGGATTTAACACCGCGTTTATGCCAAGAAATGGGGCAAAATGGGAGATTGTTATTCGATCAAAAGTTCGATATTGTACGCACTCATTGTGCTCTGGTTGAGCTTTATGAGAGTAGCGCTGAAAAAATGAATACCAGAACCCGGACCATAAAAGATCGTGGTTCCCTTTGATCACTGCTAGCGATCGATCTTTAGAGGTATGAGGTGCTGTGCGCACTGGACCAAGTCTTGCGGCGAGGGGATGAATACGATCAACCATATGTCTGCACAGTATCCAACCCATCCCTTCTGCGATCCGCTCAGTCTGAAATTGTCACTCACCAGAATTGTTTTTCTTCAGGGGTTTTCGTACAATAGCCACAATAGGCTATCTTGTTCACTAGACAGATGCCATCGGTCTCATGTCATGAAGAACCCCCGCTCCACCGAGGGCAGATTGCAGAACGCCGCTATAGCCACTATGAATCCCTGGATTCTCAACAGGTAGGTACGCTTGCCCAACCCCATAACTGCCCTGCGCCCATACTGGCGATACCGCGATCTGGTTCGCAACCTAGTCGTCAAGGATCTCAAAGTACGTTATCAGGGCGCGGTACTGGGTTTCTTGTGGTCTTTAGGGAACCCTTTAGCGTTGATCTTGCTGTACGATTTTGTCTTTACCCACGTCTTCCGCAGCGACTTGCCCAATTACATTCTGTATTTGGTCATCGGCGTACTACACTACAATTTGTTTTCGCAAGCGGTAAGCCAAAGTTGCGAGAGCCTGACCGGGGCTGCCGGTCTCATCCAGAAGATTTACTTCCCGCGCATTCTGGTTCCCACCTCCAGTCTGCTATTTACCCTGGCCCTGTGGGTCATTGCCATTTTCATTCTAATGGTGCTTTATCCATTCTTGGGCGGAATCTACCACTGGGGTCTGTTGCTATATCCCTTGGCTTTGGGACTGTATATCGCTTTTATCTGGGGCATCGTGCTTACCTTTTCCGTACTGCAGGTGGAATTGCGCGACCTGAAACATCTGGTCGATATCGCTCTAATGTTCGGCTTCTGGTTTACTCCGATTGGTTACGACATCAACGTGCTCAAGCCCTCGACCAGGGCAATCATCTCATGGAATCCACTGACACAGTTCATGGATCTGTTTCACGCTCTCCTCTACTCAGGAACCCTACCAGCTATGCAGCATGTACTTATCGCCTGCGCCTGGACACTGGCTACAGTCACGCTTGGGATGTTTTTATTCCGCCGTAAAGCCAGACATCTAGTAGAGGATCTGTGATGCAACCGGCCATCGTTGTCGATCACGTCAGCAAGGAGTTCATCTTGCGCCATAATCGGGCAATTGGTATCAAAACCCGTTTTCTAGCACTATTTCATAAAAATAAACGGGAACGACGGGAGTTGTTTACGGCTCTGGATGATATCAGCTTCACCGTTGAACAGGGCGAAGCGCTGGGCCTACTCGGGCATAATGGGTCGGGGAAGAGTACATTGTTGCAAATCATTGCCGGCATATTGCAGCCCACCAGAGGACGCGTCATAGCCCATGGCCGCGTCGCACCGTTGATTCAGCTTGGAGTAGGCTTCAACCACGAACTAACCGGCTACGAGAACATCTTTCTCAACGCTAGTTTATATGGGTTTTTGAACAGAGAGATAAAACCTCTGGTCCACGACATTGTGGAGTTTTCTGAAATTGGCGATTTCATTGATACACCATTGAAACACTACTCCTCAGGGATGCAAATGCGCCTTGGTTTTTCTGTGGCGGTACATCTGCAACCAGATATTTTGCTAGCAGACGAGATATTGGCGGTTGGTGATCAGTCTTTTCAAGAAAAATGTCTGGCCAAAATCGCAGACATGAGAAATCATGGCATGACACTCATACTCGTGTCCCACAGTATGGAACAGGTAAACAAATTTTGTGATCGATTCGTGCGATTAGAGCGTGGGCGTGTGGTTGAATTAGCCACAGCCATGCCAAAAAAGAATGCTCCATAATGCCATGTAAAGTCATTATATTTAGTCTTTGCACATATCACATGGAGGTTTAAATATCGATGTTGCCAGACGAGCGTAGTGCCGAACCAAGTAACGTTGCGCCCACTGCCGTCCTAGTGGTAGGCATGCACCGCAGCGGCACCTCAGCACTTGCCGGAACATTGTCGATGGCTGGCATAGAGTTAGGATCACGCCTAGTGCCACCAGCAGCTGATAATCCAAAGGGGTTTTTCGAGCACGATGCCGTCTGGCGGATACACCATGACCTGCTAGTAGAGATTGGCAGCAGCTGGCATGACATTCGGCCGTTACCGGGCGACTGGCCTGACGGCCAACCCGCAAAAAAAGCTGTCGCGCGTTTACGTGTCGAACTAGAGCGCAGCTTTTCAAAATCGCAGCTATGGGGAGTGAAAGACCCGCGGCTTTCGCGCTGCTTCGCAATCTGGCCTAAGCTACTTGTTGGGTTGGGAGTACAACCAAAAGTTATCTTGGCACTGCGCGATCCGATCGAAGTAGCAGCATCTTTGCAAAAGCGTGACGGCCTGGGCTTAGCGCATGCGCTGGCGTTGTGGCTGCGATATACCCTTGATGCTGAACAAGCAACCCGAAGTTTACCGCGTGTGGTAATGGAGTATACCAATCTACTTAAGGATTGGCGAAAGGAACTTGATCGCCTACGCACCGAACTCGCGCTGCCATTACCGGTGAACCGCAACGACAGCGCAATCGACAGTTTTCTTGACCAGACATTGCGCCACCACACAGCGGACAGTACGACCGTGGCACTGCCACAGCCGTATGCCGATTGGTGCACAAAGACGGTATGGGCGATGCGCGCGCTGGACGAGAATCCGCGACAAGCAGCAGCCGATCTCGACGCCATTTTGCGCGCCTTTGATTTTCATCTCGATAACGCGTTGGCTGAGCAGTCCACCGCGTTGCTTAAACAAGTAGACAACCAAATCCATACTATCCGGTTTCTCGAGACAGAGCGCGAGAAATTCATCCTCGACCAGGATAAGATGCGACAGCGCTTGGAGCTGCTGAGCGTCGAACGACAAACTCTAGATCTGGAACGAGCCAGAATCAATTTTGATGCTAAAAGACTTGAAAGAGAACTCCTGCAGGCCGATAGCGATCGTGCTTCTTTTGACCATGATCAGAAAGAAAAGCGACTAGAATTTGTCAAACTTAATGAGCAACATGATTCTTTGAAAAGATTAATAGAGCAGGAGCGTGCGCGCTGGTCTTGTAGCCAAAGCGAGCTTGTAGAGGTACGAAACGCACTGCAGAACGCCAAATGGCAGCTGGATCATATCAGGGGCGAGTTGGATCAGGTGTACCGTTCACGCTCGTGGCGCATCACTCGACCGTTGCGTTACGTCTTGCGGCAGACAAGACAGATAAGAAATCTAGCTCGGGATCTTCGCGGACTACTGCGCATTGCTGGCCAACCCATCATGGCTACAGCAACCAGTCCGGTTGTTCAAATGCAACCACCACCAACCGAATTAGATTATGGTGTGACCAGCCACGCCGGCGACCAGGTGACAAGGTTGCTAATCATTACCCCGGATTTGCATGGACCAATTCGCAATGGAGGCATCGGAACCGCTTTTTCTGCGCTTGCTGAAGCGGCAGTAAGAGATGGCTTTAACGTCACCATCCTCTACACACTCGGTCAGCACAGCGAGGATGGTCCAATCTCCCGCTGGGTTGAGCATTACGCGGCGCATGGTGTGAGACTGATCCCGCTGGATGATGCCAAGGGCGATACGCCAACAATCGATGCGCCGTGGTATCGGATTGGGGCATGGCGTGTACATACTTGGCTGCAACAACATCAGCAGCAGTTTGATATAGTGGTATTCCCAGAATGGATGGGTTTGGCATACTACGTATTGCTCGCCAAGGGCCAAGGTTTGGCTTACGAAGGTTTACCCATAGTCGTCAATACGCATAGCCCTGAGTCGTGGGCAGCCGAAGGTAATCGTCGCATGCCTGATTGGCCAGACGACATCGACCGCGACTTCATGGAGCGCGAGAGCGTGCGGCGTGCAGATCTAGTCGTCAGTCCGAGCGCGTACATGCTCGACTGGATGCGCGAACATCGTTGGCAACTCCCATCGCAAAGCTTGGTGATTCCAAACCTTACGCCCAAGTCGCTGCGCATGGCCACTGCGATGCGGTGTTTTTCATCGCAACACATCGATAGGATAGTGTTTTTTGGACGCCTTGAGCCACGAAAAGGGCTTAAGCTGTTCTGTGACGCCATCGACAGACTCCCTGTGAATGTGCGCAAGCATATTGGGCGAGTGACTTTTCTTGGTAAGTCGATTGCCACACCGGGCGGCTTTGACTCGCGCCAGTTCATCGCGCAACGCTCGGCGCAGTGGGGTGTCTCGGTCGAAGTGTTGACCGATCGCAATCGCGATGGCGCACTGGCGGAACTGGAGCAGCCAGGTACGTTGGCAGTGATTCCGTCACTGGTGGAAAACTCCCCGTACACGGTATTGGAGTGCTTGATGCGCGGAATTATTTTCCTCGCCTCACGTGTTGGCGGCATCCCCGAACTACTTGCCGCCAGTGATCATGCTTCGCATCTATTCGATCCAAACCCGCGAGCGCTTGCACAGGCTCTCGAAGGGGCAATCATGCACGGGATACAGCCTGCAGCACTGGCTTGGGATACCGAAGAAGTGGAGCAAAGCTGGCTGACGCTGCTCCGGTCTTTTTCAGAAAAGGAAAAGCGCAACCAACCTGCTCTGACTATCTCTTCTGAGATGCCACGAGTAAGCGTGTGCCTAGTACATTACAACCGCCCACACCTACTCGCACAAGCGCTTGATTCACTGCGAGCACAAACCTATACAAATTTCGAAGTGGTGCTGGTGGATGACGGAAGCCCGAGCGACGAAGCAAAAACCTATCTAGAAGCCATTGAGCACGAGTTCGCCACACGGCAATGGCAAATCATTCGGCAAGAAAACAGTTACCTTGGTGCAGCGCGCAACACTGCGGCAAGTGCCGCAAAGGGTGACTATTTGTTGTTCATGGATGACGATAACGTCGCCACGCCGGAAATGATCTCTACCTTCGTGCAGGCTGCAGTGGCTTCTGGGGCAGACGTTCTTACCTGCCCAACTATGCCGTTTACTGGCAATCGTCCTCCACACAAGCTGGAGCGCATTTGGTTGCCACTAGGCGGTGCAGTTGGCGCCGGTCTCTATCGCAATGCCTTCGGGGATGCTAACGCGTTGTGGAAACGCTCATCTTTTAAGCAAGTTGGGGGATATACCACAGATTATGGCGTTGGCCATGAGGACTGGGAACTGTTTGCTGATGCAGTGCTCAGCGGATTACGGCTTGAATTAGTGGCCAAACCGTTATACTGGTACCGGGTCAACAAACAGGGAATGTTGCGCACGGGCGACCACTGGGCCGATCACGCACGCAGCCTACGCCCCTACCTACGGCATGACCCGCAAGGGCTAGGAATGGCGCTTGCCTATGGCTTACTGTTGCAACGGTTGCGTGAGATTGGCACACAACCAGTAGTACACAGAGCTGCACGTTGGCGCGCATTGCTACGGGCGGCACGTTTGGCTGGCGATCCATCATTGCGTGCACAGTTCCTTGGGTCGATGCGCAGTCAAGGGTTGCGCGTTGCAATTCGCCGTGCGTTGGCGAAAGCAGGGAGATAAAAGCCAATGCCTTCGTACAAAACCAACGTTTTCTGAACACTAGGTTGCTGGACACTTTCGGGGCCGTTTCCGGCCCTGATTCTGTCCATCAACCCGTCCAGATTTCAGTTTCCACAAAACCACACACATTCAGCTACGCGCTGTTATACCCTATGGTGTATCTCCAGCCACTCCTTCAGC
>JAJYPA010000283.1 GCA_021795795.1 Pseudomonadota bacterium | reverse complement strand
ATCGCGTCACCCCATGATCAGGTCATGGCGCTGGAGTTGAGCGTTTACCTCAGAAACTGCTTGTTGCGGGATGCAGATTGGGCTGGAATGGCACACAGCCTGGAAATACGAACACCTTTAGTCGATATTCAGCTTTTTCAACAACTCATTGCATTACGGCACGCCCATACAGGCAGGCAGTGGACCAAAACAGATTTTGGTCAGGCACCGCGCAGGCCTCTACCGAACGACCTGCTCATACGACCCAAGACAGGCTTTGCTATTCCTGTGCGAGATTGGTTATTCAACGAGGTTCAAGGGCGCCATGAACATGCTCCAATGCTGCGGGGCCATCGAGCCTGGGCGGCAAACATACTGGATTCATTTGGTGGTACATGCCTAAACTGGAAAAATGAGGGTAAAACCGCATGAAGATCACGGTCATTGGTACGGGCTATGTGGGTTTAGTGACGGGCGCCTGCCTCGCCCAAGTGGGCAATCATGTGCTCTGCATCGATGTGGATGCCAAGAAGGTAGCTCTGCTGCGCGAAGGCATCATTCCCATCCATGAGCCGGATCTGCCCGCCGTCGTCCGGGAAGGCATCGCCGGTGGACGTCTGACCTTCAGCACCGACATCGCCGCTGGTGTGGAGCACGGCGAATTTCTCTTCATCGAGGTGGGCACCCCACCCGATGAAGACGGCTCCGCCGATCTGCGCCACGTCCTGGCAGCGGCCGACGCCGTGGGCCGGCATCTCCGCCGCCCAGCCATCGTCATCAATAAATCCACCGTCCCGGTGGGCACAGCGCAGCAGGTGCGGGAGCGCATTGCCGCCACCCTCCGGGAGCGCGGGGAGGACGTCCCCTTCCATGTGGTTTCTAACCCCGAATTCCTCAAAGAAGGTGCGGCGGTGGTCGACTTTATGAAACCCGACCGGATCATCGTTGGCACCGACAGCGAGGCGGTGCGGGAGCGGATGCGTGCCCTCTACGCCCCCTTCAACCGCAACCACGACCGTCTGATCTACATGGACCCAGCCTCGGCCGAACTCACCAAATACGCCGCCAACGTCATGCTGGCTACCAAGATCTCTCTCATGAACGAGTTGGCCGGGTTGGCGGAGTGTCTGGGCGCCGACATTGAACAGGTCCGTTGTGGCATAGGGGCCGATCCGCGTATCGGCTACGCTTTCATCTACCCCGGTTGCGGCTACGGTGGCTCCTGCTTTCCCAAAGACGTCCGCGCCCTGGAATACAGCGCCTGTCAGCACCACTATGAAGCCCCCCTGCTCGCCGCCGTGGAACGTGTGAACAACCGCCAGAAGCAAGTGCTGGAGCGCAAAGTCGTTGCTGAACTCGGCGAAAACTTGAAAGGTCTACGCATTGCCCTCTGGGGGCTCGCCTTCAAGCCCAACACGGACGACATGCGCGATGCCCCCAGCCGGGTGCTCATGGACGGCCTCTGGCGCCGCGGCGCCCAGGTGCAGGCTTACGACCCCGTCGCCATGGATGAAACCCGACGCATCTACGGTGAACGTGCTGATCTTCATCTCTGTACTGATCCCTACGTCGCCTGCCAAGGCGCCGACGCCCTGGTCATCTGTACAGAATGGCAATTGTTCCGGAACCCCGACTTTGATCATATCAGGGAACTCCTGCGCCGTCCCCTGATCATCGACGGGCGCAATATCTACGATCCGTCTATGCTGCGCCAAGCGGGTTTTGAATATCATGCCATTGGGCGGTCATGACAGGGGGCAGGACTGCGCCATGATGGGGGCGAGCGCTTGGTAGATGCCATGGACAAAGCGAGCCTCACAGTCATCATCCTGACTTTCAACGAACACCTGCACATTGAACGCGCTATTCGTAGCGTGCAGCAGGTAGCACAGGATATTTTGGTCGTAGATTCTTTTTCTACAGACGATACCGTCGATCTGGCCCGCAAGTTGGGCGCCAGGGTGCTGCAAAATGCATGGGTGAACCACTCTGTACAATTGAACTGGGCTTTGGCTCAGGGTGATATCCACAGCGATTGGGTGATGCGCTTGGATGCGGATGAATATCTTGATGGGGAGTTGATCGATATTTTTCCAGGCATTTTGGGAAGCGCGAAGCAGGATGTCGGTGGCTTCGAGGTCAACCGGTCGATAATGTTTTTGGGTAAACCCATACGCCACGGAGGTATGTGGCCACAATGGGTGTTGAGAGTTTGGCGCAATGGCTGGGCGAGGTGTGAGTCTCGCTGGATGGATGAGCATGTCATATTGAAGCAGGGGTCAGCATTGCACGTTGCGGGAATGATCATCGACGATAATCGTAATGATCTTACTTGGTGGGTACAAAAGCATAATCAGTATGCGAGTCGCGAAGCCCTGGTTTTGCTGGATCAACGTTTCGGTTTGGGGCTCAATGAAAGCAGTACGCAAGGCCTTGGTCGGCAGGCGTCGCTGAAGCGATACTTAAAAAAGGGACCATACGCCAGGCTCCCTCTTCAGCTCCGCGCCTGGATTTATTTCTTGTACCGGGTGGTGGGCCGATTGGGCTTTCTCGATGGTGCGCGTGGAATGCTGTTTCATTCCTTGCAGGGCTTGTGGTATCGGCTGCTGGTGGACGGTAAGGTCATGGAGGTCATAATGGTTGCAGAACGTGACGGGTATACCATGGTGGAAGCTGTTGAGCGCGTATTAGGCATTTCCATGAACACATTGCCTGATTTGGATAAGACAGGCGATGAATAAGTCCAAATCGCTGCGCATACTTCATGTCATCTCTACGGTAGCGAAGGCTTCCGGAGGGCCAACCCGGGTTCTTTCGGAATTGGTGGATGCACAAAAAGAGCGTGGACTTTGCGTAAGTGTGTGTACGAGCGACCGGGGAAATCCAGCCAGCACTCATTTGTCCGCAGACGAGATAGCGGGCGTTTTTTCGGTCGGTACGGAGATACACAGTTTTCCGGTGCTTTTTTCCCCCTTATTGTATTCGCCGACCATGGCGAAATGGCTGAGGTCATCAATAAAAGATTTTGATCTGCTTCATATTCATGGCTTATATCGCTTCCCGCCGACCTATGCTGCCTATCAGGCACGTAAGCAGGGGGTGCCATATATCATAAGGCCCCATGGCGCCTTAGACCCGTATTTGTACACCAAAAGTTCGCGCAACGTTTTGGTTAAGCGTCTGTATGAACGCTGGTTCGATCTCCCCAACCTGCATGGGGCTGGTGGGATACACTATACGGCGGAGGATGAACGACAACGGGCCGCGTTTCTGGGGCTGCGCGCGCCGTCGTTCGTGATACCGAACGGTATCGATTGGGGCCGGTACGCGCAGTTGCCCGCACGGGGGGCTTTCCGCGCGGCGCTGGGGCTGGGCGATGCCCCGCTGGTGTTGTTCCTGGGGCGGTTGCATCCCAAGAAGGGGCTTGATCTGCTGATCCCAGCCTTTGAAACGATCCGGCGGCGGATCGCCGGTGCGCAGCTTGCCATCGTCGGCCCAGAAAATGACCGCTTCGGGCAGCAGGTGCGGGCTTGGGTGGCCAAGTGTGGCCTGACGGAGGCGGTGCATTTCGTTGGTCATCTGGATGGGGCGGATGTGATTCAGGCCTATGTGGATGCGGATGTTTTCGTATTGCCGTCTTATACGGAGAACTTTGGCTTGACCGTGGTCGAGGCCATGGCCTGCGCCTTGCCGGTGGTGATTTCTGATCAGGTCAATATTTATGCTGAGGTGGCCCAGTCGGGGGCAGGTCTGGTGACACGTTGCGATGCCGATAAGGTTGCGGAGGCGCTGATTTTGCTGTTGGGTGACTCGGATCGGAGGCGCGTCATGGGGCGGGCGGGGCGAGAGGCGGCCCAGACACGCTATACTTGGCCTTCTATTGTGGACGCGCTCTCGCGAGAATATGAGTCGGTGGTTCGACAGAACAAAACCCGGTATGCTAAATCATAGCGGTGACGGAATCGAATAACCTGATGTTTCTTTGACTGTTTCATAATAGGTTACGGGTGCATAACGTGCCTGGATTTTATAATTTGCCAATGTAGCGCAAGCGGTTTATTGCGAGGTCACGCATGGGGTTCTTGAAAAAATTAAGTAAAGCAGCGCGCACACTGAGCGCAAGAGATGCGCTTTGGACCCGTGCATTACGGGAGGGCGTGGCCCCTGGCTTGGAACATGTGCCCATGCTTCAGCGCCTGCAACCAGCATTGGTTGTGGATATTGGTGCAAATCGAGGACAGTTTACGCTTGCAACGCGGCAAGCTTGCCCTGCTGCACGGGTGCTGGCATTCGAGCCGTTACCCCAACCGGCAAAAGTGTTTCGTAAGCTGTTTGCCGATGACGATAAAGTACGTTTGTTCTCGGTGGCCGTGGGGTCGGAGCCGGGCGAGGCCACTATTCACGTTTCAGCACGCGACGATTCTTCATCGTTATTGCCCATCACAGTCACGCAGAATGCGCTATTTCCCGGCACGGCTGAAGCTAGTACACAGATTGTTCAAGTCGTGCGCCTTGAGGCCTGCCTTGACTCGGTCGAGTTGTGTGGCCCGGCGTTGCTAAAGCTGGACGTGCAGGGTTTTGAACTTACAGCCTTGCAGGGTTGTGAGTCGTTGCTGGATGGGTTTTCCTGGGTTTATACGGAGTGTTCGTTCGTCGAACTGTACGAGGGACAGGCCCTGGCGGATGAGGTGATTGCCTGGCTGCGCGAGCGTGGACTCTCCCTTTGCGGCGTATTCAACATGGCTTATGACAAATGGGGCAAAGCGATTCAGGCCGATTTTCTGTTCGAGCGCGCACCCTACCATCCGGTGATAGCATGAAGCTTTTGATCTACGGTCTCAACTACGCCCCTGAGCCCACCGGCATCGGCAAGTATACCGGTGAGATGGCGGAGTGGCTCGCAGCGCATGGACATGCGGTGGAGGTGATCTGCGGACTGCCCCATTACCCGCAGTGGCAGGTTGCTGCGGGCTATGAAGGTTTCCGCTTCCGTAGCGAGACGCTGGCGGGCGTGCGGGTGCATCGTGCCCGGCACTATGTACCGGCGGCGGACCGGCTGCGAGCGCGAACGCGCATTTTTCTGGAGACGAGCTTTACTTGGGGCGCAGCGCGATTCTGGCTACCGCGTTTTTTTTCGCGCCAAAAGCCGGAGGTGGTGATCGCGGTGATGCCGCCGATGCAAATCGGGGTATGGCCCATCCTGTATGCCTGGGTCCGAGGCGTGCCGTGGGTGCTGCATGTCCAGGATTTGCAACTCGATGCCGCGTTGCGCTTGGGCATGTTGCCTGGCGGCGCTATTGGACAGGTGCTATATCGTGTAGAAGCTTTTTTGCTGCGCCGCGCAACCAGGGTATCCACCATTACCGAGGCGATGCGCCAGCGGGTCATCGAGAAGGGGGCGGCGTCTGAACGTGCATGGCTGTTTCCTAACTGGGCGGACATCAAGGCGGTGTGTCCGGGGCCCAGGGATAATACTTTTCGAAAAGAATTCGGCATTGCGCCAGAAACGGTGCTGGTGCTCTATGCTGGCAATATGGGGGAAAAGCAGGGCTTGGAAGTGGTGCTGGAAGCAGCGCAATTGTGCGCTGATGAAACATGCCTGCAATTTTTGATGGTAGGAACCGGCGGAGCGCGACTACGGTTAGAACAAAAGGCAGCGACCATGGGTTTGCGCAATATCCGGTTTTTGCCGGTGCAGCCGGTAGAACGTCTTTCCGAGATGCTGGCGGCTGGCGACATCCACTTGGTGGTACAGCGGCGGGATGCGGCTGATCTGGTAATGCCCTCCAAGTTGACCAATATCCTCGCCGCTGGAAGGCCGTGCGTGGCGACAGTGGATTCGGGCACGGCACTGTATGATGCAGTGGCCGGAGCGGATACTGGCCTGACCACTACTCCCGGCGATCCTGCTGCACTGGCACAGGCTATTTTGGATCTGGCGCGGAATCCCGAAAAGCGGGAAGATTACGGTCGTAATGCACGGGCCTATGCTGAGCTTACACTCGATAAAGAATATATTCTAAAAGCCTTTGAGGATAAGTTATTGCTACTTACGGAGCCAGAAGAAGCGTCCAGAATTAAGCGGAGGAGTTCTGAAGTTGCTTAAAGAAAAAGAGTAGCAAGAATTAGCAATTATACCAAGGAGGTTATGCCGTGAACAATGCAACCGATATGATGCAAAAAGAGGATCGAGTTTTTGTGGCAGGCGCTCGTGGACTGGTGGGGTCGGCTATTGTGCGCTCCCTACAGTCCAAAGGCTTTGGCCAACTGCTTACTCCTGACCGCAACGAGTTGGATCTTGCCGATCAAGCTGCTGTGGATGAATTCTTCAACACACAGCGGCCCACCCATGTGTTTCTGGCCGCAGCCAAGGTGGGGGGTATCCACGCCAATAATACATGGCCAGCGGAGTTCATTCGCAGTAATCTAGTGATACAGAACAATGTCATAGATGCCGCGCAGCAGCATGGAATACGTAAGTTGTTATTCCTGGGTTCGTCCTGCATTTATCCAAAAATGGCACCGCAGCCCATCAAGGAGGAATACCTCCTCACTGGACCGCTGGAACCCACCAATGAGTGGTATGCAGTGGCCAAGATCGCCGGCATCAAAATGTGTCAGGCCTATCGGCGCCAATACGGGTTGGACGCCATCAGCCTGATGCCTACGAACTTGTATGGGCCGGGTGATAATTTTGATCTGGAAAGCTCGCATGTCATGCCGGCCATGATGCGCAAATTTCACGAGGCCAAGATGGATGGAGCCAAAGAGGTGCAGGTGTGGGGCACGGGAACACCCCGCCGCGAGTTTTTGCATGTGGATGATCTGGCCGATGCGGCGGTACATCTTATGCGAACATACAGTGGTGAAGACATTGTCAATGTAGGGTGTGGAGAAGATATCAGCATTGGGGAACTGGCGACTTTGGTGGCGGATGTCGTGGGTTTCGCGGGCAACATTGTGTACGACACCAGCAAACCGGACGGCACGCCACGCAAATTGCTGGATGTGAGCCGCTTAAGTGCCTTGGGATGGAAACCCAATATTCCCCTACGGGATGGCGTAACCGATACCTATCGCTGGTTTCTGGATCAAGGGTCGGCAAAGCGTGGCTACTCAACTTGAGGGCACCTTGAAAAACTCGGTTCCTCAACATTTCAAGTGGGCCTTTGAGGGGTACGCCACTCCGGATCAGGTCTACCGGTCGGGTCAGGGTGGCGGGGCCTGTATCGTGGACAAGTATCCAAAGCGGGGGCAAAAGACCGGTGAAGGAAGCCTGGGGCACGCCAATCCGCAACGACTGAAGAGGCCAGTACTAGCTTAAACTGAGCAACCATTTGTCTTGACAGGGTGGGCACCATAGTTTATACGTCCCATGTATAGTGTAACATTCAGAAATCTCTATTTTCAGAATGGCGGCATCTACCTTGATAGATGCTGCCCGTTAGAGGAGCATGATAAAATGGATAATAGATCAAGTAATGACATACAGACGCAGGAACAGCGCGAGCAGTGGGTCAAGCCCGAAGTGCAGGTTTTTGATGCAAAGAAGGATATTGCGGCTACAGCTAGTCTGCATGGTAGTGATGGAACTCTTTTTTCTTAAAAATATTTTTCTTCAGCCAGTATTCGAGCATAAATGGCAATAACCGGCTGGTTATTAGCGTTACGCCATTGTTTTGGGTGTGAGTCTGTTTGAACCTTCTGGAATTATGGTCGCCTGATTCCAGGTACGCGCTTTCCAAAGGTATTGTATTTTCCGCAGTTAGCCTTTCGATCGCACGGGACGCCCTTAACGGGTAATCGGGGCAAAACGGCCCCTTTGTCGTTCGCCGGTAGATTTCTTCGGGGAGCAGCGGTCTGGCACTCTCACGAAGCAGTGCCCTGGGGTTGCCGGCAGGCCGACGGATCACCAGCGGGATACTGCTGGAAGTTGCTATAACTCTGCGATCGAAAAGCGGGTTGGTCACATGGAGATCGAACCCCAGGCCCGCCATGGAAAACAGCGAAGAAGCTTGCAGTACCCGTCCAGATTGACACATGCGTTCCTCGGTTTCCCATAACTTTTGGTGATAACGGATCCTTGGTGGGGTGTTCGTTCGTTCGATACGGTCATTCAACCGCACCTTGTCGGAAAAGTCCCTTTGCGGCTTTATACCTAAGCTGTCCAGGTATTGACTCGCTTTATATCTCCTGAATAAGGCAGCCCTTCCAGCCAGACCGGACAGTCGGGGCCGCAATAATTGAGCAAGCACCATTCTGAACGGATGGCGTCCCGTTACGCCGGATTCCTTCTGCAGGTAAGCAAAAGCTTCCCTGATATTCAATGCGTGCAGAATTTGCGGAATGGCCTGATTCAATCCGGCGCTGGCAAAAACATCACCACCCATGCCTGTGAACAGTAATTTTGCGCCCTCCCCGGAAGCGGCTTCAAGAAGGGCGAAGGTTCTGTAATAGAAGCCATCGCGGGTCGGCTGCCCGAAAATCGCTAATGCCCGGTCGATTTCCGAAAGGAAATCCATGCCTTCCGCGTAAACCGGTATTCCCCGGATGTCGGGATACCGGTTTAACAGGCTGTTGATAAACTCACTTTCATCCTGATAAGGGGTATTGTTTTCATCCGGCAATCGCGAGCTCACCGCGATAATTTTCTGACCCCTGTTTTGTCGGTTCCTCGTCATGGCGACCGTAATGGAGCTGGAGTCGAGACCACCCGACAGCATGGTCGCTACCGGCACATCTTTCCGGTAGCGCAGCCGGTCGGCTATCGCACGTTCGAAGACTTCGAGAAAATGGTCATAGTAATCCTGCACATTGGGGAGGTTCAGCGGTTTTATATCATCGCGAAGATACCAGTAGCGCCGCGCTTCATGGATTCGATGCGGGGTCGCTTTCAGGCAATGCGCTTGGGGTAGTTGCCTGACGCCCTGATAGGCGGTTCTGTCGGCATCCAGATGGGTCAGGGTGAGAAAGTCCGCTACCCAGTATTCGTCGATTTCCAGTGAGACGCCTTCCAGTTTCGTCAGCGCCGTAATATGGGAGGAAAAAGCGATGCCGCCGTTGGGCAGTGCTGCCCAGAACAGGGGGCGGTTGCCCATACTGTCTGTAAACAGCGTGAGTTCCCGGTTGTTTTGATTCCATACCGCGCAGGCATAGTCACCGATGACATGCCTGCCGGCATTTCCGCCCCATTTTTCGAAGGCGGCGGCAAACAGCCGGGAATCCGTTATGTTATTCTTGGCTTGGCTGTCGATGCCCAGCCGGTCAAGGAGTTCGGGGCGCTCATCGATACGGCCGTCGAAGGCCATCGACAGCCCGTTATCCAGCAGTTCGGGCTGGGTTTCATCAAAGTCTTCTGGGGTGACTTCCCGTTGCAGAACCACCAGGGCAACCGGTCCCTGCACCCATCGTTTTTTGCGGTCGTGGGCGAATTGGGAGAGGCACCCATCAATCAGTGACAGCGCTTGCCCTGAGTCGCCGCCATTGGGTAGGAAAACACCGCCGATCAGGCCCATCGTCCTATCCTGTGAATCGAGGCCACGACAAACCCGTCGACAGGTGCCCCGCAAACAATCAGATCGTCATGACGTACCCAGGCATGCCCCTCAGCCTGCCCGTTCTGGTCCAGGCGAAAGCCGACAAACAGGTGGCCGGCGATGCTATGCTGATGGAACAGGTAGTGCGCCGCCAGCGCCTGGTGCAGGCAACTGGCTCCGCCAGGCAGGTGACGGGCAATGATGCTGAGGGCGCCTTTTACAGCCATGGCCTTCTGTCTTTGTTGCGGGTTTGGCTTTCCGTCAATTTCCGTAGGAGCCGACAGCAACTTCTCAAGAGATTGGAAGCGGAGCAGGCAGCGTGCTCTAACTAGTGCCATGGCCGCCTGGAACAGCATGCGCTTCTCCGCGAACGGGCGTTTGCTGAAGTGAGTCAGTGCGGAGAGCGCTTTAGACAAGGACAACCAGCCCATCCAGGCTGAGGCGTTCGAGGAATTCCATGACCTCTCGTTCGCAATCGGCGGGTTCAATTTCGTAGCGTCGCACCAGGCTTCCCACGATTTCATCCTGTGTAACCGGCTCCTTCAGCAATTCCCAGATCGCCCGCCCTACGCTGTTGAGCTGGTAGTAGCGGG
>JAJYPA010000282.1 GCA_021795795.1 Pseudomonadota bacterium | reverse complement strand
GGCTATGTGGCGCGCTCATTGCTTCGCCCCGGTAACAAATCCAAGCCCGGATTCGCGCAATGCTTTGGCATTATTGTCACCGTATGCAATCAGGCAAATCGGAGCACCAGAATTGAACGATGCCCTTGCGCCGTTTACACGATGGAAGTGCGGACGCCCTTTTATAAAACAGATAGCATCAGCGAACCCCCAAACGGTTTCGTAAAACATGGCCGTTTCTGTTCTAGCCGGAATCAGAGCAATGCCGTTTCCGTGATCTCGGATCTTTCGCATCCATTTCACAGCTTCGCGGCCAAACGGCGGATTCATCCAAACGCGCCCAGACCATGACCGAGAAAGGCCGTCTTCTTCGATAGTTAGGTGCATTTTTGCCGTGTCCCATGGGCGATTAATCGGGGAACACGGGTCAAGATCGAAATCACCCAGAGAAAACAAAATATCGGGAGGCGTGAGCCATTCGTCTGATTTCATAATCGGGCTTTGATGTGCGCTCATGCTCACGGCCAAACCCTCACTCCATCACACCAAGCGCCGACAAGCTCCGCCGCCCACTTCTCGCAAAGCGTGGCAAGCAACGTGGCGACGGTTTCATCATCCCCACCGCTTACACTTCCGCCGCCCTTGATAAGCTCAAAACGCAATACAGCCCGTTTCTTTGCAACCGGCTTAGGAACTTGTCGTTTCGCCTCAATCAACCGGATAATCGTTGCCTTTTCCGCTTTGACGAACCCATGAAACTGCATCGGAACATCGCGACCGAATAGCTCGCCGTCTTTGATGTAGAACGTGCCGCCTGCTTCGGTGATCTTGTCGAGCATGGCTGTGGTTTCTAGGGGGTTCATTTCTGCCCCCGATAGCTATTCCAGTTGAACAAGACAGCCTTCCCGCCGTTTTCGCGTAGTCGATCGAATGCACGTTCTCCGAGATAATCACGCACGCCTTCGATGCCCAGATTGCTGATGACGATGGTCGGCCTCATGCGCTCGTACCGGGCGTTGATGATGTCGAACAGCGTTACCTTTTCGGCCTCGGTCCCAAGTTGCGAACCAACTTCGTCGAGAATCATCAGATCAGGCTCGGCGAAACGGGCGATTGATTGGCGTTCTGAGATTTCTGAATTCCGGCTGTAAGTTTCCCGAACCATCCGAATGGCGTTCATGGCGCTAGTGAATCTAGCCTCTCTGCCCATCGTCATGGCGTACTTGGCGATACCAACCGCGAGGTGCGTTTTTCCTGTTCCCGGCCGACCGCAAAAGATCAGGGATCGGCCTTCGCGCATTACGGCCGACATATCCTCGGCATAAAGCTTGGCGATTTGCAGTGCGTTTTTCTGTTCTTCGGTTTGCGCTTGGTAGTTGCTCAAATCCCGATTCATAAACCGCTCAGGTATGGCGGCCATTCGGACAATTGACGAGTTGCGTTCGGCGCGAAGCTTGGCGTCGTCTGACCTGCGTTCGGCGTCAGTTACCGCATCAAGGCACTTCTGGCACTTCGTCCAGTCGGTTCTGCTGCTGGTGACTTGGACATGGCGAGAAACAAAGTCGCCGTGAACGTCGCATGTTTCGGTGCGTTCTTCGATGCAAAGTCCGGCAAATGGGTTATCTAATTTCATCAGAAGCTCCCGTCCGCATTGACACCCTTGGAGTAGTCGATGTGCTCAAAGCCGCCGTGAGCGGATTGCTTTGGCGATCCGGCGCGCTGTTTAGCTGCCGACTGATCGATTGAGTCGGTCCATCGCTCCTGATTGAGATACGTCAGTGGGTTTGGGATGAAGCCGTCTAGCCACTTTCGATCAGTAGCCGACCGCTTGCGTATGTCGTCGATGATCGTGTCTGCGATTGGGTCGAGCTTCTTGGCCTTCCACTTCGCCTCACATGTTGGCCGAGCTACTTTCGATGGGTAAGCCTCCCAGAAGTCGGCAAAGCGTGATTTTGTTTTCGTGGGTGGTGTATTTTCGATTTTAGGTGCATCGGCAGATTCGCCAGAATCGGCCAAGACAGAGTGATCCTCTGATCCATTCCTTGATCCTTGATCCACTCCTTGATCCCCCGACGAACGTTCGCGAGGATTCGCGAGGATTCGCGAGGATTCATCGAATTCAGGTATTTTTGATGGTGACGGCTTATCAATCTTCTGGTGAATCAACCAGTTGCAAATCTGCACATAGTTGTTGTTATCGGCTTGATACCGGATTATTGCGCCTTCGTCCTGTAATTCAGTTAGCCAGCCATCAATCTCGGTCGGGGCGTCATCATCGTATGGAAAAAGAAGGCTCGCGAGCATTCGCGAATTTCCGCGAAGCCTCCCAGAATCGTCGGAGATAGTCCAAAGCATGATGAAACAGAGACGAGCATCACGACTGACGCGCCCCATACTTTCGGACTGCGGGAATTCTGGTTTTATGGATCGGATGCGGGCCATTAGAACAGCCCCTCTTCCGGTGTCTCATCAATTGCACAAACCCATGATTGAAGCTCTGATTTTATAGCATCGCTTACGGAGGCCTGGGCGTTAGCGCCAAGGCGGAAATGAGCTCTATATGACGGGCAGTCGCCAAAACTTTGGTTTTTTATAAAATCGGCGTAATCCATGCCGAGGAACCCGGCAACGAGAGCGGAAATGGCTGATCTTCCATGCGGCCCGTCAAATGGGGCAAACGACGCAACCACATCAAGACTGTCGCCTTCCTTGGTTATCGCCTCGTGACATGTGGCGCAAAGGCATGACAGTTGACCGTTATCGTATTCCCACGGCTCCCTTCCCTTAATGTAGATTTTATGATGTACGTGTAATGTTTCTGCGGTTTCTTGACACTGTTCGCACATCCAGTTGGAGTTATTAAGAACTTCCAGACGCTTTTTTTGCCATCTTGGATCTTTAAGCTTTTCAAAATAGCTTTTATTTGTCATGATATAGCCTCGTTATTTTGATTAACCCGACGAGCTGTTGTCGCAGCGCCTGAGTCGGGTTTTTTCTTGCCTGCAATTTCATACGGAGCAGGCTTCCCGTTGTTCTATTTCAGGTTGTTCTGTTACGCGAACAACCACCTTTCCGCCCGGATGCGTTTCCGAGCGAACGAATGGAAGTGTTCTGAATTTTCGGTCGTTCACACCCAATGCCTGGGCGATTCCATCGCGTGAACTCTTGAATCGAGCAATCAGGTTGTCATCGTCATAGTGACGACGCGACGGCGGATAGAAGTCGATCCAGAAGGCTACAGATGCGCCGGATTCGATGATTTTCTGTAGATCCATCTGATTAGATGATCCTGCCCTGCTCAGCGCGATACGCGCCAGTGCATAAGCTTCTGCGCGGCACTTTTTCACAAAACGGGCGCGCACCATGTGATGCGTCCGAGCGTTTGGAGAAAGCTCAGACGGCGGCCATGGAAGCTCAATGAGAATCCTCACTTCACCCCCGCAATCGCACGAGCGATGATCAGCCCCAATGGGAAAGAGCCGACGATCCAAACAACGATAAGCGCGGTCATTTTCTGTACCTCTGGTGAATAATCTTTTCGCGTGTGGTGTCATACCCTTTGGCGAACAGGCCGATCAGTACAAACAGGATTGACACGACGATGAGAAGCGCCAGAATCGTGATGACGACGACAAATACGGTTGCTGTTATCCATTCGAGGATGGTCATTGGTCATTCCTCGCGCACCACATATCCCGACACTCAGGCCCGCACCAGCGATTACCAGACGGAACCGGCTCGTCACACTCAAGGCAATGGCCCGTAGGAATTGCAATCGGTGCTTCATGTTGAATCGCTTCAATCCGGCGACGTGTTTCCGTTTCGATTCGGTCGCTCGTTGTGTCTACGTCATCAGCCATTTTTATTTATCCTTTTTAGTGGAAGCGCGTCATTTGCATTTGGGTAAATGTCTGGGTTTATGTCATGCGGCGAGTATTCCCAATCGAGCGCCTCGCAAAGCTGGATGATGCGATCAGGTGGAACCCCTCGCTTAATCCATTGCGATACGCCTGCGTGTGTCATCTGAAGCTTTTCAGAGATGATGACTCGCGCCCCTTTCTTTTCGTGCCATGGTGTTTTTTTGTTCATGCGGCTAATTATGAAACAGAGCGTTACATATTGCAAGCATTGCAAGCCCTAGAAAATATTTATGCGCTATAGAAAATAACTCGCATCTTTTTCGATATTTTTTACAACTAACCGTTGCATTCCGTGAAACGCATTGTTAAAGTACACCTATCAACAACGAACGAGGTGAGCGAGATGAGTGAATTTGATTACGGAATTGTGGCCGACTTCCTGAGCGAGAACTTTGCGTCGTTTGTGGCTCATGTTGGCAAATTTGAAGATGGCGATGCTGAGCTTGTTGCCGAATCGATTATTGAAGCGCTTGAAATGGAGGCGGGAAGAAAATGATTACCAAAATCCACGAAAGCGTTTTCCCTTTGCCGATCCGAGAGGATGCCGTGCGTCGTCAGATTGTCGATATGGGTGAGCGGTATATCGGCGCGAAGAAAGCACGCCCAATGCCTGAAATGACCCGTGACGCGTTCCTGATGCGTCAGAGCCGTCGCCAGCGTGAAGTTACGCGGGGTGTGAAATGAGCCTCGCAACCGCTGAACGAGTAGCCAACTCCCTCGCTTGGATGCTTTACGAGCAACAGCAGGAAGAAGCCGAAGCCATCGAGCAACTGGAAGTCCTTAAGTACGAGGAAATCATCAGTGACGCCGAGCTGATGCACGAAGCAATGACGCACTTGTATCTATCGAGCGACGAAAACCAGCGTCTTGTTGAGAACATGAACCACGCACTTGATTTGGCGACATGCGGCAAGGACATGGCGAAGATTTTCGAAGCCGCTCAGGGCATCGCTGACATGCGAGACAGGGCTGCTGCTATGTATGCGGAGCATTTGGTGAGTCGTGGATCGGTCAATTAACACCAAGGCGACCAGCCGGAGGTGTTGCTGCATCAAACAACACCGGCTGCGATTGATGGATGGGCAAAACAGCTACGCACTGACGCGAGACAGTGAACACGCTCCCTCCTCCCGCTTTCCAGGCAATCGCCGTCCGCCTCACGTCACGAGGCTTTATCTGAGAGCGTCATTAATAAATGGCTCTCTTTAATAAACAAAAACTCACGAGGTATTTATGAAAATTGATGATTTGACAATTGGACAGGCTAAAGAACTGGCGGCGATGTTTTCACAACCGGTAATCACAAATAGCGTGGCTGGGTGCGATTCATTGAACTCAATGATTGGCAAAAAGGTAATCGTGCGCACTTATTCCGCTGGCGTGTTTTTTGGCGTTCTCGCAGAAAAATCAGGAAACGAAGTAATTGTAAAAAATGCTCGTCGGATGTGGCAATGGAAGGCTGAAAAGTCGATTTCGCTTTCTGGGTGCGCAATTTACGGAATCGATCAAAAAAACAGTCGCATCGCCCCCACTTTGGATTCGATTTGGCTTGAAGCCATCGAAATCATCCCCTGCACCGACGCTGCGATCAAAAGTATCGAGGAAGCCGATGATGTCAAAGCTCAATAAACCTGATGTTTCCGGCTCCGGCTCCGGCTCCGGCTCCGGCTCCGGCTACGGCTCCGGCTCCGGCTACGGCTACGGCTACGGCTACAGCTCCGGCGACGGCTCCGGCTACGGCGACGGCGACGGCTCCGGCTCCGGCTCCGGCTCCGGCTACGGCTCCGGCGACGGCTACGGCTCCGGCTACGGCGACGGCTCCGGCGACGGCGACGGCTACGGCTGAATCAATGCCGACTGACCGCCGCAAGCGGTCAACCTTATCCGAGAGCGTATTCCCTGCACGAATGCGCTCCCTGATAAACATATGGAGGGAATCAAATGAGCCGCATGGGCGAATGGGTTTTAGAGCAGCAAGAGCAACGAGCGAACACGAACAAACCGAACTTAGAGGATTTTGAATATGAGTATTGCAACGATGATTCTGGGCGAATCGGGGACAGGAAAATCAACGAGCCTGCGAAATCTCGATCCGAAAAACACACTACTGATTCAAGCGGTGCGCAAGCCTCTCCCGTTCCGTTCCAGTGAATGGAAACCGGCATCTAAGGAAAACCCTAGCGGATCTGTTTTCGTGAGCGACAGCAGCACCACGATAGTTCAGGCCATGCAGCGTACCACCAAGGAAATAATCATCATTGATGACTTCCAGTACGTAATGGCAAACGAGTTCATGCGCCGGGTCACGGACGTGGAAGTGGGCAATGCAGCATTCGCCAAATACAACGAGATTGCGCGCCATGCGTGGGACGTGCTGACCACGGCTTCTTCCCTTAGCGAAGGAAAGCGCGTTTACATCATGAGCCACACGGCAACGGATGACTTCGGCAAAACCAAGATCAAGACCATCGGCAAATTGCTCGATGAAAAGATCGTCATGGAAGGCCTTGTAACGATTGTACTGCGCACCGAAGTGATCAATGAGCAGTACATATTCGCTACTCGCAACAGTGGCAAAGACACGGTTAAAAGCCCACTGGGGCTGTTTGAACAAGATCACATCGACAACGACTTGGCTGCGGTCGATCGCGCAATTTGCAGCTATTACCAACTCGGCCAGGCGGCCTAATCAAGAGGAAACGAATCATGAATTATCAACTGAACAAAGAAGCCGCAAAAGCCGCCGACACGATGAATGGCCGCATTGAAGAAACCGGCAAATATATCGGGGTTTTTACTCGCGCTGAGGAATCACATAGCCCGAAAGGCACCCAGGGCATCGAACTGTCATTCAAGTCGAATGATGGCCTGACTGCCGACTACCTCTCCCTATGGACTGTGAATGCGGACGGCAAAGAGATTTATGGCTTCAAGGTGCTGATGGCTGTTATGACCTGCATGAAAACCAAGCTGCTGACGAAAACCGTCGGGCAGGTCGAGAAGTACGACCAAGACCAGCAAAAGCGTGTAACTGTTGATGCAAAGATTTACCCAGAACTGATGGACAAGCCTATTGGCCTGCTCTTGCAGCGCGAGGAATACATCAAGAAGGACGGCAAAACAGTCGGATCGAAGATGAACATTGTCGGCGCGTTCGAGGCATCCACTGAGCTTACGGCAAGCGAGATTCTTGACGGTAAAACCAAGCCGGAATTGCTGGAACGCATGGTTTCAGGGCTCAAAGATAAGACCGTTTCAGCGCCAAAGGCATCGAATGGCAACGAGCCGCCTCCTTATGACTACGCACCTATGCCATCCGACGACGTGCCGTTCTGAGGTGAGCTATGAATCTCTTTGAATTAGCAGAAGAATACAAGGGCATAGAGGCCGTAATCTCCGACATGGACTTTGACGAGCAAACCATGTTGGACACGTTGGAAGCCGCCCGTTATCCATTCGAGCAGAAGGCCGTGAATGTCGGCCTGATGATTCGCAATCTTGAGGCGTTATCTGAGCAAATCAGATCAGCTGAGGGTGACATGAAAAAGCGCCGTGATACCGCTGATAAAAAGGCCGAATGGCTGCGCGGGTATCTGCTGGCATCCATGAGAACAGCCGGGCGCAAGAAGATCGATAGCCCATTGATTGCGCTATCAGTTGCCAAGAATCGGGCGTCGGTTGTCATCGACGTTGAGGCTGCTATTCCAAAGCAGTATTGGACACAGCCAGAAACGCCAGCACCAGTTGTCAGCAAGACGCTGATCAAGGATGCGATCGATGCCGGACAGATCGTGCCTGGCGCTCATATTCAACAAGGCGAAAGGGTGGTAATCAAATGAACACATTTGAGAAATACGGCGTTGCGGTTGAATCGGTTGAGATTGATGGGGTGATGGCATGAGAACCGACTTCGAAAATCTGCCAGATGGCGCAGCGTTGATTCTTTACCCGAACGAAAACAACCCGCTACACAGCAAACCAGTGAAAGCCACCTATCAGGGCGGCTACTACTACTGCGAAGGCTCTGATCGCATGTGTGGCCCGGATTATTACTTCCGCGACGTGGGTGACTTTAACGAAGGTTTTGAGGTGGCGTCATGAGTACTCCTAAATTCACACCAGGGCCGTGGCGCAAAGGCATTAATGATGATTCTGTTGTATCAGTAGGCCAATCAGAGGAACAAAGAGGGAGTGCCAATTTTGAATATTACGGCGGTCATTTGATTGCCGAATCAATCGAAAAACACAATATCCCGCTTATCGCCGCCGCTCCTGATTTGCTCGAAGCGCTGAAAAATATCCATGAATGGCTCGGCAAACTCACCGATTGGGAAGGTGCCGGTGATCCCGATCTGGATGGTATTCGCGCAGCAATCGCCAAAGCCGAAGGCGGTGCGTCATGAACGAAAACCAACTTAAGCGCCAGCAGGCAATCGACGCAATGCGAGAAGGGGTGAGTAATGGGGCATGGATGAAACGCGCCATGAAGAGAATGGAGAAATAATGTTGCTATCAGGCGAACAAACATGCCGTATTTACAAAGCAATGCTCAAAGCCACAGGAGAACCCAATGACAACGCCAAATGAAAACGTAGATGCAGCGATTGATTCCTTTTTACGCGCCTCTGGATCGGCATTGAAGAATTACTCAATGCCAGAAACGATAAGCAGAATGCGTGATGCGATGCGAAAGATTATGTCTGATAGCTACATTGCTGGCTCAAATGCCAATTACAAGGCAATGACGCAGGAGAATCAGCGGTCATCGAGAGTCGGCGGAGGATATTGCAGCTAGGCTAGACTAACTTATTCGTCTGCATGGGCAACATTTGCCGGTCGTTTTTTATCGCGCCAAATCAACACGTTGAACCGAGTGTTTAAAACTTGTTCAATATTTGTTCAAAACTATTTAGCAACGAGGCTATTAGATGAAAAAAGCTACGGTGAATGAGGCGTTGGAAATACTGAAATCCGCCGCTCTTGAAGATGTGCAGAGAGAAATTAGGAAGGAATGCGAGGATGATCTTCTTGTGGCTATCGCAAGCATAGACTGGGGCAGCAGTGAAGATTGCCGAGGTGGATGGAGAAAAAAACTAGATGATGCGATGGATTCATTAGCTGAAAAATCAGGAGGTCATGAGTCTCTTGGAACCATGCTTCTCTATATGGTGGATCGATTGTGCGCAAGGGGTCTTGTGGATGTAAAACTGGATCTTCACGAAAAGGGCGAGGATAAAATCGAAGATATCGATGATCTACCAACATTTTTACTTTTCCCATCTGAGGACGGCCCAGAGGAAACAAGCATATTTTTTTATGAAAATGATGATTGCCCGATTGGGGTTACCGTAACCATGACGGCAAAATAAATCAGGAGTCACAAAAACCGCATATCCGGCCAGTTTTTCCCATCCCACGGCCCTTGACCAAACGCACGCACTCCGGCCCAGATCATCCACCGACGCCATGCCGGAACACCAGACACCTTCCCTGCTTCACGCAATACCGCATCAGCCGTCCGGCGGGATGTGATCTTGCAGGTATAGAGCCAGTCATGGATTACCGCCGCTTCAGTGCTCGTATCACCCGCCAGCCAGAACACAATCGGCAGACGCGGCACGCTGGCGAAATCGGTCTGGAATCCCTTTGGCGCCATGATCGTCATTCGCGCCAGATCTGATTGATACCCGAAATCTTCATCCAGCGACCACAGTCCACGCCCTTCTGCTGCGTCGTTATCGATCAGGGTGACCTTAAGCTGATTCAGGAAGCGGGACATTACCCACCAACCACGGGCGCATCAACGCCGCGAGCTTTTGCCTCAGCCTCGATTTGAGTTTGAGCGCTTGCCACGCCAGACGTAATCGCCGCCATGATCTGAGCAAGTTCTGGCGCTCCGGCTTGCTGCATCTGGATCAGTTTGACGATTACCGGTGCGATTGCTTCCGCTGTGGCAACCCACGGATTAGAGGCACCGACACCGGCCTGCACACCCGCCAAAATCACCGGCATCAGTTGCTCGGCGGTCGTCAGTGCGGTTTGCTCAACAGTGTTCAAAGTTGATTGGCTCATTTGATAACTCCCGCTGCCGTTGCTCCGGCAAGAATGGTGATGGTGGTCACTGCACTGGTGATCTGGGTTGTCGCCGTTGCAATGTCGGCCGGTGGCGCTTTGCACATCGGCGTAATCTCGCGCGTGATGATCAGTACCTGTTGAA
>JAJYPA010000281.1 GCA_021795795.1 Pseudomonadota bacterium | reverse complement strand
ACGGCAAGTACTACCGGGATGCCGATACGGACTATGAGGCACTGAGTGTGCAGCGCAATGCTTCTCGCTGGATCAAGAAACTGATCAAATTCGGCTTCCTGCCGCAGCATCAGCCAGCGTAGAGCGTTACTCCGATCCCAATATGGCCACCCGATGGCCAGGGATTGCCGTGCCCATTCCACGGATTTCTTTCACATTAACCGCAACTCATTGATCTTGGTTCCCTGGATACCATGCTGCTCGTTGCTAACAATCTGTTTCTACTGGATAGAGACATCAAATACTCAAGGGGTCGTATCTAACCATATGTTTTTATAGGAATAGTGGCGCACCACAAATCTACCGTGACGCCGACATGGTGGCGCTTGACCTGTTCCTGGCTAGGCGTATCAGCGACAGCGCTGGCGAGTGGTTGCAAACGCTGATCCACCAGCGCTACAAGCTGCGGCGCAGCATCGTCGTGACCTCGAACCGTGTGGTACAGAATTGGGGCAAATACCTGGGAGACAACACGATGGCCACCGCCATCCTCAATCGATTAATGCACCGATCGCATTTGCTTGAGTTCGAAGGCAAGAGCTATCGGCTCAAAGAGGCTGCCACGCGATTTGCACAAACCCTCTCAGTCAACTGATAATCTACACGTCCTGCCTGGGAGATTTTGGGTGACCAAAGGCGGGGGATTTTGAAGTGGCCAACGGGGCCAAAAACTTGCGCGATCTCAACTTGTCACCACCCACTCCCATTTTCTTTCATTCTCTGGGGTGGAGCGAGTCGCAATGTACGTTAGAGATGTTTTATCTGAAAAATAGGAGATTTTCAAATGCCTGAAGCACAAGTTGCAGATCTTGTTATAGTCCTTATCGCCGGGCCAGAGAATCCCAAGCGATTACCATCGGCTTTTTTCCTTGCCGCTACGGCAGCGGCCGCGGAGCAGAATGTGATTATGTACTTCACCGGCCCGGCTACGGAGTTGCTGGGAAAGGGCAAAGCTGAGTCCATCTTTCCGATGCCAGGCGGGAAGAGCGTAGCGGATTTCATGAAGTTGGCTGAAGATAACGGTGTGCGCATTATCGGCTGCTTGCAATCTCTGGAGCTCAATGGCATGACGGCCGATGATCTGAGCAAGCCTATTCCGCTTCTCACCCCCAGTGCAGCCTTACCTTCTTTAGTCGCGGCTGGCCGCGTTCTTACTTGGTGAACCGAAGCGCCCAATTTTTAGGTGATAGGTCTTTTTGTATATAGGCTAAAGATACTCGCGTCCCGGCGTGCTGCTGCCGGGATCGCGGGCTGCAATCCGCACCATATCCCGAATCCTGCTTGTTCATTGACGCATGAGCGCATAAACAGCGAACGTCCGCTTACAGTCTGAACCTGCCATTCCTTGCACCCGATAGTATCTCCAGGAGACCAAGTAAGCAATGCTCGCGCGGAGATGCTGCATGTGGCGATCATGGCTACATGCCGAACCATGGGCAGGACAGGGGTCGCCAATGAGCAAACTATATTATCCATCCCGCACTTCCTAATCGATCCCCTGGCACACTTCTATGAAATCTGTTTCTTGTTCGCCTTGTACCAGGCGATGAACGGTTTTGTGCGCTCTGGGCCAATGGCCAGTTCCCGGCGCTTGCGTGGATTCGGGATAGCGGCGTCCATAATCAGCCCGGCATCCTCATCAATCACAATGGTTTCCACACCAGTACTGTGGTTCAGGTGTTGGATAAGTTGCCAGAGCGCCATGGCTGTGTCCTGAAAGTCGCGCTCGGTATACATCTTCGTCACATCAACTGGATTTTCTGCAACAACCGGCTGGGTCAACAAACCCCTCGCTGCGGCATCCATCGTAGCAAATCGAGCTTTTAGGACTTGAACTTGCTGCGTCAGGTTGGCAATGGTTAGTCGCTGTTCTTCAACCATGGCTCGCAACAATTCTGGGGAGGCATCAGCTATCACTACCGCCGTTGTCGCACCGCTTTGTTGTACCAAAAAATCCCGCAGGACAGTCCGGTAGGTCGTATTACGTTTCAACGTCGTGCGGTGCATTCCAGTTACCTTGGAGATGTACCTGACCAGTGCGTTCAGAGTCTCAAAAGAAATTTTTGACCGGCTACGGATGTCCTTTAGCTCGGCTTCGATTCGCTTCAAGTGGGTATCCACGACCGCAGCCTGATACTGCACGAAGCTGTTTGGTTTCTTGGCTGCGACCATCATTTATGTCCTTCTATTCGAGCAGGCCAACTGGCCAGGCAAAAAGCACAGGAACAACCGCCTTGGTGGTTTCTACCTGCTCGATACGTGTCGCCAGGTCCTGCAATGTCAGTCCGCGGGGCTCTATCTGCGTCTTAATCAGGCTCGCTAATATGGCCACAGGATCGTCTTCAAAGATAGGAACAGAGGCTCCCATGATGTGCCGATGAAACCTGTCAGCAATCCGTTGTATCTCCGGGTCAGCCAAGCTCGGATAGGCATTGGCATCAGCAATACGCTGCAACAGGAACTCACTCACCGGGCGGTCCCGCGTGACGCACTGTAAGTGCCGCTGAACAATCTCCGGGGCCGACACCAAGTATGCGGTTTGCTCAGTACGTCCCGCCAGGGTCGCCGTCAGAATGTCATGACTTAGTTGCCAGCCAAGAATCTCATTGGCGTCACGTTCGGCAGCCTCGTAGAGGGCATCCACTACAGCTGTTGGCTCTTTCCGTTCCGCAAGCTGCTCGGCCCGCCGGATGTCACTGCGAACGCGCTGCATCAACTGGTTAATCTTGGCGGCAATGGCCGGCAAGTGGTCAACACAGCGCATTGCCAATGGGCAGACCCCGCAGCGGCCGGCCTCCCCAATCTTCTCGACGACATCTGAAGGGCACGCCTCACCAACCGGGCAGATGTGCGTTTCTCTGAACCGAATGCTGCTTGTTGGGCTAGTCTTTAGCAGTTCCATCCCGTCTGGTGTTTTTAGGTCTTCCGTGCTCCAAAGCGCCACTGAAGGCGCAAATCCGAACGCGGCAATAGCTTCCTGCCTATCCTTCTGAAATCCTTGGTACAGGGAGCCTGTCGTGCTATCCGCCCGCAGGTACGCAGGGTTGTTGCTGTCGAATGCGCTGTGGTTAGCGTGTAACTCACGCTCCACCATACCTAAAGCTTCAATCATTCGCTCCGGAGTAGAAACTGTGTAATACGCGGTCACCACGGTGCTGCTGTGCCCAAGCTGCTGCGCCACATCAGACGCCTCCATCAGCCCCGTTCGGTTGGTCGCATAGGTCGCCCGACATGCATGAGGTGTGTTGATTGCGCGAATGTCGCTGATGTCTGTGTCGCTGTAATCTGGCACCTGGACCTCATCGGTGCCCTTCAAATAGACGAACTGGACAAATTCATTTTCATCCGATACGTTGTCGTTGAAGTGTTCCTCGAAGCCCCATAGCATCTGACGCCAGTATCGGTCATAGGTGCTATCTCCATAGGGCGCTGCCGATGCAGCGCTACGGAACAGGGGAACAATCTGGCCGAATCGGCTGTTGGCTATCCCATCGTAGTCTACGGCCGTATCCAAACCATCTTCCCGGATGGACTCCCTGAAGTATTGCTCACGGTAGAACGCACCGCGCACGCGAAACACGATAAAGGTTGACCATGGCTCATCCTTGGTTTTGTCAGTCGATACCAGCATCGGCAGAGCAAAGTGCCACGCATATTGAATGTTTGATACGTTGTAAGCGTAGGAGGGTGCGATACCGTTCTTCAGGTTCTCCTTATCCCATGTTCGAACATCGAGCCACTGTATACTCTGCAACCGTAGCCCCGTCTCAATGGCGCCAATCAGCATGCGGAGTACAGTCAGGTGCGGTAGCCAACGCCTTGCTGGCTCAGGTTCCTCGACACCATACCTGGTTAGGTCAACTATACGCTCGGCCCACTGAAAGACGTTGGGTAAGCGGGTAATAGGGTAATTCTTGCCACGGTAGCTTACAAAAGGCACGAAGCCGTAGTACTCTGGCCAATCCTCCAAGTAGTCGTCAGAGGGCTTGCCGGATTGACTCACTTGGTCTGGAGTTGGCCCGGTGCTCATGAATGGCAATTGGCGCAGCCGCCTGCCAGCAAACACTTGCGGACGCTCCATTGCCAACAGTTGCAGGTACTCACCGAACGCCTCTAACGCATACGAATAATACAGCAGGTGCGGATATACCCGTCGGCTAAATGGCACCTTGGTTGTCTTGGTTTTCCTCGTCAACCGCGGTAAATCAAGACGACAAATCGGACTGCGAAATCCGGGGCCAGCTATCCTGTCGTCATCTTCAAAGCCTACCTGCAACCACTCAAAGAACTGTATCAGCAGATGCAGGACACCATAGCGAGAGTTCGCATTAGCCAGCCGTTTCGGCAGAACTTCAAGTATGGGCATGGGCGTCTGCGCGATGGGAGGCGTTTCCGTGTCGGACAGGAAAGTTCGCGCCACAAAGATGCCTCGCTTAAACTGCTTCGGCGCTAACGGAAACTCAACCGTAGATTCCGGGTTGATCTCCTTCCACCAGGGTAGGTAGAGAAACAGGTAATCGCATAATACATTGAAGGCGCGAACAGGGTTGGTCTGCGAATCGAAGCCCTGCACTGCTTTGCGGTAGTTCAGGTACGCTTGCCATGCTTCCAGCCACAGGGCCCCCAGGTTCTTGAGGTTGACATGCTCCCGCCCGATATAAGGTGCCCCGTGACGGAGCCAGTCATTTCCGCTGCGCACTATGCCGCGCAGGCTGGAGAAATACTCAACCACAGCCTCATGGTCTTTCCTCTTGGCTAGATTTAGAAGAGCCTTATCTTTGGCGGATGAATCCAGGTCTGTTTCGGGTTCAAGCCCTCGCTTGCTTACCAACTGGCGCAACCGGACACGCTCCTCAATTTCAGACCGGTTGGCAAGGAATTCATGAAATGGTGTTTTATGGTATGACGGCCTTGCCACCCAAACGGCAAAGACGTCAACATCCGCGCCAGAGAAGGTAATCTCACCGGGATGGCAGGTAGCCAGTTCTCTTAGCATCAAGGCAAGCGGCGGCCGGGAACCAAACACTGGGGCATCGTCGTCAGTCGCCAGCGGGTTCATCGCCTTGTAGAACTCACTAACTTCTTGAATGCTGACATCTGATAGCTGTTGCCAATCTGTCGCACAGGCTACCCGAGGCCCAAGCTTGTAGAGCGTTTCCGCTCCGGATAACGGCAGTGGGCTTACGCCATCTGGTCTGTGCAGTCCACCCTGCTTGTATTGCCGAAAGAAGTTTGACACTACCGTGTCCATACTGTGAATGATGGCATCATGTTCCAGTAGAGCCGGGCCGCCAAGTTGAAATCCAAAAGGGAGCATAACTGCTCGCTCTGCCCAGAGAGCCAGCATTAGCAGCCTAAAAAAACCCTTCAACTTTGCTCCGGTGAACGCGCTTGGTGGCGTCGGTATCGCCACAAACTGCATCAGCGCCTTGTACTTAGCGCTTTGCCCTTCGTTTCTGGGTCCAAGCTGGGAGATGCCCCAAACGGCCTCAACGAAGTCTTGCCCGTACACATGCTTTTGCAGGCTGTCTGTGTTGAAGTATCGCAGCATGCTTGTTGCGGGATCACACCCTATTGACCGGCTTTGCGGACTGCGCTGACGCGTTGCCAAGCGTTCAGCTGCTCCATACTTCGTATTTAGTGCAACAATAAGCCTGGCGATGCCTGCACGAATTCTTTGGTCGAGTTCAACCCCATGCACTACAAGCAAAGGCTGGCTGGTCAGGTTAATCATGTAGGGCATCCACTTGTAGGACCAGGTGCTCAAGCAAAATGGGCGGCAACATCTGCTGCGCAACAGGCAACCCCAGCAATCCTTGGTCTGCCACAGCCAGCCCTAATGCTACTTGGTCTGCGTACTGCAACTTTGCCAACAGCACATCCTCTTTTCGGCGGGCATAGCGGCGTGTTGACATAATGCTTTCGTGTCCCATCAGGGCTTGCACATCTGTCTCTGGAAATCCATGGACGCCAGGTGCGATTGGGATGTAGTTGAGCATGTACACTCCGTAGGCGTGCCGCAATGAGTGCGGCGTCCAATGGCCATCACCATTGAAGCCAGGGCCGGGAATGCTGGCACGTATCACCGCTTCCTTGAAAGACTGATTCAGCGCGGCATCGGACGCATGCAGGAGGGGCACACCAAGCGCACCATTGTGCAGTTTGCGAATCTGGAACACATAATCATTGCCGTCGGTAGGCAAGTGCCACTCCCGTTTTCGATATTCCGCCAGGGCTTCAAAGAATTGACTACGCCACGGCTCCCATAGATACGTCCATGACACAGTGCGACCTTTGAATCGAAGCTTCTCTTCCGGCGTCATAAATCGTCCATAGCGCCGAATTCCTGGATCAAGGACATAAACGCGACGTTTTTTGTAATCAATGTCAGACCACTGAAGGTTCAGAGCTTCACTGCGGCGGATACCGCTGGCCAGCAATAGCAACCAGAGTGCCCTATCTCGCCAATTGGTCGCCGCAACTATCAGCGCACTCATGTGGCTCACAGGGAAATCCATGTTTGTCTGGTCGGTCTGCTGTTTCTTGGCTTCGCTGCGGATGCCGGCCGGCCGGCGAATCTCGCCGTGCATGCGGATGACGCCACCCAGCATGCTGGCAGATCGAATGGCCTGCCGCTCGAAGGTGGTTAGCTTGGCGAACCCGTCGACCACATTGATAAGTGGTGTGTATTCAATCGGCAGATTGAAGCCGTGATAGCTAGCCAAGTCCTGGGCTTCTTGAGCTAGTGCCTCGGACAATCGGAGGAATCTGTTGATGGCGGCAATCACATTATCCAGCGATTTCCGCTGGCATGGTTTAATGTTCAGAGCACTAGCAACCTGAATCATCCACTGGTGTTCATCTGTCGCGCCTTCGTCTGTGCTCAGCATCTCAACAGTGGCATTCGACCCCCGTAAGAGCAAGGGAATATATCCGTCAATGACTTCGTTAATGTACTGCCTGGTCGGAAGTTTGTCATCGTCGTGAAAGCAACCAAGGACACGAGATTCATATAAGTAATCAACGAATCGACAGACTGCTTCCACGTATCGTTTTTTGGTAGCGAAGGCATACCCTTCCATCTTGCGAATAAACAATGCGCATGCTGCAATTGGTGCTCCGGTAAAATCAAGTACCTCCCAGGACATCACGTTGCCTTTGGCGTCATGGATTTCGCGGCGAACAATGTTTTTCAGGGCGGATGTCGTCATGAATTTACCACCTAAAAATAGGTATGGAGTCCGTCGTCTTGAAAATTACAGCTATAGATGCAGGTTGACTTATCCTTTGCCGTGCCACACAAAAGTGAAAACCTTTTAGCGAAATCATCATGCATCTTCAGCAGACATGGCTTTGAATGACTTCCACTGCTTAATCATGAAATCAGCCAGCTCAACGCGTTCGGCATTGGTTAAGGCAACGTCATCATCAAGGAATGGCTCTTTGGGCACTAAAACACCGCTGTGGCCCTGGAAGACTTCTTGCGATGGGGAGATGCCAATCACACCCCGCTGCGCCGAGAGGCGGCGACCAGTGTTAAAAACAAGAGTCTGCTCTTTAATGTAGGCCATACTGCCTTCTATCCGTTCCACCTAAGACGCTATCGATCATGGCCAAATGCCAGATCTGGCCTGTCGACTCTAGATACAATCCTATACATCAATATGCACCACGTCAACAAGTTATTAACTGCTTGTATTGATGGTATTATATGAACAAATAAACATGCACAATAATATCCTTTAGATAAGAACCGTGCGTTGCCAGAGGCGGCAGATTTACAGTCTGCTGGGTTTGCCGAATCCCTCACTCTCCGAAAAAGGTGGACCTGGCCGGCTACGATCCGGCCGCCTCCTGCTTGCGGAGCAGGCGCTCTCCCCAATGAGCTACAGACCCAGGTGCGGGCGGTGCTCCCTCGTCAGCCTCCCTCCCGCTGCTGACGATTCGTTCCACGGGTCCGCCGGGGCTGGGCGGCATTACAGTGTCATACCCATCGCGACCGTGAAAATTGGTGCAACTGAATTTGGCGGAGCGTGAAGGATTCGAACCTTCGTGCCGGTTACCCGACCATCCGCTTTCCAAGCGGCGCCACTAGGCCACTATGGGAACGCTCCAGATATACCGCAGATTGGCTGAGGGCGCAGGAATCGAACCTGCCAGGACCTGGTTCAGAGCCAGGGGTCACACCTTGCGACAAACCCTCAATGATTGGAGTACGGAACCGGATTCGAACCGACGTGTACCTGTTTTGCAGACAGGGGCCTCTCCTCTCGGCCATCCGTACAAATGCCCACACGTCTCTAATGGGCATGGCTTAGAAGGAATATCCTTCTGAGATTTGGCGGAAAGTGCAGGATTCGAACCTGCATGCCAGGGAAATCCTGACGGTGGATTAGCAATCCACTGCTGTACCATTGAGCCAACTTTCCAGAAAGGCTGGGATCGCCTCGCTCGCGCAAGACGGCCCCGAATGCCCGGTCTACGCATGGCAGGCGGGCTTGAAAATGGTGCGAACGGTCGGACTCGAACCGACACGGGGTGTCCCTCCGGAACCTAAATCCGGCGCGTCTACCTATTCCGCCACGCTCGCATAGGGTGAATTGGCGGAGACTGTGGGATTCGAACCCACGGAACGCGCATGGCGTCCGGCGATTTTCAAGACCGCTGCCTTCAACCGCTCGGCCAAGTCTCCTAGAAACATAAGGCCAGGATTCCGGCGAAGGGACCCTAACCCTCCCGGCAACCAAGACCGCGAGTCTTGATCCACCAGAATGCTGAAAAATGTTGGTGGCCGGTTCTGATCTCCGGCTTATCCCTTCGCGTTGCCCTTCTGTGACATTACATCCGGCTGATCAGGCCAGGTTTCTCACAGGTTGGCCGGGCTTCTCGTTCGATGGCGCTAAGCGGGATCCGATACCCCAGGTGCCTCAGACGGCAACGGCACACCTCAACAGGCACACCGTCTCACCAACAGAAAGGCACTCGACTTGAGAATGCCTGGCTTTTGGTTCTGAATTGGTCTGAACGGTAGGATTCGAACCTACGACCCCCTGGTTCCAGGCCAGGTGCGCTACCAGGCTGCGCTACGCTCAGAAAGTCCGGTTTGTTCAGGGAAACCGGAAACCCTTCTGCCCTTCTCCCTTAGCTTTCTCGCATGCGAGTCTGCATCCAGGTCCGTAGCTATTGGCTGGGGCGGCAGGGCTCGAACCTGCGCGAGCCGGTTAACAGCCGGCCATTCTACCGCTGAATTACACCCCAAGGGTGCGGGTAGTGTTTCCTCAGAAAGCCTCCCTCCCGCTGCTTTCTGGTTCGATCTAGGTCTGGGCGGGATTGGTGGCCCTCGTTACGCCGTTTACCCACGGCAACCTGGATGTTAGGCGGGGAAGGCGGGAGTCGAACCCGCGACCAAACGCGCATACGTCGTTTATTCTACCGTTGAACTACCTCCCCGAAATGCCCTGTAGGTGCCCTACGGCACCACGGCGGAGCCACCGATCATCGCACCCCGCTTCGGCAATATGGTCCGTTTGCGCGGGTGCAAATAGGCGCCGCTGCATAACCCGTGGATCGGCAATTTTCAGAAAGCCCTACCAGTCGGCACAGCGGCATAAAAGGGTGCGCCTGGTATTCAGCCAGACGACTTGTCGCTTGTGCAACGAATGGAGCGACCATCCATTCCGGCCTTTCGACCGGGCCTGCCTTGCCAACCCCCGCAATGACTTTAGCGGCGATACAAGCTCATGGTGGGCAGCCACCATCCCGTAACCCAGGGCGGGGAATGGGTAACGCTCTGATGAATATCTTTGGGTGCAATCGTTCGATGCGAAGAATTTCCTGTAAAGTTTCAGGCTTATCCGGTGCCGTTTTGATTGGCAAAGTATTCATGATGTCTCCATATTTTGCAAAACAAATAGGCGCCGGTTGGTATCGCTCAACCGGCAAGGCACCTGCTTTTGCGCGGCAGGACGCAGAATGGTTGCGCAGCGCATTCCAAACGCCACGGCTTGCAGGAATGGCCCCGTTTGGGATCCACGATGTTCCCTGCCAGACACCCCATGCCGCCGGATATCACACACCGCTAGATGCGTCCACGAATCCTGCCAGGTGGTATCTGGGCAGAC
>JAJYPA010000280.1 GCA_021795795.1 Pseudomonadota bacterium | reverse complement strand
ATTCCAGTTCAGAAAAACTCTTTTGCATCATCATCCTACCCGTGAACAGAACAACAAGATTTTACCAGAAATCGCTCCAGTTTAGGTGGGTTCGGTGGAATAAATCAGTGCTTCCTTAATGACTGAAATTGCAGAATAGATTGAAATGAAGCGTCTCAAGCAAGCCGAAGCCGCTGAAACTCTTGGCGTAACACGCCCGCGAGTGTCTGATGTCATCAACAAGAAGGTCATTAAATTCACCATTGATGCATTGGTAGATATGTTGGCGAGAACAGGCAAGCACGTTCAGTTAACCATTCAGTAACTTTCAATCATTTTCCGAACAGTTCTGCTGCCGGGTTTTCCCGGCGCGAAAACCGGCTTAGCGTCGATGAAATCAAGCATGCCATATTACGGCTCCAGTGATCAGTCCTCATCCAAATTGAATCTGTCCACGCTGATGACCTGCTTCGCACACAAAAAACCCGCGCACACGGCGCGGGCCAAAACGGTTGTTGCAACGATCCGATGAATCAGAATGGGTAGAAACGCAAGCTGGTCTCGACCATGTTGTCAGAAGCAGAAGGTGACAGGGCACCGTAACCGCCACTCGCTGCCACATTGAACGCATCGACAGTGGTATGCGAATATTGCAGGCCCAGTTTGGCGGCGCCATAACTGCCCTTGTACACCGCCCACCACAGACCGACGGTTTCTTGCGTCACGCTTTTCAAGTCATAAGGACTGTCCGGCAGCGTCGATGCAGCAGCGAGCATAGATGCGCCCGGATTCGCCACAACATTGTCTCCATAGCCGTACATTTTGCCGCCAGATGAAAAAGTGGATCCCTGAACGCTATCCTGACCAATATCCATGTACACATCCATCTTGGGGTCGACGTGCCAGATGATACCGCCCAGAACAGACGCGCTGTTCAACGGATGCAGCTCGCCGTTCGATGCATAGGTCGCATCATTCAGGCCGGACGTACCATAACGCCCCAGACCCGCGCCGTACAAGGCACTGAATTTGACATCCAGTGTATTGGGGATGGCCGGAATCACCGCACCAACGCCAACGCCACCCGTCCAATCGCTCTGATTGGCTCCTGCGACAGCAGCATTGCTGTATGTGCTCTGGAAGTTGGTCAAGATGCCATATACTTCGTAATGGCCGAAATCGGTTTCTGCCGCCAGCTTGCCGATCACATCGGGATATTTGTTCACTGAATAGTTGCCATACATTCCTGCAACATTAGGTGTCAACAAACCACCGGGGCTGGCAGGTAAAGAAAATGAATTCGTCGTACCAGCAAGCATAGGGCCGCCAACACCTGCAGATTGCGCATTTTCAAGCGAAACCGCCGCCCAGAATTTCTTGTCCCAATCTTTCACGACACGAATCTGCGCCTGACGGGCCCACACGAAACCGGGCACGTACTGTGCGTCAATCGTGAGTGGGATTTCTTCGTTACGCGGCGTGATGCCCTGCGTATTCAAGGTCGCCAGCGTCCAGGTCTGGCCGGCGAGCAGATGCCAGCCGGTATCCAACCAGTCGATGTCGGAATACAGATGCCGCACGCGCATGGTATACGAGTTACTTTCGTTGGAATTGGCTGTTGGAGAGTCACCCAACCAGTCCGTTTCGTAGTAGCCGGTCATCAGCGTGTTCGGGTCCACATTGCCTTGCGCCATCACCGCGAAGCGGGACTGGCGTGCCGTCATGCGAAACTCGGACTGGTTGTAATACCCTGCATTCGCTTGCTGAATCTGGGCAGAGGTCAAAGCAATACCGTCGGGATTGGGGTTAAACGCAATCTTCGAAAACGGCGAGTTGATGTCGGCCTGCAGGCTGCTGGAGCGAAACGCATTTTCCTCTGCGAGGAAGCCGCCGAAGGTGACCGTTACGCCGTGCATCTTGAATCCGCTCTGGTTACCGTAAGTGGTCGGCATCGCGCCAGCCTGCGTGCCGTAAGACTGAATCTTGTTGCTGATGTCCTGATTCTGACTCTTGACTTCAGTCGTCTGGGTTTGCAGGTCCTGCAAACGTTGTTCCAACTGCTGAATCTGTTGCTGCATCTGCTGCAACTGATCATTGGTGCTGTCGGCAAATGCCGCAGGCGCCACACCGGCAGCCACGACAGCAGCAACCAGCAAACTAAGCTTGGTACGCATAAAATGGTGTTTAGACACGAACTTCCCCTTTTCCATCAAACATCACAAAAAAACCCGACCCGGCCATTCAGCCAGTCCGGAATCCGCTACGAAGTATAAAAGGCAAGTTCCCCAAAACAGTGATTGTCACAAAAAATTCACATGGGGAATGTTGCTTTATAACAACGCCTCAACAACGCCCGAATAAACATAACAACAGATATATAGAGATATAAGAGATCCGTCCCCAGGAGCTCACGCATCCACTCCGGATATACGGAACCGTTTTTTCTTTTGATTGTAATTTTTTGTATTTATTATGATTTTTTGTTTTTATTATGATTTTGTTCTAAATTATAATTTCATTCAGATGACAATTTTTTCTTGATTACAGTTTTTTTCTTTTGATTGCACAATATTTTGCAGAATATTTTCATATTTTATGAACGATTATCGCCATCATTCACACCCCCGCTTGCTATAGACCAAACAAGATGTTATCCGAAATTCAAACAAAGGCACGCACGCAATCATCTTTTGCGAGCACCACGCCAGTGTCCCGTGAATGAAACATGAATGAAAAAAACCACCCGGATGGATAGTTTAACTATTTTAGTAGCGCCGTAAAAAAATTGACTTATTAATCAATAAATTAAATAATATGCGCGTAATTTTTTGGTAATATACCTTGAATAACGCCTGTGCGATAAGTGCTTCTGCATATTGTATTTCTGCCGAATACATTTCAGCGCTTGCAACTCCTGTGTTGTCCGGCGATGCCGAAATTAGCCTTAGCCTGCGACAAAACAGCCTTTGGATATTTCGTGCCATTGGCTTGGATTTCGTTACTGGCGAACGTATCATCAGAAAAGAACATTTAAGCGAAGCATTGGAGGAAATGTATGGTCTGCCGCGTTTTGGTATCGAAGTATTTATGAACACTTGCGGACTGCTGCCGGAGAGCCGTTTGCCAGCATGCTCGACCGCATTTTCCTGTCCGTTGTCCAGACCTTGCGGCAAAGCCTCTTCAACAACGCGTGCGTAATTTTTGTGTAATATCGTGCATGGATAACTGGCTGTGCCGATTAATGCCTGGATGGCCGTTTACTACCTTGCCAATATCGAACGAGCATCATCCGCTTAGAGGGTAATTTTTCGGCACGTCAATACCCGCGTATTCCTGTTATACTTTACGCCATTTCCAGCCAACCTTCATCCGAGCAAGCCCATGCATCTTGTACAGATATTGATCCTGGCCGCAGTACAAGGTGCTGCGGAACTCCTGCCGATTTCCAGCTCAGCCCATGTAATTGTTGCCGAAAAGCTGATGGGGCTGGATCCCACCGCGCCCGACATGACACTGTTGCTGGTCATGCTGCACACCGGAACGATGTTTGCGGTCATTGTGTACTTCTGGAATGCCTGGCGAAAAAGTTTCTTCAATTCCACGCAGGATTTCCTCGGCAACGCAAAACGGATTCTGATCGCCACGGCGGCAACCGGAGTGGTCGGGCTAGTGTTGCTGCAAATCATCAAGCGGGTCGTCGGTCATGGCGCTGCGAGTTTCCAAATCGAACAGATCTTCGGCAACACCCACCTGATCGCTGTCTCCCTTGCCGCTACCGGCGTACTGATTATCGCTTCCTCGCGCTTCGTAAACGAAAAACACAAGCAAATAGATACCAGGGAAGCCGTGTGGATTGGCTTAGTCCAGGGACTTTGCCTGCCTTTTCGCGGATTCTCGCGTTCAGGCGCCACCATTTCCACAGGACTAATCTTGGGCGTTTCCCGCCGTGCATCCGAAGAGTTCAGCTTTGTGCTGGCTGTCGTACTGACTCCAGTAGTCATCGCCAAGGAAGGCATCCGCATGCTCAAGGCGCAAGACCATGTTCTGGTCGGCAGCACAGGCGGCTTGCTGCATCTGCTGGCGCCCAGCCTCATCGGCATGGCCCTGAGCTTTCTGGCCGGGCTTGCCGCGTTGAAATGGCTTTCTGCTTGGCTGGAAGAAGGACGCTGGCATTTTTTTGGCATCTACTGTTTGCTGGCCTCACTGGGCGTGCTTTCATTGGGGTAATTTTGACGTAATGAAATTCGCTAACAGGCGACTGCTTGTCAATCTGCGTGGTCAATCTGCGTGCGTGATTTTCCAGTGTTCATCCATGCGTTGTATTGCGCCAGCAGTCGCAGATAAGAGACGCTGTCCATCGAAGGCTTTCTATTCGAGTTGGGTTTAGCCGATAGTGAAATTATGACAGATCACTCAGGCTTTTTTCTGTAAATTGGGGGCTTTTGGCCAATCCGGCTTTAATATTAAGTCGATGATTGTGGCTACTATTCGACGAGTGCCCCACCGGCGTCCCATGAAGAAAAAAAGCCACCCGTATGGATGGCCTAAGCCTTTGATTTTGCTGGTGCCGGCAAGAGGAGTCATATATAAATATTAATCAATAGGTTAAATAATTTTTGCGTAATTTTTGGGTAATATCGTGCACGAAATCAACTACAACTCGTAATCGAATAGCGTCTAATACTTTCCATTTTTCTAACTGTTACCCCAACGATGTTTATACTCTGTTTTTAGGCCGTCATCTTCTCTTTGTCGACCGCCTACAATGGCCACATTGGCCGAGCGCGCACTCCTCTTTCCCACGATTCAGCAAGTAATTATTCCTGATGTCAAAAATCCGGCAAATGTAAAAATTGCTTAAATTGAAGTGTATGATCCGTTGTTGAGATAATGACTCAACTCATTAACTCAGGTTATAGTCACGAGTTAAGCAATACAGATCCTAAACTGGTGATTTAACCATCACTGCACTACGTTACACGATCAATTCTGCAAGTTTTATGGAACTGATATCCAACATAACTACATGATTTATTGGTATTATGGCTCCGATGTCGGACGAAATCTCCCCGCTGGAAAGGTCGGCGCGCACGGTAAAACCGGCAGAGGGAAATCGGAGCTGTTCTGGGGTAGAATTGGCAGGTGGGCGAGAGTCTGTAAGCTTTTTTACGAATTTGTTTTTAGAGAACTCAAATTATATCAAATACTTATGGTACTTATCGCCCTATTTATGCAATATTCAAGCTTGGCCACTTCTGTATTTCTGGGCGACAAATGTGCAAATTCCATGTAAAATAGCGAAAATACGGGTTCACGGTTTATTTCCATGGTCAACTTATTTGAACAATAACATCGGCACTTGCGGAGACGCGCTGATTTGGTTGGTGCGGCATTAGGACAGTAACGTCACTACAGCTTATGTTATACGTGAAACATCGTGACTCTGTCTGGGTGAACATGCTTCACACCTAGCCTGTTCCATCAAACTCGTGCTAGAAATAATGCAAAGCAGGCGAAGAGCATAATGACGCTGATCGACAACTTCGAAGAACAGGATCGCCAACCGACAGGTAGAGTGGACTTTACTGTTCACGCCCTGAAGCGTCGAGACACGAAATTACATGACACTCTTCCCAAAATAGTCAGTCTTTTCTCAGGTGCGGGCGGCCTTGATCTGGGGTTTAAGGAAGAGGGATTCACTATTTCGGTGGCAATTGATGCTGCAGAGGCAGCAATCCGCACTCACCGTAAAAACTTCCCTCGAACCAATGCAATTATAGCTGATTTGATTCAACTTCAACCGCGGGGTGTTTTGGAGCATGTCGTAGCGCAATTGCCGATTGGAGAGCGTATCGCTGTAATTGGCGGCCCCCCGTGCCAAGGCTTCTCGCGCGCAAACTCCGGATCTCATGCCTGCGATCCGCGTAATAAGTTACCCTCCCTGTATCTGGATATAGTCCGTGAACTTCAACGCATGTACACCGTTGAGTTCATAGTATTTGAGAATGTATTAGGCATCCGTGACAAAAAGCACGCTCCAACCTACAAAGCTCTATTGGATGGCATCACTGAACTCGGCTTCGTTGTCACCGAGAAAGAATTATGCGCGGCTGATTTTGGTGTTCCCCAGAATCGACGGCGTATCGTGCTTTTTGGGATGCGTAAGGGGCAAGACTATTCTCAAATCCAGCCTCGTAAGCGCAAGGGGTTGACAACTGTCCGCGAAGCCATAGGGAATTTGAACGAGCCCGTTTTCTTCAAACGCGACCTTTTGCCTGAGAACATTCCTGTACATCCCAATCACTGGACAATGCAGCCGAAATCACCTCGATTCACGAATCCAGAGGTCGATACGGGAGATGGCCGAAGCTTCAGACGGTTAAAATGGGACAATCTAAGCCCTACAATTGCGTTCGGACACCGCGAAATAAACATTCATCCTAGTGGTCACCGTCGGCTTAGTATTTATGAAGCACTGCTGTTGCAAGGCTTCCCGAGAGAATTTGTGCTTGAAGGAAATCTGTCGGAACAGGTAGAACAAGTATCCAATGCGGTACCGCCACCACTTGCTCGCAGTGTCGCATTAGCAGTGAAGTGTTCACTGGATGGACGGTAACAAACAATGGCAAAGCCAGAACAACATGTGCAGGAGGTTCATGACGAACTAGGGCTTGTTGCATTAATTCGCGCGAGCCAAGGGACACAAGATATTGTCCACACGACCCTTAAAACTGATGAGCGGGTCATCGCGCGTGTTACAGATGGAATCTATCGCCAGCCTGGTTCAGCACTGCGCGAGCTGATTTCAAATGCCTACGACGCTGACGCAACGCGAGTAGTAATTAAGACAGATGCGCCGCGTTTTGAACGCATTTCCATCGAAGATGATGGGCATGGCATGGGCCCAGAAGCACTTGCTCACTTACTGCTTCATATCGGCGGTAGCGCAAAGCGTAGTGTGGATGGCCCTGGGCTTGGAATCACATCTCAAGCCGACCCGATGTGCAGCCCTGCTGGTCGGCGCCTGATTGGAAAGATAGGAATTGGCCTCTTTTCAGTTTCGCAGCTCACCCATTCATTCCAAATCATCACAAAGATCAAAGACGAGCCCTTTCGAACTGTGGCGACAGTTGCGTTGCGCCAGTATGCCGACGAGGATGTTGCGCCTGGGCAGGATGGGGAACATAAGTTTGAGTCTGGAAAGGTGAATATCTGGCGCGAAAAAGCAGCCGATATAGATTCGCATGGCACCACTGTCATTCTTACCAGCATCCGACCTCAGGCGCGTGACACGCTCCGTAGCCGTGACATCTGGTCAGTGATTGAGCAAAACGAGTCTCAACTCGAGCCCGATGAGCAGCAGGCGATTGATCTACCGAGATATCACATTGGCCGCGTTGACTCATCCGGGGATATTCTCAAAGAGACGGCAGGCCATGTGTGGGCATTACCATGGGAAAAAGGCGATGCGCCTGATGAAGCTTTCCGCAAACTCGTACAGAGTGTCTGGAATGAAGTAGAGCTGTCAACTCCTAACCCTCAACTGGACCGCATCTTCGACTATTACCTACGCATGGTGTGGCAGCTTAGCTTGGCTGTGCCCCTTCCTTACGTCGAAGGACACTTGTTCGACATGGATCTCGATGGTTGGGCTGACGCGTTTATGCTATCCAACCAACCCAAGGGCGCTGCGCAGCGAATTGACCTCGCTGGCACAGGGCCGATTCGCAAAAAAGCTGACCTCAAAGACCCGATCGACCTTATAGGCAAGTTCGATGTGTTCTTCGATGAACTGAAGCTCTTTCGGCCACTCAAGTTTAGGGATTTGCCGATAACTAATAACGCATTGAAAACACCCCTAGTTTTTATCGGAAAATGTCGCGAAGAATTTGCTAAGCTGCCACGCGAGCTGAGTGGGGGGCCACTGGCGTTTGAGGCCTATTTGTTCTGGACGCCGAAAGTAGCTCCTGTAGAGCATCAAGGTTCCCTCATCCGAATTCATGGGTCGAGCGGCACGTTGTTCGACTCAACGTTCATGCGGTATCAAGTATCTGAACTGACGAGATTGCGCCAAATCACCTGTGAAGTTTTTGTAAGCGAAGGCCTCGACAGCGCTTTAAATATTGACCGAGAGTCATTCAACAATGCACACCCGCATTCGGTCTATATTACCAAATGGCTACACAGTGCGCTTCGGCAACTCGCGTCTGCACAAAAACGCCTGTCCAGCGAATCCCGTGAGCAAACACGAGGGGAAAATAAAGGTGTTGCAGTATCTAAAATCCAGCGCGTCGCTAGCCAAGTCTGGAAACAAGAAACTGATGATCCGGGCGCGAATCCGCCGTCCATCGAATTATCCAACACAGAAGCAAAATCTACGACTATTGGTGAATCCTATGTATTTTCACGCACTGCCGTTGTTCCTAACCGGTCCCGAACCCAAACCGCGAAAGCAAAGGCACAGGAGACCATTCTAGAAGAAAAGCTCAAGGCGATTGCGCAGGTACTTGCCTCTTTCGGCTTGCTGGACGTAGTACCTAAGCGTAAGCAAGAAAAGTTGCTGAAGGCCATATATGAGATTTTGGACGCTCCAGGAGAATGATGAACGACTTGCCATCTCAAGCTGAAAGCCATGCGGATGATATTGTTGAGGCCGTTTCCTATGAAGCGTCCTTACCGGAAACCAAAGAGTTCCTACCATGGCATCTGCCACGCAAACAGTATGTGCGTCATTATCAATGGTGTGAGCAAATTGGCCGTATGCTTGATGATGTGCCACTTACGGATCAGACATTGAAATATTTGGGCCTGCCTGGCATAGACTTGCTCGACCTTCGATATTTTCATACCGAGATTTGCGAACAGCGAAGCATAAGTTTACGTTTCCTGGGATTTAATAGCAGTGCCAAACCATCTAGTAGTGCCCATACCGAGCTAAACATCTCGCTCGATGAGGTGCGTCACCTACATAGGGTTGATCCGATGTCTCACGTAATTGGGGATAATTTTGCGTTAGTCGCCCAGGAGAATTCCATTGCATGCCGCAAGGCTCGCGAGCTAGGGCCATATGACGTAATCAATCTTGATTTATGCGATGGATTTGGTGCGCAGGCGCCGGGAGAACTCAATAATAGTTACTACAATGCTGTCAATAGCCTATTCGCATTACAAGCCAGAACCAAAAACCCATGGTTGCTTCTTCTAACAACGCGTGCTGACAAACAGAACGTTGATCCGAACGTCTTACAGACGTTGCTTACCAAATATATTGATAACCTAGCAAGCTGCAAAGCCTTTCTCGATGCATCGCGTGAGAAATTTGCCATTGAGACAGAAGAGGCTCTTCGGGCTGCGACCGAAACTCCAGATGGTCTTCTATCAGTATTTCTGACTGGGCTGTGTAAGTGGTTCCTAGGGTTGGCACTTGCGCGCCAGCCACCAACTTCTGTCGAGTTGCGCAGTGTCATCGGCTACCGCGTCAACCACGATGCAGAACACGAGGACATAATTTCACTCGCGCTACGGTTTACGCCTACATTCGTGCCAGCTGAAGATCCTCTTAAACTTGCTAGCCAACCCGCCGCCGCACCTGACGAATGTACACTTTCCACACGGGCACTCAAACGTATCGCCAAACGGGTGGACGCTGATGAGAAGCTTGCAAACGATGCGGCTCTCAATATGAGCATGATTGACGCGACGGCTACTTTGCTTGGCCTTGCCCGTTATGATATGGAAGCTTACAGACTTTGGTTGCAAAACTTTAACTATGCATGAACACCTGAAGCTTTCCTCAATGGATGGTGACCAGAATCCGGTATTAACTGATTTTCAATATTACTACAGGATCGGCCTTCAAACTTGAATCCGCGGAAGCTCAACCGGTGTATAGCGCAGTCCACAATCCACCGATTTTTGTTCCCCAGTTCGAAATCCCCTCATGAAAAATCAATGGGTTTCGAGCCAAAAATCAAAATTTTTGGGGAGCAGGTTTACCATATAGTAAGCGGCTAACGGACACACCTGTACCCGTCCGAAGTTTTATGCTTGCGGCCTGAGGGGCAGCAATTCATCAAGTCGGCTGTTCGGCCAGACGTAAGCGGCTAACGGACACATCTACCGGAAGCCTGGATTAATCGCGACAATGGTGCCCACTTATTTTTTACGTGGGCACTTAATCATGCTACCAGCCGTTGCA
>JAJYPA010000279.1 GCA_021795795.1 Pseudomonadota bacterium | reverse complement strand
GCGTCGGTTTATACGCCTCTTTGATGAACTTGGTTCTCTTGGGGGTGTCCTGTGACTCCCCTAGACGTTCATTTCACCCTGTTTGTGCTTTCCATGATCTGCTGCACTGGCCTGTTTGGCCTGCTGATTGCTTCGATGCTTGAGGGCAGGGCAGGGGGTGTCCGGTGAGTTCCTCCTATTGGCATATTCAGGATACCCCTCATTCTTCTTCTGGTCGTGCTCCGTTGCGTTGCGGTAACTGCCTGCATTTTAGGCACGTTATTGGTTCTCTTGGTCAGTGCACGTCTGTTATGGCTCGTTATTCTATCGGCTCTGCTTCGGTTCCCCGCCCGGTGATGCTCACTTATTACTGTCATGCGCATGAATATCCTTCGTTCGGGGGTGGCCGGTGATTGACACTATGCGCCTTACCATTCCGGCTGAGCTGTTTCCTGCCGATGCAGTCCGTTGGATGCAACGCCAGATGCATAAGCTGACTAAAACCGACTTCACGGGCAGTTCAACTGATTGGTCTATTTGTACGGGTCTTGACCTTCCGAGTTGGGCGGATTCTTTCAGCCTTACGGTTGGTACACGCATCACCGTGGAAGCCAGCCCTAAGATCTATCAGGGGCACAATATTGATGGTCCTCAGACTTTGCGCGAAGCTGCTAATCGTATTATTGATTTTATATTCGGTCGTGTTTTGTGCGTTGCTTCTTGGCCTGCTGCCGGTCGGTGGTTCGTTGCCCGTCTGGATGTTACTCATAGTTATGATTTTGGTAATCGTGCCGCTCTAGAGAGTTGGTTTGATACCGTTGCCGGTGTTCAGCGTGGCCAGCGTCGTGCGTCTGTGGATGTACGCGCTTCTGATGATCCTTTGGCCGTTCATGCTGCCCCTTCCGGCCGGACGTTATATCAGGGCCTCGGTTCCCGCCTGAAGGTCGGTAAGATTTACTGCAAAGGTGCCGATCTCAAAGCCCACCCCCCTAAGTGTGTTGCCAATGATACTGAGTTTCTTGAGGGGTTGATCGAGGATCACCAGGGCGTGGCCCGCTTCGAGTGTCAGATCCGCGCTGCCTGGTTATCCATGCAAGCGGTGTCTTTGGGGTTACTCCCTGAATATTTTGCCCAAGATCAAATGGGCCATCTTTCTATAAACGCTGAAATTTACTTAAACCGCCTTGGCTTCAAGGCGCTCTCTACGTCCCGTTCAAAAAATCCGATTGTTTACTTTCCCGTTGATTACTTAGCGGATCGCTTGGATTTGTCCCGCATCTGGGAATCCGAGTTCTCCCACCTGTTTGCGCGTGAGGTTGCCATGAATGATGACACTTTGTTGAAGGAGCTTCTCTCCCTTGCCAAGACTCCCGGCGCTGCTCGTCGGGCTTTCGCTTTTTATGGATCCATCCGGGCCTATGGTTTCGCCGCTGCTCGCCAGAGTGTCGGCAAGACACAATTTTATGCCCATCGTCGTTTGTTGGGCCGTGCGGGCGTTTCTGATGCCATGTTGCAGGACGGTGCGCCCTTGGTACGTCAGGCACCCTCTGCGTGCAATGTGCGCGAATTTAAGCCCCTTCGCGCACGTTTGGACATTGTAGAGCAGTCTCACGGTCTGGCATTGCCTTTTGTGATCGCTCGGCTGCATGAGGAATGCTTTCGGCAGGCGGGCTGATCGGGGCAGGGGAAAGGGTAGCTACTAACAGCGCTACCTTTTCCGGTACACCGAACTAGCGTTTTTAGTGTGCTGTTTTTGATAGTGTTTTTTTCGGGCGATTTATTTTGCCAATAGAGGGGCTTTGCCTCAATTTTAAGGAGTTTTTATGCTGAAAATTGATCTTGCATTCAAGGGCGGTGAGGTGGAGAAGTCACCAAAAGGCCGTTTTTCTCAACGTGTTACGCTCAAGTTTTTTGACTCTCGCCAGATTGATATTGAGTTGTCCTCCAATCGTGACGTTGGCTTTTTTGCCAATACTCGCGGCAAGTTTCGCCGCACCTTTGCTAGTTTGGAGGGTTTTGATGGTGCTGTGCAGTTTTCCCCGATCGGCAAGGCGTCCATTGAAATAACGGAGCCTGAATACCTTGCTGAGTGTGGGCAGGTTCTGATCTTCCCTTGTCGGTTTGAATCCGCTGTGCATCGTCCGGCTGGTGAGTTTGACGGTCGTCCTTACTCGGCTTCTGACAGTCAGGTTTTCCATCTTTTGGACCCTGAGACCTTCGACGATACCGGGGTGGTGGGCAAGTTTGCCCTGGAGTCTATTTCCAATGAGTTGGAGTCGGGCGTTTACATGTGTGAAATCCGTTTTTCCGTGAAGCGCAATAAATACAGTTCGCCTATGCCTTCTGTCCAGATTGCTTATGTGGGTGAGCGGGTTACTGATTTTGCACCTGCTCCCCAAGTTGTTAACGGTTAAGGGGCGCTGCCATGCCTACGCCTGCCAACGTTCTCACTAATGCAGTGGGTTCCATTGTTTCCAGTTTTTTACAGATTGGTTTTGAAGCGCTTCCCGTTATTGGTGTGGCGTTGTTGGGTGTGGCTGGTCTTTTTGTTTTGTTTTACTTAGTGGCGCGGTCCTTCGGCTGGCATTTGAAAATGCCCGTGCGTCCTGCTGGTAAGAAGGGGGTTCTTGGTAATCCTAAGAAGGTGCATTTTGAGCGTGGGAAGGCTTTTAGTTTTCGTGATGCTTTTAATGGTGCTTATTCCCGGTTTTGGAGTTTGCAGACTGAGGTAAAACCGACTTCTAAATTTTTTCTCCGTCCGGTGGCTATTGGTGGTGGGCTTGCTGAGGGGCGCCCTTCTTTTGGTGGTGGCGACTTTGTTCCGGGTTTCGGTTCTGATTTTATGCCCTTTGGTGAGGGAGATGGTTCTGAGGATGAATGGGGTGGTGATTGGGCAGATCGTGATGATGGTTTAGCTGAGTTACTGGATTACGATGAACTGGATAATGTTGATGATCATGATGGTTTCCAGATGGATGTATCGGATGATGGTGACTTCACATCGGATGTTGGCCCCGATTCCATACCTGGCTCTGATAATGGCGGTGTATCTGGACGGCATGACGGTATTCAGCCTGCTTCTCAAGCTAGAGTGAATGCATGGCATAGCGCTTTGAATTCAGGTGCATATAACCGTGAAGAGGTTCTTGATGGTTTGGTGTATGCACATGAGTTTCATCCCGACCTGCATGAGAGTATGCCGGTATTTTTTCATAGTGGCCTGCTAAAACAAGGTGATGGTTTTTCATGGTCTTTTATTCCTAAGCAGGATTCAGAGGAAACCCTGTATCAGTCTTCCAGTCATGTTATTGGTGGTCTTGAACAGCAATGGGAAGATGTGTTTGGTTATTGTATTGATCTGGGTGATGGCGAGTCCTCTCTTTCTGCTGAGTTGTCCTATCATGCTGCACGTATCCTAGAGCTTAACTATGTACGTCAATCTGTAGCGGGTTCAGGTATAGATGATGACTTTGATCAAGATATGGACGGTGAAGAGCATGAGGATTTAGCGGCTTATGATCGGTGAGTGTTTATATGGTTTTTCTTGGGGGTTGTTATGGATGGTGATGGTGATGGCGATTCTGGGGCTTTGGTTCTGAATGTTTGCACTAATGTGACTGCCGTAACGTCCTCTACGACCTCGGTAACAACATATAGCTGCAATTCATCGGCATGGGTGCCCGTCTATGGTATCGGTGGCATCACCCAAGATCAGTTTGACATTGCGGCTCCTGCGATCATCGGCATTTTGATGTTGGCGGCTTTATATCGTTTTGTGGTCCGGTTCTTTTTGAATCGGTGACAAGCTGGCCGGGCAGTTCCCCGGATTTTGATAAGCGTGAGGTGATGTATGGATGAAGTGAAGGAAGGTGAAGTAGTTTCTCGTTCTGCTCGTCGTGACCGTGCTCTGGGTGCTATCGCCCAGTTCGCGTCCCCCCGGCGTGTTGCCATTGCGACGGGTGTTGGTGCCATGGTTCTGGCTGGTACTGCATTCGCTTCGGGTGGCGCGGGTTCCGCTGCCACTGCTGCGGCTGCCAGCTTTACGTCCAGTGGTGACACTGCCATTGCTGCCATTGGTGGGGCTTTGATCGCGCTGGCGGGACTTGCCATCGTGTACAAGTGGGCCAAAGGCATGTTCTTCGGTTAATCGGTGGAGTGGGGTAGGGGGGCAAGAACGTAGTTCCCCCCCTACCCCTGTTTTTTATTTTTCTTTCTTTTTTTCGGGGGCTTAGGTGGATATATGGACTTTTTACCTCGTTACCTTACTAGTTGCGCTTTGGCTTGTGCTCTCGGTCTAGTTTCTCTTCCTGCTTTTGCTGCTTATTCTGGTTTGCCTAATCTCCAATGGTTTCAGGCTCCTGACGGCTCTTGGTCTATTTCTCAACTTTCTCCTTCTAATTTTGGGCCTCAGGGCGCTGGTTCTTTTTCTGCTGGTTCTTCTGATGGTGTTATTGACACCGTTGCTGCTCCTGATTTACTGATTGATTCTTCTGGTAATATTTCTATCGCTGGTCGTATTATTACCGCTTCCCGTAATCTTTCTATTGCTGATTTAGCTGATGGTGTTGGTGATTTACTTTCTGATTCTAATCCCTACGGTCTTGCTATTATGGCCGGTGCTGGTTTACTCGGTTTGTTGACTGATGCTTACCAAGCTTCTCCTGCTGGTTCTTCTTCTCCTTATTCTGAAACTTATTACTGTGGTTCTACTCCTGAATCTGCTGGTTCGGGTTTTAATTTTGTTCCTGATGGTGACTCTGTTTCTAATTCTGTTGGTGCTACTGCTACTTGTTCTTTTACTCTTGGTTGTTTTAATAATCCTCCTTCTCTTGATTTAGGTGAGGCTCCTGCTTGTTCTAATGGTGCTACTCCTTCTGCTGGTCCTAACGGTTCTTCTTCTTCTCTTTCTCCTTCTCCTTCTCAGATGGAAACCTATTTCCAAAATAATCCTAGTGAGATTCAAACCGAATTTGCTAAGGAATTGGCTGATGATCCACAGTATCAGCAGGAATTAGCTGATGCTGAGGAGAATAACCCATCTCCTATTCCTCTTCCTACTCCTTCTCCCTATACCTATGATGTTCCTACTCCCGATCAGACTATTACCGGTTCACCCACCACCACCACTTCTACTGATCCCACTACCAATACTACTACTACTACAACTACCACCCCTTCTTATGATATTTCTGGTGGTCCTGATGTAACTGTCACTAAATCATCTACTACCGATGTTCAAACTTGTACCTCTTCCGGTTCTTGTACCACTACCACTACCACCACTAAATCTAATCCTCAACCTAAGGCTGGTGTTTTTGTTCCTCCTTCGGTTGTTCCTCCTTCCGTTTCTCCTGTTTCCCCTACTCCTTTTTCTTTAAGTCTTGCTGTACCTAATCAATCTACTGCTGTTTGTCCTTCCCCTCTTTCTTATTCTGCTTTTGGTCAGACTTTTAATATTTCTGTTCAACCTCTCTGTACTTTGGCTACTAATGCCCGTCCTTATGTTGAAGCTTTGGGTGCTGTTGGTGCTGGTATTCTCATTTTCCATTGAGGTGATCTATGGGTGCTATTATTTCGGCTTTTGCAGAATGGCTTGGGCCTCTTTTGCTTTCTCTTGTTGGTTATCTTGCTTCTTCCATTGGTCCTACTGTTTTAGCTTCTTTGACGGTTGGCGTTGGTGTTTATACGGGTTTTTCTGTTATTGAATCTGATTTGTCCTCTGTTATTTTTGGATATTCTGGTATTCCTGCTGATATGTTGGCTATTGCTCAGCTTCTCGGCGCTACTTTTGTCCTCAAATTATTTGTTTCTGCCTTTTCTGTTCGTGTTTCTCTTATGGCTGCTCGTACTTTCTTTTTTAATGCAAAGTGAGGTTTTATGCTTGGTCTCTATACTGGAGCTCCCGGTGCCGGAAAAACTCTTAAGATGTTGAATGATCATCTTGCCCATTCTGACGGTACCCGTCCTATCTATGTTTTCGGTGTTGAGGGTCTTGTTCCTTCCGATAAATGGTTTCCTCTTGATGATGCTAAGGATTGGGCTAAATGTCCCTATGGTTCTATTGTTCTTGTAGATGAAGCTCAAGCTGTTTTTCGCCCTCGTCGCCCTGGTGATCCTCTCCCTGATTTTGTTTCCGCCGCTGAAACCCATAGGCATCTTGGTCTTGATCTCTATATGACCACTCAGTACCCCATGTTGATTGACGCCCATCTGCGTCGTCTAGTCTCTGACCATCAACATCTCGTCAATGTCTGGGGTCTCAAGGGTCGTTCTACTGTTTTTGAATGGGATGAAGCCCAAGATGATCCTAAGGATCCTCGCGCTCGTAAACTTGCTCGCAAGTTTATGTTTAAGTATCCCAAGGACGTTTATGACCTCTACACATCTGCTCAAGTTCACACTAAAAAACCCCGTGTTCCTAAGTGGTTTAAATATGGTCTCCCTGTCCTCGCTGTCGGTGTCGGTGCTTTTGGGTATTACTCCTACTACGTTGTTACCCACTTTGCCCAAAATAGCTACCACCCTGCTTTTACCCATAATCCCACTATGGCCGCTGCTGCCTCTGCGCCATTTGCTCTTACTGCCCATGCCGCACATGCTCTTGGCCCTGTACACTCCCATGCTGCGCCTTATTACCATCGCCCGTTGTCTCACTTCGGCTCTTATTCTTTGCCGGTTCGCAATGTGCAAGCCTCCGGCTTATCCAAGATTTCGGACAAATATCGCGTTGTCGGTCAAATTACAGTGAACGGTGTTCGCAGTTGGATCATTACCTCTAAGGGTGGTGATATGCACACGGTTCCCGCTATTCGCTGTTCCGACTTTGAGGGACTGGAGGTTTGCCGGTGGGGTGGTGGTTATGTCGCTCAGCGTCCAGTTGCAGCCCAGTCTGTAGGTTCCGGGTCTGGCTATCAGGCGTCCTCAATGCCTGCTCCGTCTGTGCCTGCTACGGGTGGTGTTTCGCCTGCCCTACATGCACCTGTTGATCAGACTACCGCCGCACCTGTGCACCATCATTCGCTGTTGTTGCCCGCGCATATGCTGCCGTGATGTGGCTTTTTAGGAAAATTTGAAAAATAGGTATTTTCAAAGTTAGAGCGCGCGATTTTTGATTTTCGCTTGCGAAAATTGAAAATCGGGTGCAACCCAAGGGGGTTTTGTTATGTCACTACATTGGCTATTGCATATTGTCTTTGGTGCCTTGCTCAGAGGCTTGATCTATCTGGAGATATGGAAGGTCGGTAAAAACCTCTCCGCCTTGGATGTGGGTATCTGCATCATCGCTTTGATCGTGTTTTTGATTCTGTTCCGGCTGGTGTGGCGTTTGCTGTTCGGTCGGCGTTATTACCGGAGATACTAGAATGAAAGGCTTTCTTTTCGCGGTTTGTGTCATGCTTTCCGGCTGCGGCCTGCATGGCCTGCATCGCCAGGGCTGGTTTGCTCGCGCTAATCATCAGGCGGATATTTCCACTGTCGTGCTTCGCCGCGATAACGCTGCATTGTCTCGTCAGACTGATCGAAGCTTTGTCATATTGGCCCGTGAGGTGTCGCAATGATGCCCTTTGTCCTGGTTCATCCTGCCGATCAATACGCCTGTGGGAATTACCGGGTGCGCTGGCCTTTCGATTTGCTGCTACGTACTGGCCAGGCGCAAGGCGTGGAGTCGGCCTATCTCCTCGATGCTCCGACCTTGGCCGATCTGGCTCCTGATGTAGTGGTATTCCAGCGCCTTATTGAGTTGGACCAGCTCGCCCGCCTGAAACAGTACCGGAAGGAAACCGACGCCTTCTTTGTCTTTGAGTTGGACGATCTTATATCTGACATCCCGGGCGATAACCGATTTTCGGGCTTGTTCCCCCCTCAGACGTTGGATCGCCTTAAGACGGCCATAGGCTTGTGTGATCGTCTGGTGGTGTCCACACCTTACCTTGCCGAGGTCTACGGGTCTTATGCCTCTGATGTGGTGGTGTGCTCGAACTCCTTGCCGGACGTGCCCTGGGCGTCATTGTCTGGCGCTCGCCGATGTGGTCTGCGGCCTCGCGTGGGTTGGGCAGGTTCTGCGGGCCATTTGGGTGATTTGAAGATCCTCTATCCTGTGGTCAGGGCTACCGCGCCCCTGGTTGATTGGGTATTTCTGGGTCCGGTGCCCAATGTCTTGCGGCGCTATGCTGTTGAAGCCCATGAGCACGTGCCTATGGATCTGTATCCCGCCACCCTCGCCAGTCTTGATCTCGATCTTGCTGTGGCTCCCTTGCAGCAACACCGGTATAACGATGCCAAGTCCAATCTTCGATTGCTCGAACTGGGCGTTATGGGCTTCCCGGTGATCTGCTCTACTGGCGTGGGTGCCTTTGACTATGACTTGCCGGTTACTCGCGTTGAAAATCGCCCTGATGCGTGGATTGCGGCCATTGTTGCAGCCATTGCCGACCGTGATGCGCTGGCAGAGCAGGGCGATGCCTTGCGTAAGGCAATACATGCGGGATGGTTGTTGAGTGGCCGCGCTGAGGCCTGGGCCACTGCTTGGGGTTTCACGCGGTAGGATTCTCGCGGCCTGGTGTTGTAATGAATAATATTCACATGGCATGATACTTGCAATAATAAGCATTAGTCATGCCACATGAATTTTATTCATGTATTTTGTTTTTGTGCATGGCAGGTTGCCTCTTGTGTTTTCTCGACTAACTCCCTTCAAGTGGGGCGGTGCTTCGCCCTTGCTTTGATGGGGTGTTTATGGTTTTTCCCATGATTGGCTTTCGTCCGGATTTGAGTTACCTGGTGCTGCTGGTGGTTTTTTGGGTGCTTGGGTATTACTTTAACCGCTGGTTGCAGTCCAGTTTGAAGCGTCGCCCTGGCAGTCGTTCAGCTGGTCGGCCTGGGCTTTCTGCTCGAAGTGCTGATGATTATTCTAAGTTGTTGTCTATTTGTTTTGGGGATAAGGCTAAAGCCGAGCGGTTGATTCGGTTTGAACAGGGCCGCAATCCTAAGCTGTCCCGCAATGCTGCTATCGTTTCTGCTGTTCAGCGTGTGGCCGATGATAATAGGTCTTGGCGGTAGGCTGTTTGGCAGTATTCCGGGCTTCGCCCGGCCGCTCCCCTGGATCAACCCCTTCACTTGGCGAACATGCCGGAGAGGGAAGGGCGGAAAGCGTCAATATCGCGTGACACTTTTGCCATTTCGCGCGGTCGATTCGATGAAAGCCCGCCCCGCTGGTGATGGTGTCCAGTCGGTGGCCGGGCGTAACAACCTCTTTTCAGATCTAAAAAATGGAAGTGCCACTATATGTTGTGCATCTGGCAGCTCGCTGCGGCACTACATATTGTGTTGCTAGGATTTGAGCCATAGCCGGATGGTTTCCGGCGATTTGCCCATGATTCGGGCGATGTCCTTTGTTTTGGTGTTTGCGGCTGCGAGTCGTTTTGCCTCCTCGATGGCCGCTTGTCGGCGCTCTCGGTTCTGGCGTGTTTTTTCTTTGCGGATTATGTTGTTAGCGATGTAATACGTGGATTTGCAGAGTTTCGCGGTTGCGCTGATGTTGTGGGTGGCGTTCCATGTCTGGATGATCTTTGCTTGCAGGTCTTGCCAGTAGGTGGATGGTGGCGGCGTTTCTGCGGCTTTCTGGTCTAGGTACTTCTTCCATTGGTTTTCGCCGTGGACTTCGATCCATGGTATCTCAAGGACGATCTGTAGGACGTTTCCGAATTGTTTGATTCTGACGGTTTGGTTGCGCTCCATGCTTGGGCTTCCTGTTCAACATAGGGCACCTTGTATATAGTCGAATATACCGTTAAGCCAATGCAGTAGGTTCGCATAATACTTATTCCGTTAAATTAATATCGGGACATTCCGACCTTGTCCGTATAATTATACCAAAACAAAAAGGTTGTCCATAGCAAATAATAACGCTCCACAATAAATAAAAAAGGATTGCCAATTAAATCGAAAAGGTTTGCAGAGGCGTGGTGCCTGTGCTAGTCTTTAGCTGTCGTCAGGGTCGCCCTGACGAACGGGTATGACAGCCCGGAAACTAGGCGGATGACCGCCATTGGCGGTTTTTTTACGTCCGTTGCATGACTTAGCCGTTCTATGGCGGGGCATGCGGGAAGTCGAAAGACTTGCCGGTTCCTAGTTCCGGTCTGTCAACCCGCATGGTTCCGCCACCCGTTTGACAGCGGGTGCGGAGTTGAAAGACTCTACTAG
>JAJYPA010000278.1 GCA_021795795.1 Pseudomonadota bacterium | reverse complement strand
AATGAGCACCCATCTGTCGACCTCTTAGACGGAGGATGCGCAGTCCCCAATATCGAACCCAGGGTTCCAAGGGATCCTGCTCTATCTCCCAGGTAGGCCAAAAGGCGATGTCTTCCTCGAGATCCCAGTCTTCGTCTTGCACGGTATGTGATGCGGATTTCCTAGCCATGATCTGCTCCCCTGTGATTACCTGGCTGCTATACTGATCCAAGGATGCGACCATAACGGTCGCATAAGAACGGTCAGGAGTCGGCTTCTCGTGCGTGAAGAAAGTCAGTTTTTTCGCCGCTTCCAGATACTACAGCAACTCTCTAGTGGTCGGCACGGCAGAAGGAGTGTGGGACAGCTCCAGCGCGTCTTGTCCCAGCAAGGCATCGAGACCACCCGGCGCACCATTGAGCGGGATCTCCATTGGCTTAGTCGATTCTTTCCGTTGACCTCGGATGAGTCCCGGCCGCAGGGATGGTCTTGGCGGGGGGACCGAGAGAGCATACAGATCCCGCGCATGGATAGCCTGTCAGCACTGGCATTGCTGTTGGCTTACGAGACCCTTCGACCTATTTTCCCGCCCGCCTTACTGGAGAACTGGGATCGCTACCAACGCGATGCGGAACGAGCCCTGGCCGACTCGTCGTTGCGCGATTGGCGCCGTCATGTGACCGTGCTGTCCTCCAGCGTGCAATCTCCGCCCAATCTATCGGACTGGATCCTTTCCCAGATACTGGAAGCCCTGGAAAGCCGCTGCCAGCTGGCGTTCACCTACCATGCGCAAGGACAAGCAGACGGCAAAGGCCATCGCGTTAGCCCTTGGGGTGTCGTGCTGCAGGAAGGAACTTTGTATCTGGTAGCCTACCACCATGGGCGGGAGACCCCGTTGCTCTATGCCTGCCATCGCATGAGGAAAGTACAGCCGCAGAAAGAACCTGCTCGGGAAATGCCCGAGGATTTTTCCCTTTGGAACTTCGCCCAAACCACTCTTCGCTTTGCCGAGCCGGGTTCGCGTATCACCCTGAGGGTCCAGGCCAATCGTGAGATTGCCCACCTGCTGGAAGAACGCCCCATTGGCGCTCATCAGACGATAGAGTCCTGCGGACGGACCTGGGTGACGTTCCGGGCCGAGGTCGAGGACTCCTACGCGCTTCGCTGGTGGATTCTGAGCTTTGGCACTGGCCTGAAAGTGCTGGGGCCCGTTGAATTGGTGAAATTCCTACGGGAAACCACTGCGACCATGGCTGGGTACTATGCTCGACGGGCCAGAGTGATCCAGCCAAACAGGCCGGCCCCAACGGTAGATATCTCATGACCATCGACATAGCCGATCGCATCTGGGGTGGCTTCCTGGGCGGGGCCATTGGCGATGCGCTGGGGGAACCTATAGAGTTTTTGTCCAGAGAAGAGCGCCTTCAGCGTTGGGGACACACTGGCGTGCAGGGATTTGTTCACCCCGACGGCATGGGCCGATTTACCGACGACACCCAGATGACCCTGTTCACGGCAGAGGCGCTCATCCGACACGCACAGACCGGGGAGCCCCTACTGATAGCCCTGCACAAGGCCTATCTGCGTTGGCTCACCACCCAGAAATTGCCAAGTCGTATCCCACCCGATGCCTACCTCAATGAGGGATTCTTGCTCGACGAGCCGATTCTGCATCAGCGCGTGGGGCCAGGCCGCACCTGTTTGCGGGCATTGATGGAGGCGACCGATCTGGGTATGCCGGTGGTCAACGATAGCAAAGGCTGTGGTGGACTGATGCGGGTGGCGCCAATCGGTTTCTGGGCGGGATTGCACCAAGCCGACTGGGACCTGCGAAGAACTTTCACCGTAGCTAGCCAAGCAGCACAACTGACCCACGGGCATCCTTGCGGCTATCTGTCTGCTGGGTTTTTTGCCACACTGATCCGGGAAGTTGCCACAGGAGCACATCTGAACGATGCGGTGACAGAAACCCAGCTTATTCTGGAAAAACTTGGAGAGACTGGCGCGACCATTCGTCAGCTGATCCTTCGGGCGCAAGAACTTGCAGTGAAGGAGGCTCTTTGGGAACAGGCAATAAAGGAGCTAGGAGCAGGTTGGGTGGCTGAGGAAATACTCGCAATTGTGGTATATCTCGGGTTGACCGCGCCAGATTTTAGAACAGGCATCTTTCAGGCAGCCAATCATCCGGGAGATGCGGATTCGGTCGGAGCCATTGCAGGGCAGCTACTAGGAGCGCTACACGGCAACACCAGTCCACTGCGGGAATGCACAAGGTCAATAGAGGGATACTACACTCTGAAGGCCGGGATCTCTGAGTTCCTTGCAGCAACGCGGTGAAATACGGTAACCTGATAAATAAAGGGTAGAGAATTATTCTGTTTAACATGCAGATTTTTGGAGGGGATTGTGTTGCTAGCTGGTGATAAATATCTGGAGAAAGTTTCTGATCTCATAAAAAATGGCAGAAAAATTAGAATTGCTGTTGCATTCTGGGGTGCTGAAAGTGAGTCACTGTTCGATGGTTTCTCGGGAGAATATCTGCAGATTATTTGCAATCTCTCTATGGGAGGCTCAAACCCAATCGTTATTGAAAAGTTGATGACCATGAAAAATGCAGAGACCCGCCAATTGGATCAGCTGCACGCCAAACTTGTGCTCTCTGATAAAGGGCTGGTGGTTGGATCGGCGAATATGTCAGCCAACGGACTGGGTTTTGAGGGAGCAGATTCTAATGGTTTCTCAGAATTGGGAATTTATAGCGCCGATTCCAGCTTGCTGACAGAGACGACTCTTTGGTTCGAAAAGAAATGGGGTGAAGCCAGACCTATTTGTCAAAAAGATATAGAAATGGCAAAAGTGCAATGGAAGAAGCGAAGGTCATCGAGACCCGACTTCGTAAGAAATGAAGGCGAAAAATCGTCTTTATTAAAAATAAATAAAAGTGAATTAAAAGATAAGCCAATTTACTTTGTTATGTATCGTGGCAATGTGACTGAAGATGCCATTGAGTATAAGGATATTGTTGCAGAAAAATGTGGTATAGATAATAACAAGCTGGACGTTTATGAGGACTGGAACGAAGATCAGTTGCCAAGACAAATAAATGATATCATCATACAGATTCGAGTTCCTTATAGAGGCCGCGTTGAAATATTTGAGCCGCAGCGTCCCCTTCCGGCGTTCAGAAAAAAGTCTGGAAAAAAATTAGATGTGACAGAAATTATGAAATATGAGGATTATAGCAGCATTCTACCGTTTAGATTTATTGAGCAGGATCGTCAAGACCTTGCTAACCCCATCAGAAAATGGTTTCAAGAGTGCCTCAACGAAGAGTTTAAAATGGAAAATGATGGTTTGACAAAACCTGTTAGCGAGTTCTTGGAATGGAGGGACTCATGACCAGCATGGATGGCTTAGTTTTAGTGTATTAAGGAGCCAATCCAGCACGCGTTGATTACAAAAAAGCTGATAGCGAAAGGCCTCAAACGGCAGCTTTCGCTGCCAAGGTGTCATTCGTATTCGACGATCTAATGCGTGACAGGCACCCAACAAAAGGAGCGGATTCACAAGGCCAAGTTTTTTGTTCAACCATGCTACGCACAAAACAGTACCGGTCCGTATTGAAAATAGCCTAATCAACCTGATTTTGCACGCAACAGCACGATTTACCCACCACCTGCCCATAGTCTCTGGACAACCTCAGATTTCATATGACCGTTTTTCTGGGCTTGAGATTAGGACACTCGACTACCGCCAATCGGGTAGCCTCGAACAAGGCGTCCTTGCCGAAGTTGGCCGGAAGCTGATCTATTTTCTGCATGATGATCTGTAATTTTGGCTCTGAGGGATTCATACCGCCCTGGGCCGCAATCTTCTCCATTTCCGCCCGGAACCCCGAAAAGTGGTGAATGAGATCGCTGTTGTTTCTGAGCAAGGCGTTGCCATACGTTTCTATGGCCGATGGGGTCATGCCGGGCATTTCCGCCAATTCACGAAAATTCTGTACGAGTGGATGGTGGATGATGGCACCTATATGCGCTTCCGCCAAAAACAAGCCCATATCCAAAGCCTGATCCTTTGCCCTGTATTGTATGGCTTTGTCCAGAAAAGGTTTTTTGGCAGCCACTTCCCATTTTTGCGGATCGCCATAGATTTCCTTGACCTTGATCTGGTCGGTGGGATCATGCAGGTCATACGCCACCGGATGCGATCCACCCAAAACCAGTTTCGGCCATGGGTCTACCAAATATCGTTGATCCACTATGGCAAAGTCGATTCCATCATCCCACGCCTTCCGAGCGTAGGCGCTGTCCGGGTTGTCTCTGCTATAAAATCCCACAATCTGCACGTCATGATCGGGCAAGTGGTCTCGGATATATTCGGCATAGCTGAGACCTTCTACGGCGCTGCCGCCATTGGGCAAGATGGACCTGCCGTTGGGGTCGTCATCACCCGTATCGTTGACCGAACGGACACCAAAAGCTGCGTCACTACCAAAGCGATTTTCCAGAAAATGCTTGTCCATCCATGGTCTTCCTTGTGGATTACGTACAAACTCTTGCAATAACTCCGGCATGTCGATCAGTCGGAGTTGGCGGATTGGATCACCCTGGGTAATGGCTTCGCTTCTGGCGCGATAATAGGCCGCTTCATAGGTCAGGAATTGTTGAAAATTCGGATCATTTCGGGCTTCTTCCGCAAAATTGCGCAGGGAAGCCCGATCAAAAGCATTCAGGTCTTTCCAGTGCTCTATCGCGTCTGCGGCCAGTTGCGGCGTGAGCTTACCGGAAACCAGATATTGCCAGATTTCCCAACTGGATACTCTGGGGGCGTCCCGCACGTCATCGGTTCCGCTCATATAACAGGGGATGGCACTAGGTTTCGTATCATAACGATAGTTCGTCCCGGCGATAGTGACTGGATAATTTCGTGCCAGGGCTTCCAATGGGTGGGTCAGATACTTTTCGTGGCTCCCCAGGTTTACCCGGAAGTGTTCAAAGTCTGCGGGAGTGGCCGGACGCACCTGATTGAAACCGTGTTGTACGGGTTGCTGGTTATTGCGCGGGTCGCGCCCAGGTTCAGAAAGCACCTGCACGGTCGAGAACTTGGCGTCCTTGTCCGGTGGGGCGCGATACCCCAAAAGACGTTCATCGACCACCACATATTCCACTTCACGTCCCCGGTGATGAAGGTCGGGGCCGTTGTCTTTCAAATGTTGTACGAAAGCCTCGGCCTCCTGGAGCGTCGGCCAGTTGCCCAAGTCAATGACAAAGCTCGGTCCCAAGGTGCGATGCCAGTAGGTATCCATTCCATGCAGGGCGACACCGTATTGATCCGGGCCTTTTTCGGCGGGTAATTGGTCATAAAGCTCGCCCGCTTGAGTGCGCGGCTCCACCAGATATTTCAGCATGATTGTTGCTCCATAAAAGAACCCGGCTTGCGCCGGGGGGGGATTTCAGGGTTTGCGCATGGTCTGGGTCTGTTGTGCCGAGAAAAAGGATTTGAGCGAGGAAAACAGGCCGCTGCTTGATCCGCTCTCCATATCGGACAATTTGCTGGCTGTTTCGTACACCTTTCCCGCTTTCTCGGTCAAAGCGGGATCGGTCTTGCCGCCCTTTTTGTTCATGTAGAACATCGCGTCATGAGATTTCTCCACGCTGTCTTTCGCCTGGGCATAGTGCGCGGCGAGGTCAGGATTGTTCCGCATCAACGTCTCGGCATAGAGCGCCTTGGCCCGCTCCGGCATCCCCTGCAAGCCTTCCATCTTCTGATACTCCTGCACGGCGGGATGCCGGGCGATGGCGTCCATGTGGGCCTGCGCACGGTCCATGTGCGCATGTGCGCGATGCTGCCATTCTTCCGCGTCCGGCCCGCGAATCGCCCGAACCGCTCTGCGCCCTGCATTGGCCGTGTGCATCAGCAAGGCAGAAAGCAGACCGATACGCTGGTGAACGACTTGTTGCTGCTGCGGGTTCTTGGGCTGCTCATCCGGTTTGGAAGGATCAGGCGGGGTGAACTCCGGCTTTTTCAAATCCGGTTTTTTCGGTTCAGCGTTTTTGTTTTCTGCTTCCAGTTTGGGGGCTTCCGGTGGCAGGTCCAGTAAATCCCGCAATGCGCCCAGACTGGCAAGGGTCTTGGGCGCTTCGACGGGTTCCGGCACCCGGCCCTGCTCGATATGGGTTTTCAACCGTTCGGCCAGGTCCGCCGTCATCGCCTGACCTGCGGGCACCGCTTCTCCATTTTTGTCATGAAAGAATACGCCAAAGCTCTGCGCATCCTGGGGCTTTTCCGCGATCTTGCCGTCCGCGCCCACGCCCGCGACAAAGAGCGGTTCGGTCGTCGGCGTGGCATACCCCAGGACAGCGGCCATGCGGTTCTGCGGGCTTTCCTGACCCTGATCCGGGCCGGTATACAGCCGTTCCCGCAAGCCCTGATCGTTCAGCATCTCTAAACGCTGACCGTTCGCCGTGTCCTGATTGTGCATCAGTACACCCGTGCGCAAGGTGTCCGGGGCATCGGCCCGACTGTAGAGCACGGTAGCGCCCTCGGCCATGCCCGCCATGTCCAGACCACCCATAGGGCTAGGCTGTTTCGGCCCCTCTCCAGGGTGCGGCCCCATGCCACCTATGGCCGCTCCACGTCCGGCCAATTCAGCAATACTCTTGGCTCCCGGCGCATCGCCTATGGTTTCCATGGATGGCACCCTTTCGGCAGGAACGGTAACGCCCCGCTCCTGATCCTGGAGTTCCTTCATGCTCAATCCGGCCCCCATCGCCCAATGCTCCATCGGTTTGAGATAGTCCAATGCACCAGGATAGGTGTTGCCTTTCATGTTCAAAAACAGGCTGTCGCGCTGCTCACGATCCAGAGATACCGGCCCCAGAACGTGTGCCTGATCCAAAGCATCGTCCAGGGACGCGGACGGTGGATTGCGCAAGATACCGGCCAGTCCGGCACCGTTGGCAAGGTCGTCGTCCTTGTGCGAAACCGCAATGCCCGAACTCCATCCCTGAAAGGTGTCTCCGGCCTGAAACGCGCTGACATGAAGAAACGAACCATCGCGGAGCACTGCCGCGTTGACAAAGGCTTTGGCCTGAAAATCTGCGGGAAGATGGGCTACCTGGACATCGTTCAGAAATTGACCGGCGCGAATGAATTGCTCCGGGTCCGCTATGACTTGCCCGATTTCCGGGCTGATATGGTCTGCCATGGGTACGACTCCTTTTCAAGTGGGGTTACGGCTTGCGTAACGTCTGGGTGGGCGGTGTCAAAGACAGGGATTGCAATGCGGAAACCAGGTTGTCGCTCATACCGGCCTCCAGATCGGGCAAAGACCGCGCCACATGGCCGATTTTCTCCATCAACGCTGGATCGGTTCCGTGCAATTTCTGGATTTCGCTTTTGGCCTGCTCGTAACGTCTCGACAGGTCGGGATGATTCCGAAACAAGGTATCCGCATAGATGGCCTTGGCCCGCTCCGGCATGTGGGGCAGGCTTTGCATTTGCCGGAATTGCGCTATGGCGGGATGGTGGGCGATGGCGTCCAGTTGCGTTGCCAGTGGATGCGCGTTCAGGTTTTGTTCTATCCCAACCTTCTGACTCCAGACGAAATTTTGTAGGCTGTTGGGCATATCGTCTATAATGAAAACCCGAAAATTCACGCCCTCCGGGATACGGGCACCGGCATCGCGGGCGTATTTCGTCTCGGTTTCCCGAAACTCCCGAAAAGACGGGTCGGCCTGGGTTGCCGCTGCAAAGTTTTTGAGGCTTTGCTGCTCAAAGGGATTGAGTGCCTTCCAGTTGTCCGGGTCCGTAACCGCATTGGCGGCGAGTTCGGGACTCAATTCGCCCGTTTTCAGATAACGGTCAATCTCCCAGGTAGCCACGGCGGGCCTCTGGTAATCCGCAAGCCCGCCCTCCGCAACATAATGAGTGGCCCTTCCATCCGGCCCCTGCCGGGGTGCAACCCCTTTATCGGTGGACGGCAGATAACGCACTCCCGCCACAGTGACCGATCCCCAATGTTCCAGAGCTTCGAGTTGCGGCGCGTTGGCTTGCAAACGATCCACGAAAGCCTGCGCCGATTCCTGGGTGGAAAAGTCCTGAATGTGGTTGGCGAGTTTGTCCGTGTCCGGCCCCTTGCCGCCCACGCCCCAATGTTCGTTAATGCCTCGCGCATAGACGCCATAGAACTGTGCGTCGTCGAACTCGGCGGGCAACACTTCGCTACCGTCTTTACTGAGTTTCCGGGGGGCCACTTCATATTCCACGGCCATGTTCGCGTCTCCTTTCGGCTTGTACCTGACAGGGTGGTGCCGATTTTCGGCATCACCCTGTGAGAAACCCTGAAAAAAAGGAGAATGTGATGGCTGTCGTAGCTCCCTGGCGCACCCAATGGTGGCAGTCCCGACCCAAGCCGGAAAACACGGAATCCTGGACCCTACAGGATGCCGAACTGGAACAGGTGGACGGATTTCGCATCCTGCAAGACCTGCTGAACCAGTCGGCCCCGCCTCACGATGCCCTGTCCTGGGCGCGAACCCTGATCTATCTGCCGGTCCTCGATGCGCTGCCCATGATGGAAAAGCACCCACCCCTGCCCGAAGCCTTCCCGAAACTGAACGAGCGGGAGCGCAACGTTCTCCAGACCCGGATTCAGGCGTTGCTCTGGACCAAAGTGCTGCACATGGGAAAAAAACGTACCTGAATGGGTGCCGCGCAAAACCGGCATCACCCCGGTAGAGACCCTTGATCCAGGAGATCCGCCATGGCCGATACCAGCGAACCCCATCGTGAACTCTTGAGCGCGGTCCTGCGTCTTGCCATAGAGGATGCGAAGCGACCCAACCGCGCCGGGGAAAGTGCCCGCCACTGGCTGATGCACTCGCCTGTTGCCCGCGACTATCTCATTTTGATGGACCTGGACCCGGATGAGGTCATTCGACGGGTAGCGGCATAAAAATCGGCATCACCCTGGTGAGTTCACCCATTCAGGAAATTGCCATGCTGCCGCCCATCCAGTCCGTTGCTTTGGACGAGGAAAGTCAGCCCACCGTCAACGCCCGCGACCTGCACGCCTTTCTGGAGGTCGGCAAGGACTTCTCCACCTGGATCAAGGACCGCATTCAGCAGCATGGATTATTTGAAAATCAAGACTTTATAATACTCCCCAATTTTGGGGAATATTCAGGGCGCGGCCAACCGAAGAAAGAATACGCTCTCACTCTGGATGCCGCTAAACATATCGCCATGTCCGAGCATACCGAAAAGGGCAAAGAAGCCCGGCAATACTTCATCGCCTGCGAGAAGGAATACCGGCGGCTGCGGGATCAGCCCCCGGTGCAGCCAGTTCGCCAGCCCACCTTGAGCGAGCGGTATCTGAACGGCCTGCCCCATGAAACCGTGCTGGCCGAATTCAAGCTGCTCATCGAACTCAACCAGTTCAGCCCCGGCATGGACGCGAATCAAGCCTTCCTAGGGGCCGTGGGGCAAATGGAAATGATGGGCGTGCAATTATGGCCTCTGCTGGCTCCCCAGGCATTGGCTCTGGAATCGCCCCATCGTTGCGCCGAACTGCGGCCTACGGACATCGCCCGGCGCTTCGGCGTCCTGCGCCGGGACGGCAAGGAAGATGCGGCAGCGGTCAACCGGCTGCTGGCCGACCTGGGCTACCAGACGCGCACAGCAAAGGAAACGCTGGCCTGGACGCCTACGGAGAAAGGCTGGCCCTTCGCCGTGGTCAAGGATGTGCCACGCGCCACGGTGCAAGGCGGGCGGCCCGTCCGGCAACTCTTTTGGAAGGATGGGCTGCTGGAGTGTATCGCCCCTGTCCTCACTCGCCTGGGTGCCCAACGCATGATCGCTACCAGCAACCAATTTTCACTGAGTTTGCAGTAGACCGCGAAAAATCGGCACCACCCTGGTGGATGAACCCATACAACAGGAGATGCGTCATGGATTACCACACTCCCTTTCTGACCGGCGAACTGGCCGAGGACACCGGCATTCGCCGGGACGCCGCCGAGAACGATCAGGACGCCAAGCCCGTAGCCGCAGTGGATGAGCACGGCAACCTGCTTGATGACCATGGCCGGATTCTGGAGATCGGTCATGACGACTGAAAAGAAAACGGCGGCGGAGATCGTCGCGGAGCAAATCATCGACATGATTAACGACCCGTCCGGGGTGCCTTCCTGGCGCAAGCCGTGGACGCCGCCGCCCGGCC
>JAJYPA010000277.1 GCA_021795795.1 Pseudomonadota bacterium | reverse complement strand
CCATTGCGCCCTCGCATCAGAAGGCGATGCAGGACCGCTTTCATTTTCATTGGGAGGGACCGGTGAACGTGGTGGCGTTCAATCTGGCCACCGCGATGGGCTGGAGCATGGAGTTTGCCAAGCCGCAACCCGCCATCATGCCTTCGGTATACATCTATCAGCGGGATAGCAATGTGCAGCAAATGGTAGCCGCCATCAACCGGCAGGCCATGCCCACCGCCATATTGCGCGCCATCCCCGGTAAACGGACGTTGATTTTGCGGGTACCGACAAAGGCGGAGATTCATGCGGCCATCCTGAAAGGATATTTTCCTACTCCCACCAGTTGGTTCAAGAGCGCGAAAAAGTAAGGTGCATATTCGCCACGTCATCAGCGTCTCGGGCGGCAAGGACTCCACGGCGACCTTGCTGCTGGCCCTGGAGCGCGTACCGCGTGAGCAGATCGTTGCCATCTTCTGCGATACAGGCAATGAAATCCCGGTTACGCATGCGTACCTGGATGATCTGGAGCGTCATCTGGGCATCCGAATCCATCGGCTCAAGGCGGATTTTTCTGCGGAGATCGCCGCCAAGCGAAGATTTATCGCCCGCGACCAACGGACCAAGCGCGAATATCAACGGGTGACGGTTCGAGATGCCCAGGGCCGGATTGTGCCGGCACGAGACAGCCAAGGGCTTATCAGGTATCGCACAGCATTGAAGAAAGGCGTAGAGATACAGGAGGTTGTCCCGAAAACGCGAAAGGCGCATGGTAAAAAGGTGCGCTGGTCCAACAAGGCCAAACGTAGGGCACTGGCGGTTCTGCATCCAACCGGCAATCCGTTTCTGGATTTATGCCTATGGAAAGGCCGGTTTCCGTCCCGGATGACCCAATTTTGCACCGAAGAACTCAAGCGCAATATCGCCGTAGCTTTTCAGCTTGATCTCATCGACCAGGGCTTTCCGGTCGTCTCCTGGCAAGGGATTCGCCGTGATGAATCTCCGAATCGCCGTAACGCGAAACGCCTGGAACGCATCGGCCCAAAGCTATGGGCTTTTCGGCCTTTAGTGGATTGGACGGCGCAACAGACCGTAGATTTTGTACGCTCCCAGGATTGCCCCTTGAATCCTCTTTATTCTCAGGGACAAAGCCGCGTTGGATGCGTGTGCATCAACAGCAACAAGGCTGGGCTGGCGCAAATTGCCTACCGCCAACCGGCGGAAATCGAGCGATTAGCTCAGTGGGAAATGCTGGTCGGACAAGCATCGAAACGTGGTTGTTCCACCTTTATGGGTGATGCCGACGACCGCAAAGATCATCGGGCCATTTTTGCCGACCTCAACATCCGCGCCCGTGTGGAATGGGCCAAGGGCGATAACGGCACGGTGGATCTGTTTGATCGGCTCGATTTGCCCGTCTGTACATCCGCTTACGGACTTTGCGAGTAATTTCCTTACGGCACCAAAGGATTGCTGCAAATCTCCTCCGCTTTTGCGGAACTCGCCCGGACCCACTCCGGACTTTTTTATGAAGCGCAATCTCTGCCATCCGCAGGACATGCCGTGCGCAGCACTGCGGCACCAAGGGGTTGAGGATTGTGAAAAACGTGAAAAACCGGAAAAGGAGAAAATCATGTCTCGTATGAAAGAGGTGCTGTTCGTCGCTGCTGCCCTGGGTCTGGCCGGTTGTGCCATGCATTCCGAACCGCCGGGAAAAGCCGTCAAACTGGCCTTCGTCAAATCTCTGACGGGGAATCATTCCCTGCATCTGCATTGGCCGGAGCACCATCACCACACCTTCATTTACGAAAGTTTGATACACACTCACGTCGAAAAGTGCGTACCCACGAGCAAACCCGATGTGCGCGCCTGCTCCGTGTACATGAAATTTCACGGTCATCCCTCTTTGGGGCATCGCGGCGTGATCGACATGATCCGGGAGGGGTCGCAATGGCATCTCCTCTGGAAGTAAAGGTGAAGATCAATTACTGGTGCGGCCTCACGCGACGGAATTGCCCCGATCCACGTTTGTATCCGGGCATGATGGAAGAATTGCAGGCCGCGCTCCGGGATGCTTTATATCTGATTCATTCATTGCAGTCTCCACAGCGGCCTTCCCTGCGCTGGCGCGGAGAATGGACCGGAAAATGTTGAGCGGGATTCTGGCGCGCGGCCGCGCCTGGTTTTCGCGCATTCAGTCCCGCAAAAAACGGGGGCACCGACGGCGTCAAGATGCGGCCGGACGTCGCGCCGTCACGATTTCTGAAATCGTGGGCAAGGACGCGCAGGAAACCTTTGCGCGTCGCATCGCGTATTTGCGCAAACTCGATCCCCTGGTATTCGAGGAGCTGGTGCTCGACGCTTTTCAGAAAGAGGGCTGGCTGGTGCAACGCAGTACCCGCTACAGCGGAGATGGCGGACTCGACGGTCGAATCTTTCAAAAAGGAACATGGTGGGGCATCCAGTGCAAACGCTACAAGGGAGCCATTAAAACGGACCATCTAAAGCAGTTTGTCAGAGATTTGCACAAGGAAAATCTGGAATGTGGATTTTTCGTACATACCGGACGAACTCCAACAAGTGTGCATCTTTTGAGTGAACAGGTAACGATCCTTTCCGGCCAGAAGCTAATCCGCTTGTTGGAATTCCCGTCCCGGTAACACGCCATAAACAAGGAAAACCGCATGAAAGTTATTATCGAATACCCTGACAATTTCCCCATTTCGGAACCGTTGCGCACGGTATTCACGAAACGCATCGGTCTATTTTTTGATGCTAGTTATAATACGTGGAGCATGTCTCATAACGAGATGTTGGAAAAATTGTTTGCAATACGCTGTGACATGCAAAAAAGTATCGGGTATCCACCAGCAATACCTCACTCACCAGAGGCGTATCTGGAAGAACCACGTCCGTCACCGTGGCCTGCACCTAAAGAAAGGCCGCGTTTCGTGGCTTCGAGTTCTTCGGAGTCCATTGAAGACATTCTGTCGCATGAAGAATTGCTTTGCTGGAAAAACATACTATTCATATTCCTGGGTGATCTGCCACCCGATGCGCGCGATGCGGGGCTGGAAATGGCGTCACGCATTTTGGGGATACATATTTATTATGAAATCGACAATACGGCTATCAATAATGGTGATTTGGAATGGTCCGCAGCAGACGACAACGGGGCTACGCAGCAAGTGACGGCAAACAACATCGCCGAAGCTTTTTCTTCATTGCCACCAGCATGGAGTGATGATCCCATGCCGCCGGAGATTTCGCCAGCGCAATTATGCCCTTTTTCTCAACCAAAACGCATTGGAACGCTCACCAAAGGCTGGAGTCACGAAGACCGTAAGATTTTAACCCATACCATCAAGCATCACGTCGAAGTGGTGGCGCTGGGGGCTTTTGTTATCGGTCTGGTCTTTGGTTTCCTGATCGACGCCACCAACGGACATGCGGCTCGTTACGGTGAAGGATCAGGTCAATTGGTTCCGCAGGTCGCATATACGCATCCGGCGCGACTAATGCCCTCCATTCCCGTTCATCAAGACGATAACGTGCAAACCCTTGGCAGGATACAACCCCATGCCGGGGTGCAGCCCCCTGCGGGGGGGCAACCCCCTGTTATTTCGTCGCGGTCGTAACCTGTTGGCGCGATGATCCACAGATACAAAGGAGTGTTTTGTGAGTAGAAAAATGAAACATGCGGTATCACACGAACTTCCAGAAAAAACCAGCAAGCTATCGGTGGAGATTTTTCGCTTGCTACGTGAGGGCGACGCGAACAGTCGCAATAAAGCGCAGGAATTGCTGAAATCCGCCATGGCGAAGCCGTTACCACAATCACTAGCCAAGAATCCCGATGTTCACATTCCAGCAGGTGTTGCATCCGGCAGAGGGTTGGCACCCCGTAGGGGTTGCTAATGGCAAACATTCAGCACATCGCTGACCGGATTTTTCGGCATGTTGATGCTGGTCACCTGCCAGCGGGTTACACACTCGTTATGGGCGCAATTATCGACGCCTATGGTGACAGCCAGGATTTTCACGAGTGGGTAGATGCAGTACAGGGTAGTGCCGTCGAGAAGTTGATTGCCTGCATGGTGCGCAAGGGCAAATGGAATGATCCGGCGTGGCTGCGGGAATACGTGCGGGGTTGCACCCTGCAAGGGGAAGCATTGGCAATAAACACCGTCGTCGGCTAACATATTTAGGTAATTCGATTACCCGAAAAGGAGGTGTGGCAATGCGTTCTCTAAAATCACTGATGCTGATGTTTGGCGTCAATCTGCTTTTCGTTGTAGTGCTTTCGGCGGTTCTGGTGGTTTTTCACATCCAGATGCACCTAGTGGGTTTCGCGCTCCTGTTTGGATTTGGCGGAGCGTTTTTCTTCCTGTTCCTGTCGAAGTGGCTGGTCAAGCGCATGTTCCACATGGTCCAGGTGCGCCAGGGAGATGCCGGCGTAAACGGGCAGCTTTGGCAAATGGTGGCCGAGACAGCGCAGAAGGCCGTGCTGCCCATGCCGGAGATCTGGCTGTATGCAGATGATCGGCCCAACGCCTTTGCGACGGGGGCCACCCGGCATAGCGCCATGATCGCGGTCAGCACGGGTCTGCTCGGGATCATGGATGCCAACATCCTGCGGTCGGTGCTGGGCCATGAGATGGGCCATATTGCCAACGGCGACATGCTCAGCACCACGTTGCTCATGGGTCTTATGAATAGCTACGTGATCTGGATGGGCAATCTTGCCGGCCGGTACCTGGGCAACAACGTCCTGACGCAGCTTGTGATCACTATTGCTTTCGAGATCGGACTGTCGTTCCTGGCGCTCATTCCGATCACCGCGTTCTCGCGGCATCGGGAATATGGCGCGGATGCGTTCTCCGCCCGGTTGTGGGGAAAGGAATCCATGATCAGCGCCTTACTGCGGCTCGAAAGAGCCCCGGTGGATGTGAACCCGCGCAAAGACGTGCTGGCCACGTCCTATATCCACGGCCCCATGGGAGGTTTGTTTGCGACGCATCCCAGCATGGAAAAGCGGATCGCGGCGATCAGGGCGCTATAAACCACCGGTAATTTGATCCACCGTTTGAACGGTTTATGGTGATCTATTCAGGAAAGCAGGTTTAGTTGCCTGGGAGACTCCGAAGTAACTGGACGCTGACTGGCAGGCGGCAGACCTGCCGGACGCAGAACTACCACAGGCGTCGGGACCGAGACAGACGGTTCCCGGTGGGAAGTGGGCGCTGACCAAGCATTCGCAAGTGACTTCCCCGCCTGTCGAATTTCAGCTTGATCACTCCGCCGACAAAGATCCACCAGGGACGCATCGGTCATCCGATACGCCCAAGACACCGCCAGGTAATCCCGAAGCGACTGCATGGCGAGAAAGTGATGAAACCATGCCGCATAGGCGTCTACGAATTCCTCGCGGGATGCCCAAATATCCGGGGCGCGTAACGATGCGTTCAATGCAGATCCATCGAAGTCTGCCTTATCGTTTCAGGTAGTCGCTCACTAGCCAGTCGAAGGCTGCCCAATCGAGACAGGTCATCGGTTACGATGACGTTTTCCAGCAGTGTTTCCTTCCAGAACAGTTGTCGAACCGGGCGACCACCCTGCACCGTGGCGCGAGGCACGTCCTTGACCACGGCGAACGGCCAGCCCTTGCCGGTAGGCGTCCATGCCAGAGTTTCCCTGGCGGTATGCGCCTGATAGCCCAGATCGGCCAGCAGCCGGTTGACCGCCGCCGGATCTTCCTTGCCATCCCGGCGCAGGATGCCAAAGCGCCGGGCCAGGTCCGTGGGCCGCAACTCGGCGCAACGATGGGGCGATTCCAGGGCCAACGCCTGGGGAGCCAGCAGGGGACGTAATTGCACGCCCATCATTTCCATTTGCCCAACGGCCCCCAGGAAGGCTTGATTGGCGTCCATGCCGGGACTGAACTGGTTGAGTTCGATGAGCAGCTTGAACTCGGCCAGCACGGTTTCATGGGGCAGCCCGTTCAGATACCGCTCGCTCAAAGTAGGCTGGCGAACTGGCTGCACCGGGGGCTGCTCCCGCAGCCGCCGATATTCCTTCTCGCAGGCGATGAAATAATCACGAGCCTCCTTGCTCTTTTCAGTATGCTCGGACATGGCGATGTGCTTGGCGGCATCCAGAGTGAGAGCGTATTCTTTCTTCGGTTGGCCGCGCCCGGAATACTCCCCAAAATTGGGGAGTATTATAAAGTCTTGATTTTCTTCAAATCCATGTTGATGGATGCGGTCTTTGATCCAGGTGGAGAAGTCCTTGCCCACCCCCAGAAAGGCGTGCAGGTCGCGGGCATTGACGGTGGCTTCCCCTTCGGCATTGCGCTGAATGGGGATGAGATGCGTGGTATCGGACATGGGAGGTCTCCTGTGATTGGTGTTCCCATACCCTTGGTGCCGTAAACAAAAATCCGGAAAGCATGGGCACCTGAAGCCAATCGAGCATGTCGATGGGGCTGTCCGCTTTTGGGCAGTTAACGCCCATGAGGGTCGTGGTGATGTCGTTGACCGCGGCGCTTTTGATACCGCTGATCTGGTGGATAACCGGGCCGATGGTGTTGACTAGGATGCTCAGGATCATGTCGTCGCTGATAGGGGTGGGCGAGACGATGATTGTCTGGACTTACTTGTTTTTGCTATACTTACAATATGATTAACCATCTCAGTCAGAAACGGTTGTTCAACGTCATCCGCTACTTTGCTCGAAACACGGAGCATTGCGGCAAGATAAAACTGTTTAAGTTATTATATCTTCTTGACTTTCAGCATGTATCAGAGACCGGCAAACCTGTCACGGGCTTGGATTACGAAGCGTGGAAGTTCGGGCCTGTCCCTATCCAGGTCATGGAGATGTGGGAAGATTTAGAGTCTGGGACCGTCGAGGGGTGTCACGTGGTTCCTGAGCAGGTACACGATTTTGTCCGGCAAACTATTAAGGTTGATCCCGATGCCGGTTTTGAAGAGCGCCTGTTTTCTCGGCGAGAGCTTCGCATTATGCAAGAGTTAGCTGAAAAATACCAACAAACAGTTTCTCCGGAGATGATTGATGTTACACACCAGGAAAATGGCGCGTGGGATAAAGTCTGGCAAAATGGCAAAGGGGCATTTCAGGCAATTCCTTACGAGTTAGGGATTCCAGAGGAAAACCCTTACGCTGATGTTTTGCGGGAAATTCATAAAGAGTATCAGACTCGCCAGAATGCAATTCAAAGCTTATTTTCGGAATCTGATTAATAAATAATGAGAAGTGGCGAAATTTGGACGCATCTTCAATACGAACTATCTGACGGTTCATATAAACCGAAGCATCTTATAATACTTGGTGAACGAAACCACAGATTTGAGGTGCTATATGCGCGACTTACTTCGCGCCCAAATGGTTTACCCGATAATCCGCCTTGTTATCATGGAAATCCGAGAAGCGGATATTATCTTGGTGTTCCAGGCGGAATATTGAATAAAGAAACTTGGGTGGTTTTTGATGATATTGCATATCTTGATTCCAGGGATATGCGGTATCTAACAAACAGTAATCTAATGGCTCCAACAGCAATCTTCTGTAGCTTGTTGCGATGCATACAGCAGAGTGAAGATATTTTGGGTATCCAGTATGATCAGATAATGGATACGATTCAGTCGGTGCGGTGCCAATAGTTTTGGTACTACGCAAATGATGGCATCCCCGCACATATTTGCGTATTGGCGCATGATAAGATGCGCCGATTCATGAACCTGTACAGATTCTCCTAACTCGGTGTTGCCAGACATAATTAATGAGCCGGAAATATTCGCATCCCCGCTAATTTTCGCCGAACCCTCCAAAACAACGTGACCAGATACTTTCACGTTATCACAGATAATGGATTGATCTCGCAATTCCACGTTAGGACCACCATGAGCATTTCCGCGAACGTGTGCAGTTTTTTCAATAAATGGGCCTGGATGCACCGTTGCGGTATTTCGGGACATCGTCCAGGGAACTCGACGCCATACACAGGAAATTACGAATACCAGGTATTTCCAACCCATCCTCCGCCATGAGAATGGTAATGCCAAAATTTCCCATTGCTTTCATTTGTAAAGCGGCCAACAGGATAACTTTCCTGTTCTAGTAGCGAAACATCATTCGTCCGGCGTGCAGACGTAGCCTGCCGGGCATACCGGGTTATTCGGTGGCGGCGCGTAGTATCCCGGTTGTGGCGGTTGGTTCTGCTGTCGGCTTCCGCTATGCCCCACGGCATACCCGGCCAGTCCACCCACGCCCGCGCCGATGGCGGCCCCGGCCAGGGGTGCTCCGGTCTGGTTGCCGATCACGGCTCCGGCCAGCGCCCCCAGGAGCGCCCCGCCGCCCGTATCCGCCGTAGTGCCGTTGCTGGCGTAGGGATTGTTGGCACAACCGGACAAGGCCAAAGCGCCCACCAGAACCAGCACTGAAGTAATGGAAACGTTACGCATGAGAATTCTCCTGAAGGGTGGATGACGTTGAAGTGCGTAACTCCATGCCTGGGTTTGTATCTGATTTTCTGACCCATTGAAGATGTGCCATGATGAGGCGAGCAAACCAGGCAATGGCCCATGAAAACAGAAAAAACCCGCGAACGATTATGGCAATGTTATTCACCACCTTGCCAAATGGTGGATATGGCTGATGATGGATGGATGCCATGATTTGTGCATAGGTGAATTGCCCTGCGCCATGCAGCACCATCGGCAAGGCCAGGATCACCAACCCGATCATCACCATGAAAGCCAGCGGTAGGGCAAAAATCGCTTGCGCGAGCAGGATCATGAGGTTGTTTGTTCCATCATTCAATGCTTTTTCTATGGTACCTTTTGTAAGGACTCCCTGAATTTTACGCATGATGATTCTCCTGGGTACATTCCTTGTGAATGGTAGTGGTCACACCATTTTCCTGGGCACTCAGGGCAGACTTGAGGTGTTCCGCAATGGCGGCGTCCCGCGTTTCGCCTATCAGTAGGGAGTGACGCATGGACTGCCCTACATCAATGATGCAAAGGCTGGCTTCGGATGGGGCGTCCTGCAACAGCCCCAGGATGGACATGCCGGTGTTTTTCGTTTGCATCATGATAAACTCCTTGCTTGATGATCATTTGTACCAGGGTGATGCCGATTTTGAGAGGTTGCCACGGTTAGCGAATCCAAAAACTTTGATACCCATTTCTAAACCGACTGATTCGATCCAGTTGCAAGTAACACATATATGTTGATAGTAGAGAAAGGGTGAAGTTAATAAAAGCAAGAGCGATTGCTGCATATAATCGTAAATGAACTGATGTCAGGTGTTGGGAAAGCGATATTATAATCCACACGCCAAACGGCACGATAGTCACGGGGATGATATTGGCAATAATCCACTCTATTGCATCTTTTATGGGCAATCGCTTGAACTTTTTGTAAAAACCATAATATACCATACAGGCAATGGCGATTGACGCGGTAACCAGCCCGGAAAGCAGAAACAACAGAATGTCGATGATGTTCATGTTTCACCTTTTACTTATTGGTGATGTGCGGTGTACACCACGCCAATGAAAGCAACTACGGTCAGAAACGATCCGCAGCCAACCGCTACCCAATTCCAGAACATGGCAATCTCCTTTCGTTTATGGGCGATACGCAGTGTGCATCGCGCCAATAAATGTCAAAATCGTGAGAAATGACGTGCATATAAATCAACCTTCGTTTATCAGCTAACTCGCCTTGCGCAAATCCCGCAGGACAAACTCATTCCAGAGGCGGGCCAATTCCTCTCCCAGACTTTTTACATCCGGGTCCATCCCGTCCTCATCCCTTTCGGCCATCATCGCCTGTATTTCCTTGATCTTCTCGATCTTCTTGCGCAATGCCAGATCCTTCATGGCCGATCCCTCCGGATAGCGTTGCGCCAGAATCTCCAGACTCTCCATGTAACCGATTTTGCCCGTCAGATAGAGACCCAACTGCCGGTCCTTCGGGGTGGTGGTATAGGCCCAAAGTTCAGCGGGCGGTGCCATGATGTAACCCAACTGTTTGAACGTGCCACCGGTTTTAGTCCGCCAGATGCAGAACGCCCCCGATCCGCCTGCTCCCGCACCCACGCAATAGCTGCTGATGATCTGCGCTTCGTCGGGTGTCAGCGAGAACTTGTCCACCAGGGGATTATCCTTCGGGCCATAAGGATTCGTGAGAATGTAGATGCTGGTC
>JAJYPA010000276.1 GCA_021795795.1 Pseudomonadota bacterium | reverse complement strand
GTGGAAAAATCTCATTATCCCCACTTTGGCACCTGGATGCCGTCAGGTCCGCGAGGGGCTACCTCAATTATTAGTGCTTGCCCCTGCTCCCCGTGGAGGAGGGAGGCGTCCATCCCATCTTCCCTAAGGGAGGGACATCATTGAACGAAAACACAAACTCTGAAGTGAATCGTTGGTTGACTGAGTATGGACCGGTTCTTTATCGTTATGCGTTGATGCACTTGCGTGACCCTCACAAGACGGAGGATGCGGTACAGGAGACCTTGCTTGCTGCGCTGCAAGCACAAGATGGATTTTCAGGCGCATCGACGGAACGTACGTGGCTTTTCGGCATACTCAAGCACAAGATTATCGATCAGTTTCGCCGCGATGCCCGGGAAGTGTCGATGAACGAATCGGAATCCATGGCAGATCAGGATAACGACGGCGAAGATGATTTTACTGAAGCGGGCGATTGGCGCAACCGGCCGGCGAGTTGGGGCAATCCCGAACAGATACTGGAAAGCCGCCAGTTCTGGCAAATTTTCGAGCTTTGCCTGGAACATTTGCCGGAGCGACAAGCGCGCTTATTCATGCTCCGCGAAGTCATGGGAAATAGTAGCGAAGAAATATGTCAGGAATTGTGTATCACCTCGACCAATTTATGGACGATGCTGCATCGAGCCCGTTTAGTGCTGCGCCACTGCCTGGAAAAAAACGGGATTGCAAAAATCAAGAGCGTAAAATAACTATGTTGAGCTGTAAGGAAGCCAGTTGTCTGGTGTCGCAAAGTCAGGAGCGCCGGTTGCATTTTCGCGAGCGTTGGTTACTGCGATTACATTTGTGGATGTGTATCAGTTGCTCACGATTCGAGCGGCAGTTGCGCCTGTTGCGCAACGCCATGGCTGTTTTGAATGCGCGGGCTGAGATCGGCTTGTCTGATTACGACATGCCAGAGGAAGTCCGTGATCGAATCCGCAAGACATTGCTACATTCAGACAATGCAGGTGGTCAGTCGTTGCATAAAAATTAAAATACATTCATTGTAAGGAACGCCGCTTGAATGCGACCAATACTTGCCTGCTGTATTCCGCAGACGGCAGGCGGTGTACCAGCCGCCTTTTCTAATGATTACGAGGATTACGATATGAACAAACGCCAATTTATTAATACTACTGCTTCTACGATACTTGCAATGGGGGTGTTGGCAGTCGCTCCAGTGTCGCACGCTGATGGTCAAGGCATGATGAAGCCCGGCATGGAAAAATGCTTTGGCATTGCCAAGGCAGGCCAGAATGATTGCAAAGGGATGAGTGGGCTACATTCGTGCAAGGGCCAGAGCACGACATCCAACAACCCTGGCGATGTCAAAATCGTGCCTGGTGGTACTTGCGCCCAAATGGGTGGCCTGAACATGGAGCAAGCCAAAGCCAAAATGGCCGCCATGAAAAACAGCTCCTGATCGCTATGATACGGGACGACGCTAGTCGTGTAACTAAAGCTTTTGTCAGCGTAGTTGCCTCGTCCCGCTGCAGGCCGGGTGTACAGACGGTCAAAAGCCGATTGATTTCACTATATTTTTTGAAATCAATCAAATCATCAGGCTAGACATACTGTGCACTTGGTTATTTTTACCTCAATTTGCCGATCATGGTGTAGCAGATTTGTAGCAAAAAATCATAGGAAAGTAGGTGTCGGTAGCAATGACTATATTCAATTCCAAATCACGAGAATGGAGTTGAACCATGGAGAAATGGCTTGCCTCGAAAGAGAAGTGGTCTGGAAAATTTGAACAGACATTTAGGTGGGTGGCCTGCTGACATACAATGCCCGAATGGGTAAAGAATGGAGCAGGAGATGGCAAAGAGCACGAGGCGTACCCACTCGTCGGTATTCAAGGCAAAGGTGGCGCTGGCCGCACTGGCAGGCGACAAGACGCTGGCCGAATTGGCGCAGCAATTTGAAGTGCATCCCAACCAGATGACGGAATGGAAGCGCCAGCTCGGTGAACGCGCTGCCGATGTGTTCGTTGAGCGCCTGTGGAAATCGTTCAAATACGAACGGGTCTATCTGCATGCCTGCAACTCGCGGAAAGGGGGGTAGCCCCTTTCCCGAACCGGTGGTAGTGATGTCTCATTTTATACCATCTGCCACTCCCCAGCGCCACGGCGTTCGCGCAGTGATCCGTCCTCGGCAATCTGGAGGATGGTCAACCAGCGATTTTCCACCAACCGAGCCAGAGTCGGACTTTCGGCAATGATGCGGTCCATGGCCTCGATGGGCGCTTCGACAAAGGCAGACAAGCGTAGAGGTTCGTGCTGCAAGCCGCTGGCGCTATCCCGCAGGGATTGCTCCGAGAGTCCTATCCGCAGGTCGCCACCATTACCCTCCAACACCCCCAGCGTACCGCCGACCACGTTGTGCAGGACTTTGTTGCCGCAGCCTTGACGTTGGTTGTCCACCGTCGAGCCGTAGTACTGGAGATTAATCCAGTTGGCTACGACCAGCGGTGCAGTGAGGATGAGCGTTAGTACCCCGAAGCTCGGATCCTTGGTGGCATCATAATCGTGGAGAAAAGCTCTTCCGGCCAGATTGCGCGCCCGGGTACGCCAGCGGGGTGCCGCGATAAAGGCGGCATTGCCGGCCAGGGCCCACTCGGGCCGGACCTGGGACCAATCTCGCCCGCGCATGGACATATTTCGGGCCACCTCGACCGGATCCCGCAACTCGGGATCCAGACGCAGCATTCGTTCCAGTCGGGTCCGATTAGCTGCCTCGGCCAAGGCATCCTGTAATTCCGTCACGAGACTCGCATCCAGACGAGGGTCGTCCAGGCCCCTCAGAATCTCCACCCGATCAGTGGTAGTGTCGTGCAGAGCGGGCAGAAACACCACGCGCGGATCAATTTTCCAACCTTTGGCCAGCAGGCTCTGGCGTACCGCCGAATCGTTGAGGAGGCTGGTTGCCGCCCGGGCGTTCACCTCCCCAGTCTGGCCGGCACAAGCCCCACAGTCCAAACCTGCCCGATGCGGGTTGTTGGTGGTGGAACTGCCGTGTCCGACCAAGAGCACCACCGGTGCTATGCCGCGGTTGAGACCCAGGCCGGTCAGGATGAACTCCGCCATGTTGACCTGTTGCTCCAGACTGAGAGACGGAGGCAAGACGCATTGGATGCTTGTCCGCTCATCAGCCGAGAGGCCCGCTTCGTCCGGAGGCAAGGATGGACGGTGCCAGCCCAGAGTATCCCCCAGTAGTTTGGCGACGTAGGAAAGGCCGGCCGTTTCCACGAAGGAAAAACAGGACGCTGCCGAAAGCTTGAAGTGTTTCCACTCCGCCCCACGGCGCAGGCGGCGAAAGCGCCGCTGAATGATGGCTTCTGGCCCAGTTTCTTCTACATGGACTTGGGGATTGAGGAGCACCGGTGTCTGGGTTCTGGGGACAGTGTCACCCTGGCGACGGTAATCCAGCAGCACCCCGAAAAAGCCCGCGAAGCCGATGGTTTCACAGCCGGGCAGGGCGCTTTCCAAGTGCCGGCGATAGACCTCCGAACGTACATCGATGCAGAATGCCGCCTGCACCCATGGCCCTCCCGCCGTTTGAGCGTTCTGGGCAGGACGCGGACGAATGCTGACCGCCACCTGACGCCGAAAGGCGATTTCCGAAGCCCGCAGCAGCACCTCTCCACGTCGCGCATCCTCCAGATCGGTGCTTTTGTCATCGATGATCCAGCCGCGGATTTGTCGTTGCCAGGATTCCACTACTTCCGGTCGGGCCTGTTGTCGTAAGAGGGCTTCCCAGACCATGCGAATGGCCAGCAAGTCGGACAAATCTTCCTGAGTTCCGCCTTGCAACTCTGCCTGCCACAGTAGGTAGCGGCACCAGCTGGCCCAACCACCAATTGATTTCAGAAGCACCAGGAGATAGGCTTCTTCCGCCACCTTGGGAATTTCCAGGACCTGTAAGGCCCAGAGTCTCGCCTCAGCAGCATTGGTGGACAGCGCGAGCAATTGCGATCGGATGGCTTTGATGCCCATGGGCCCAAGGCTGCGGTCGGCAAGGGTATACTGCCGCCAGGATCCGAAAAGGCCGAGTTGGGGATCCTTGGGGTAAGGCCACAGAGATTGTCCCTGGTCGTAGTAGGCGGCCAGAAAGTGGCTGATCTGCTCTACCACGTACCGGGAGAAGGAGGCATGTCCCTGCCGATTCATTAATTCCGGTAATCGGGGCAGGCGCATGGGCGTTTCCGACGTCTGCTGGAGGTAGGACTGCCAATCCTCCTCGTCACCGGGCAAACCCAAATCCTCCGCCGCCCGGGCAATATCGGCGAAGGACAATTTACCGCTGTTGAGTTGTTCGGCATACCAACGGCGATCCATGATCATTCGTTCGCCCGCTGTCCCTTGCAATTGGGCTGCTACCTCGGCAAAGGGTTGATCAGCAAAGCCCCAATAAGGATTGACGGCGACAAAACTGTCCAGGGGCCAGACGGGGGCAATCCGGCGAATGATCTGCTCGAAATCCGGCTGAGACTCCATTTTATTGATTTTATTCATCTAACACCTCCAGAATTTTCCAGGACTTCGCGATTACGGGCGATGGACTGCATAGACTCCAGGGCCAGGTTCTTGCGCGGTAATTCCACGCCAACTTTTTCGGCCCAGAAACGATGGGAGAATTGCTCCACCCAGTAGTCCACATAAAGACCGTTGTAGAGGTGGGTGAAGAGGGCCAGTTGTACCCGCTGGGGCAAGAGCACACGTCCCGGTCCTTGCAGCCAGCTCAGGAAGAGAAAACTGCCGGCAACGCAGTAGACGAAGAGACCTTGACCTGCGTTTGCATCCGCCAATGGCGTCGCTACGTCGCCCGCAAAGGCCCGGACAAATAGACTGTGGAGCAGGAGGTAGACCCCTCCCATGACCACGGCTATCGCCAGGGCTGTCAGGCGGTCCGTCCATGCATCGAAAGAGAAACCCTTGACCAGCAGCTGGGACAAGGCCATCGCCACAATCACCGCCAAGGCCAGCCAGACCGGATCCGTCAATGGATTCGCACCCAGGATCCAGACCCCGCCCCCGGCGATGATGACGCCCAGCGTCACTGCCACCATCCAGGTCCCCAACGCAGGAATTTTTTTGCCTCCCGGCGGTACCTGCCGTAACTGGTCCGTCACGCTACCCGAAGAGAGAAAGGCGTGGGCTTTGTAGAGGGAGTGTCCCACGAGGTGCAAAAGGGCCAAGGGAAAGAGACCCAAGCCCAATTCCAGGGACATGAAGCCCAGTTGGGCTGTCGTTGACCACGCCAACATGGTCTTGACGGCCGTCTGGGTAGTCATGACCAGAGAGGCGATGACCACGGTCAAAAGACCGACTGCCGCCAAAAAGAGCAGCGCATCCGGTACTCGAACCAATAGCGGGCTGGTACGCAGGGCGACGATTGCGCCGCTGTAGACTACCCCTGCGTGCATCAGGGCGGAGACGGGAGTAGGTGCTTCCATGACCTGGATCAACCAGCCCTGAAAAGGAAATAGAGCACTCTTTAGGATTACCGCCGCCACGATCAACCAGGCCGCTACCTGCAAGGACGCGGGCAGCCCACCGGTTCGTTGGGCGGCTTCGCGCAATACGTCAAATTGCAGACTACCCGTTTCCTGCCCGACCAGTACTGTCGCACCAAGCAAACAAAGGTCGGCCGTTCGGCTAAAAATGGATTTTTTATGAGCCGCCATGATGGCCTTGGGACGATCGCCGTAAAATTTCAACAGTTTGTGCAAGCTGAAACCGGTGGCAATGATTCCCAGAGTGAAGAGACCCAGGTTCCCGGCAATGACCACCAGCAGGAAAAAACCCGCCGTGAAACCCAGCAATCGTGCAAAACGGGCTTGCTGCGGGTCGCCGTCCAGATACTGGACGCTGTACTGAGCGATCATCACGATGACGAATGCCACGAGGGTAGCCAGAGTTAAGGTCAAGCCATTGACGGCAATGGATAGGGGTAAATCGAAGCCAAGGCCGGGCAATGGCAGACGCACCAGGCTCAGATTGGCCCGTACGCCTGAAAAGAACGCGCCATCGGCCAGCAACGCCGCCGCCAAAGCGAAGATGGCGGCCCAACGCACCCGATGGCGGGCAATCAAGGCCGAGTGGCGGGTAGCCTGAACCTGAGGCAAAGCGGCAAGCAGGAGCCCCAAGGGCATAACGGCCAAGGCCGCTCCTGTAAGCCAGGGAATAGAAAAATCGGTGTACATAGCTGCCTCCTCAGTAAGAAACCAGAGACGATTGTAAGGCGCTATATTTATTTATTCAAATTAAAATAATAAACTAAATGTATTTATTATTTTAAATATATATGGGCGCATCAAAAAACTGTCACGAGACAGACAAAAACAAATCGTTACGTGCACATAACGCGAGATGTATCAATTGGATAGGCGATTGGATAAGCGATTGTTCGAGCATGCAACAACGCAGCAATTGGCTGGCGCAGTAGGTTTTCCGAGTTGTCTGGGGAAGCGCTGATTTATTCGTCACGCCGTCAAAGGTTTGTGTATAACTTATTGAATAATAAGTACTCAATCTTTCACTGGAATGGAGAAAGTGGAATGAATCAGCGTTTCCCTGGCTATCCTGAGAGTGCCTGCGGTGGGTGTCAAAGATAACGGGAGAGATCGGGCCACAAGGCCACCAGACGGCGGGTGATGAAATCCTCTTGGGAAACAGAAAATTCCAAGAACTTTTGGGCCGTGAGGGACAAGGTCTTGCCACGAGGGTAGACCAGATACCATTTTCGAAGGATGGGAAAGCCTTCCACCTCCAGGATCTGAATGGGGCCGGTGGTCCCCTCCAAGGCCAGGGAGTGAACCGAGAGGATGGAAATTCCCAGGCCGCTGGCTATGGCGTGCTTGATGGCTTCATTGCTGCTGAGCTCCATGGTGATCCGGGGTTTGAGGCCGTGCTCCGCAAAGAGGCGCATATAGGCGTGGCGAGTGCCTGAACCCGGTTCCCGGATCAGAAAAGGCGCTTGGGCAATAGCCTTCAGGGGCAGGGGTGGAGTACCGTTTATCAGGGGATGGTCTCGGGGGGCCATGACCACCAAAGGATTGTGGGCGAAGGGAATGGCCTCCACATCCGCGCTCGTTTCGGGCACTTGGCCCATGACGTAAAGATCGTCCTCATTGTTCTGGATTCTTTGGATGATCTCGTCCCGGTTGCTTACCTTCATGGCAAAATCGATGCCCGGATAGTGCTCGCCGAACGCGGCCAACAGTTCGGGGGCAATGTACTTGGCCGTCGTCACCACCCCTAGGCGCAATGTGCCCCGGCGCAAGCCCTTGCGGTCGGCAATCTGACTATCCAGGTTTTCCAGAACCCGGAAGATCTCGTCACAGGCAGCAAAAAGATCCTGCCCGGCCTCTGTTGGTTGCACCGTCCTTCCCACTTGCTCCAAGAGAGGCATTCCCAGCGTCTGCGCCAGTTTTTTCATCTGCAGGGAAATAGTGGGCTGGGCCAGAAAAAGTGCATCCGCCGCCTTGGAAAAGCTTCTGAAGCGAGCCACCGCTGCAAATATTTGCAGTTGCCGGAAGCTCAGATGGCGAATCAGGGACGTGGCGGGCAGGTTTTTCATCGAATTGGGGAGGGTCATAGGGAAACAACCCATTATCTATTGATTGGGTCAGCAAATAGTATCAGTATAGTGGACATCACTGTCAAAAAATAATGCATTGAATTTAAGGTGGATTCTATTCATGCACAGGGCGGAATGTCCATTAATTACACACCAAGAGCCTGTCGGACTTGATTCGTCGTACCCGCAGGATGGTTGCGTGGTGTAGTGCAAGGCGCGGAATGCGACGTTGTAAAACTTGCCAATGGAATGACCATTCGCTGCGTTTTACGCCTTGCACTCATCGTTTTCTGGTTGCAACGGGCATGGCAAATCAAGTCCGACAGGCTTCTGGACTGGCTGGTCGTATTGCCGGCTCATACCGGCTGATTGTGGATTTTACCTGATAGGTACCTGTGCGGCCATGTTGCATATTTACCAGCTTCCTTAGCTAATCACACTCAGGCCGGGAACAAATCACCGCCATATCAAGTCCTAGCCAGAACGTTCATTACCGAAAATATCGACATGTCATCGCCATCTATTGATCTAAAAACCCAGTTCCGCCAACAGGCACAAGGCGCTCTCAGCCTGAACATTGCTTTTATTGGCATTACCAACCAATTGTTCGTCACGCTACACGCACTGAAATCAGCCACTGCCCACGAGCTGGCATTGGCCGCTGGCATGGACACTGCTTACACTGTGCGCTGGTGCGACGCGGCTTATGCATTTGGTTATTTGGATGCAGAACAAGATCACTTCAGTTTAACTGAACAAGGATTAGCCATGCGGCCGGATGCAGCTGATTCGCTGGTTCCCATGGCCATTCAGTCGGTCCTGTCCGCACACATGGCCGAACGGGCCGCCGGACTAATGCGCAGTGGTGAGCGTCCCGGCGAATCGGTGCTGGCGGAGCGTGCCACCATTCTTCCTTGGTTTGGCAACATGCTGGAAACCAGTTTTTCACCCATGTTTGAACAAACCATTTGCCCCGCCATTCCAGAATTTGCCGAAGTGGATGTCAAAGGTGGTTTGGCCGTTGATCTGGGTTGCGGCAACGGTTGGTATTTACGCGCCCTTGCGCGGCGTTGCGGGCATCTGCGCGGTTTGGGCATTGACGAATTTACGGAAAACATCACCCAAGCCACGGCATTTGCGCAAGCCGCTGGTTTGGCTGATCGGTTGAGTTTTCAACAAGGGGATATTCACCAATTCACCTTGACCGAACCTGCCGATTTAATTGCCATGAACCGAGCGTTGCACCATGTCTGGGAAAAAGACACCGCCACCCTGTTCGCGTGGTTACACACCAACCTTAAACCCGGTGGTCTGGTAGCCATCTGGGAACCTGCTTGGCCGGCTGACCGCGCATTGTTACGTGATCCTTCCCGTAGAGGCATGGCGTTTCAGAACCTGAGTGAACACATCCAAGGCAACCATTTTTTGCAACCGGCAGAAATACAAGCGGCATTTGCTCAAGCCGGTATGCCTGCCAAGGTATACACCTTTGCGCAAGGTAACGAAGCGGTTGTCATCGCGCGACGCCCTGCCATCTAGGAGCCTTGTCGGACTTGATTCGTCGTACCCGCAGGATGGCTGCGTTGGTGCAGTGCAAGGCGCGAAATGCGACGTTGTGTTTGCCCACAACCAGCGGTTCGCAACGATGCAATGTGCCGCGCAGCCGCCCTGCCCTTTGGGTTGCAACCAGAAACCGCGTCTGCGGCGTTGTAAAACTTGCCAATGGAATGACCATTGGCTGCGTTTTACGCCTTGCACCCATCGTTTTCTGGTTGCAACGGGCATGGCAAATCAAGTCCGACAGGCTCCTAGGGATGGTAATCTCACCTGCAAAAAGCTGAGGTGAGAAGTGAAACTTTTTCGATACGAGGCAGCTCTGCGTCAATCATTTGTCATTTCATCTACCGTTTGCTTGATGTTCATGTTTTCTCGAACAAGCGGTGATGAACCGCTTGAAAGGCTATGGTGATAAAGGTGATAAATATGGTAAAAAACGCCTTCAGCGGGTTGGGGATGTGAAAAATATCGGATGCTGATTAGTGAAATTATCCTATTTCCTTGCTGGTTTAAAACCCCGGCCTTCAGGCCGGAAGGAGCGCCGAACCTCGCCCTGAACGGCGAGGTTTTAAAGGCGCGGTCAGGGAGGGGATGCATACCCCTCCCTGACCAAACATCCACCGGCCTAAAGGCCGGTGACCTAATTGCTCAATGTGTGCAATGCATGTTGGTTTGCCATTGTTTGATGGCTTGTAATGTGTTGGCGACGTGTTTGTCGGGGCTCATGTTACTGTAGACATACACAATGCGGCCATTGGGGGCGATGACATAAGACGTACGGCTTGCGTAGCTGCTGAGTACTGGCATAGTCGTGTCGTAGGCTTGCATGATTGCACCATCGGTGTCTGCGGCCACGGGGAATTTGCTGCGGCATTCGCTGACCGAAAAGCGCTGCAACTTGTCGAGCGGGTCGTGTGATACGCCGATGACTGTCGCTCCCAAAGCTTTGAACTGGTCGATCGCTTCGGCGAAACGATGGGCCTCGATCGTACAACCCGGTGTAAAGGCAGCCGGATAAAAGTACAACACCACCGGGCCGTGGGACAAAGCATCATGCAGAGACCAT
>JAJYPA010000275.1 GCA_021795795.1 Pseudomonadota bacterium | reverse complement strand
CATGGTCGTGATGCCGATCGGCTGGCCGCCGCGCCGCCCTGATTTGGGATAGTACGGTTCAATCACCGCTTCGAACTGTGGCCACGGCACGCACGCTTGCATCTGCTCAAGAAACAACTCCTTGCGCATCTTTTTCTTCTTCGACGCAAAGCTTAGCGAGGCAAAACTTGTCTGTTTCATCGATCCGGCACCTAACACGATGGTTTCACACTAGTTTATCTGATTTGGGGGGATTCAATCAGAGGTTCCTTAGCAAAATGACCGCACGGACTCAAGCCAGAAGGTGGCAATTTTTTAAAAAAATAAAATATATAAATCAATTAGTTAACTTCTGTATTTTTTTCGGGTTTGTTTTGCTGCCTATTTTTTCACCAATCCCTCAACTACTTGATCTCACATGGCTCCGGCAAGATGCCCGTAAACAACCCACAGGTTCATCCACAGGTTTTGTGGATAAAAAATCGTTGACTGGGTGCTTGAATTTTTGATTTTTTCTGGACCAAACCACCCATTCCGATTGGCACGAAAAATCGCATCCTTGAAATCAAACAGTTAAGCCAATATCGACCAATAAACTCAGGAATCCACTCAATTAATACACAAAGTTATCCACAGGGCTGAAGATTAAAACATCGTGCATTCGAACGGCTAACATGAACGCAGGCACGGAACAAGAGCGACCGGACTCAATCTGAAAGTTTATTTATATCAATTAAAAACAACAGGTTATTCGCATAGACAAAGCCGGTGCGTATATCTGATGATTTTTTGACCAATTGTGCTAAGCCATTGATGGCATGGGCTTGCTGATGGTCATCAGACGGTGATGCACTGGGTTATCCACAATAACTGTGCACAGTTTTTTCTGAGCCGGAAGTCAGAAAAAACCGGGATTCTCATCAGATGAATCAAGCCAAAAACAGGCTGTAAACCGGGTTGTCGCTTTCCGGCCAGTAGGGATAGCTCAGTTCATCGAGGTACGTTATGAACTCGTCCATGGCGCCCTGCTCCACTTGAACGCCCACAAGTACACGGCCGTAATCCGCACCCTGATTGCGATAGTGGAACAGGCTGATGTTCCAGCGTGCGCCCAGATGGGTCAGGAAGCGGAGCAGCGCGCCGGGGCGCTCGGGAAACTCGAAGCGGTACAGACGCTCATCGCTTATGCCGTGCGCATGGCCGCCGACCATATGCCGCGCATGCAGTTTGGCCATTTCGTTGTCGGTCAGGTCGATCACGGGATAATCAGCATGCACCAGCCGATTGAAGACGGCGGACCGATCCGAGGGCGTATCCAGACGGATGCCCACAAAGATATGCGCCCGATCCTGATCCGCGTAACGGTAGTTGAATTCGGTAATCTGGCGACGGCCGAGCAGTTCGCAAAACACCTGGAAGCTGCCCGGTTTTTCCGGGATGGTGACTGCAAAAAGGGCTTCCTTCTGCTCGCCGATATCCGCTCGTTCGGCCACGAAACGCAACCGGTCAAAATTCATGTTGGCGCCCGAAGCGATTGCGATCAGTGTCTCGCCGTGCAGATCGTGCTGCTTGACGTATTTTTTCAATCCGGCCAGTGCCAATGCCCCTGCCGCTTCGTTGATGCTGCGGGTATCATCGAACATGTCCTTGATGGCGGCGGTCATTGCATCGGTATCGACGGTGATCACTTCATCAACCGCTTGCTGCGCCACGGCGAAGGGATATTCGCCTACCTGTTTGACTGCAACCCCATCGGCGAACAACCCGACCTGCTCCAGAACCACCCGCTCACCAGCGGTCATGGCCGCAGCCAGACAGGCTGCATCGTCCGGCTCGACACCGATGATCCGGATTTCCGGGCGCAACATCTTCACATAGGCCGCGATGCCCGCAATCAGACCGCCGCCGCCGACTGGAACAAAAATCGCGTGAATCGGGTCGGGGTGATGGCGCAGAATCTCCGCACCGATGGTACCCTGCCCGGCAATGATATCCGGGTGATCATAAGGCGGGATAAAAGCCAAACCTTCGGACTGAGTAAGCTGCTGTGCATGAGCGAATGCCTCATCGAAGGTATCTCCGTGCAGGACGGCCTTCGCACCGCGTCGGCGAACGGCATCGACCTTGATGGCGGGGGTCGTCAACGGCATCACGATGGTGGCGGCCACACCCAGCTTCTGGGCTGCCAGCGCCACGCCCTGGGCATGATTGCCAGCCGAAGCGGTAATCACACCACTGCCCAGCTGTCCCTCGCTTTTCAGCCGATGCATCATGTTATACGCGCCGCGCAGCTTGAAGGAGAAGACCGGCTGCGTGTCCTCACGCTTCAACAAAATTCGATTATCCAGACGCTCGGAAATCAGAATTGCGGGCGTCAGCGGCGTGTCTTTCGCCACGTCGTACACCCGTGCGGTCAAAATCCGATGAAGATAATCCTGAAGTAAGGCGGACAAATCCAGCTCCTTGAACGATTGGGCACCGAATGACACGAAGAAATGCCCGGGCAAACGATGCGCGCGAAAAGACGAAGCAGTACAAGCAGATGATGCACTGAGCGCCCTATCATGCCAGAATAACCGCCGACAATTATCGTCAAACTGCTCATCGGTTCGATTTAACCGCGTACAGCGTGTTTGGCACGCCTCGTTCGGCGGCCGAAAACCAGCTATTGGCAGGTATGGCGATCAACCAAGGCAAACGAACCATCGATAACAACAAGGAACTGAACATGACCCCACAAGACCAACTCAAACAACAGGCAGCCAAGGCAGCGCTTCAATACGTACAAACCGGCAGTATTGTCGGGGTTGGTACGGGGTCGACCGTGAATTTCTTTATCGATGAACTGGCCACCATCAAGCACAAGATCGAAGGCGCCGTTTCCAGCTCCGAGGCCAGCACCAAGCGTTTGCGGGCACACGGCATCGAAGTGTTCGACCTCAATGGCGTGGGCGACATTCCGGTCTACATCGACGGTGCGGATGAAACCAATGCCAACCTGCAGCTCATCAAGGGCGGCGGCGGCGCTTTGACCCGCGAAAAGATCATTGCGCACATGGCGAAAAAATTCGTCTGCGTGGCCGACGAGACCAAGCTGGTACCGCGTCTGGGAAAATTCCCGCTGCCGATCGAAGTCATCCCCATGGCCCGCAGCATGATCGCACGCGAACTGGTCAAGCGGGGCGGTCAACCGGTGTACCGTGATGGTTTTGTCACCGACAATGGCAACCAGATTCTCGACATCCACAACATGGAGATCATGGAACCAGCCAAGCTCGAAGCCGAACTCAACAATATTCCCGGCATCGTCACCGTTGGTCTGTTCGCCCTGCGCCCTGCCGATGTGTTGATTCTTGCCGCCGCCGAAGGCGTGCGCACCCTCACGATCTAAGCCGCACGATGACAGTTCGATACGGGGTGATTGGCAACCCTATTGCCCACAGTCGGTCGCCGCTGATCCATCGCGCCTTTGCCGAACAAACTGGCATCGATCTGGATTACACGGCGATTCTGGCACCTTTGGATGGGTTCATTGCAACCGTGGCACAATTTCGCAGCGAAGGTGGGCTCGGGCTGAACGTTACCGTCCCCTTCAAGGCCGAAGCGTTTGCCTTATGCGCTACGCTAAGCGAACGGGCACAGCGGGCAGGGGCCGTCAATACGCTGATTTTCCCGGCAGATCCCCGGTCATCCGATGTGTCATCCGATATTCGGGGCGACAACACCGATGGCGTGGGTTTACTGCGCGACCTCGCGTTCCACCAGATCCCACTCAAAGGCAAAAAGGTCCTGCTGCTAGGCGCGGGTGGGGCCTCGCGCGGCGTGCTCGCGCCCCTGCTGGCTGAAGAACCCACGCAATTGCTCATCGCCAATCGCCGCGCGGCAACGGCCGAACAACTGGCAACCGATTTTCAGGATCTGGCGGGAACGCAGCTTGGCGCCTGCGCGCTGGATGCCCTCCCCGCAGAACCGTTCGATCTCATCATCAACGCGACTTCCGCCAGCCTCAGCGGTGAACAGCTTCCGCTGCCGGACGCGTTGATCGGGCAGAACACCACCGTCTACGACATGGCCTATGGACGCGCGCCCACCGTATTCATGCAGTGGGGTGCGGCCTTGGGCGCTACCGCATTCGACGGTCTGGGCATGCTGGTCGAGCAAGCGGCCGAGAGTTTCTATATTTGGCATGGCATCCGACCCCAAACGGATCACGTACGGGATTTGCTCAAGAAACAACTGGCCTTGGGCTGATTAAAACACTTTAAAGGGGCGCCCGAACACGCACACCGGTCAAACCGGTGTAGGATGAACCCTTGTCACCAAAGGAGATCGCATTATGCCCACCGCCCCCAAAACCACAGACGCCACATCAAACACCACCGGCAACGAAGAACTCGCCGCCATCAAGCAAGACATGCATCAACTCAAGGCCGATTTGGCCGAGCTGTTGACTGCCATGAAAACACGCGGCCAAAACAAGGCCGAAGCACTCGGGCAGGACGCCATCAATACGCTGCATGATGCAATCGACACCTTAAATCAGCGGGTGAATGCGGCCAAAGAGGGCGTGAGCGAGAAGACGCGTGCCACCGTCGATCAAGCAGAACAGGTCATCGAACGGCATCCGGTCGCCAGCCTGCTCACTGCCTTCGGCATCGGCTTTGTGCTCGCCAAACTGTTCAGCAAAAACTGACATTCAATGCCGGAATTCGTCATCGCCCTGCTCGAACTGCTGGAGGCGGAAGGGCGCGCGCTGAAGCGGTCCGTCCGCCGTGTCAGTTTCGGCCTGGTGTTCCTGCTGACGGCCTCGGCCCTCATCCTCACGGCACTGGGCTTTCTGCTGGCTGCGGGGTACCTCGCCTTGGCCGCCGCATTAGGTAGCACGCTCGCCGCCCTGATCATGGGTGGCGTAAGCCTGCTGCTGGCGGCAACGCTCGGCTTTATCGCCTATCGCGCCATGCGGTAATCGGATCAGGCTAACGATCATGGCAAACCAATCCGCACCCCGCTCACTGGATGAAGCCAAACAGCATTTGCGCCAATCCTGGCAGGATGCCGTCAACGACCCGCTATCGGTCGTACGCGACACCACGCGTCGCTTTCCTTGGGTGAGTGTGGCCGTCGCCGGTGCCGCTGGTGTTGTGGCCGAACGCGGCATTCCAATTGTGTTCCATACGCTAAAAACGACATTGAAAACCCATCCTGAATTGCTGCTGCTTCTGGCCCGGCAACTCATTTCCGCACGCAGGAAATGACCGAATTTGATGTGATCGTGATCGGCGCGGGCGCCGCCGGCATGATGTGCGCGGCACAGGCGGGCCAACGGGGTAGACGCGTTCTGTTGATCGATCACGCTTTGACTATCGGCGAACGCATTCGCATCTCCGGCGGTGGCCGCTGCAACTTCACGAACAAGGACGTCAAACCGGAAAATTTCCTGTCGCAGAATCCGCATTTTGTCCGCTCCGCACTGGCTCAATTCAGCGCACAGGATTTCATCCGGATGGTCGAACGCCACGGCATCGCCTATCACGAGAAAACGCTCGGCCAACTGTTCTGCGACGATTCCGCCACCCAGATCATCGACATGCTCAAGGTCGAATGCGTGCAAGGTGGCGTGACCTGGGCGCAGCCCTGTGCGGTAACGCAGGTTGAAAAGACGAGCGATGACCGCTTCCTGGTTGAGACCGATCAAGGTGCCTTCGCGAGTCAATCGCTGGTGATCGCCACCGGAGGATTGGCCATTCCCAAACTCGGGGCAACGCCGTTTGGTTATCGATTGGCCGAACAGTTCGGCCTGCCGGTCATTCCGCCCCACCCCGCGCTGGTCCCCCTCGCCCTCGCGCCGACCGATGGCGAACCACTGCAAGCATTCACGGGCAACTCACTCGATGTTATCGCCGAATGCTCGAATTTGACACCCGGCAAAGAGCACAAGAACGCCAACAAATCCGGCCAACACCCTCGCTTCAGGGAAAACCTGCTATTCACCCACCGCGGGCTTTCCGGCCCCGCCATTTTGCAGGTATCGAGCTACTGGCAAAGTCAGTACTATTCGGCAGAAAAGAAGCAGCCCATCCGCCTGAATCTGCTGCCGGATTTGAACATTCCGTCCTGGCTAGAGGAAAACCGATCGAGCAAACGCAGCCTCGCGCAATGTCTGGCCGATTACTGGCCCAAACGCATCGCGCAGGAATGGTCGGCCGCTCGGGGCTGGACGAAACCGTTGGCCGAACACAGCAACAAGGAGATTACCGCCATGGGCCAAGCCCTTTCGGCCTGGGAGATCATGCCTTCCGGCACCTTGGGTTATGCCAAGGCAGAAGTCACCCTCGGTGGCGTGGACACGCGCGCTTTGTCATCCAGCACAATGGAAGCCAAGGACGTGCCGGGCCTGTACTTCATCGGCGAAGTCGTGGATGTCACCGGTTGGCTGGGCGGCTACAACTTCCAGTGGGCCTGGTCATCGGGCTGGGTCGCCGGGCAGGCGGTCTGAAGACATCGCCGGCTCAGTCCGCAGAATCTATTGGCTTAAGGCTGACCAGAACCCGCTTGATCCGGCACCAGCCACAACAGCACGGCAACCACCTTGAAGACGACGGCCTCGCCCTGGGACACATTCCTCGATGGCGCCATGATCGTGATGGAATGCGTGCCAATGCACCCAAAGGGCCATCTGTTGACACGCTGGAAATAAACGCCCGTTCATTTCTGATGCCGTCGCAACTCACGCCGCGCACCGGTACCTTGTTGCAGCGGTACGAATCACAACCAATTGAATTCGTTTATTTGTGTTATCCGGTAGCTATTGAATTTCTGACAGGAAGGCCTAAATTTTCGCTGTAATTGAACATGGTTTAGATGAGCTCTTGAGGATCGAAGACACCATGAACATGATCAGCAATCGCAAGGAACCCCGGCAGATCGACATCCGTAAATATTGGTCGGTCATGAATCTTGCCGAGCGGTTCGAACAGGTCATCGCGACCGTGCTCGGGATAATGATTGCAATCATCATCCTGATGGCACTATGGGAGCTCATTAGAGATGTCCTGTCGAACCTGTTCGTTCAGCACGAGCGTGTGTTGAGCCATCGAGTTTTCCAGTCATTGTTCGGCAGCATAATGACTTTGTTGATCGCGATGGAATTTCAACATTCAATCATCAAAGTGATCGAACGCCGCGAACACATCATTCAGACCAAGATCGTGGTGCTCATTGCGCTGCTGGCCTTGACACGAAAATTCATCATCCTGGATTTAACAGAAGTCCAGCCGATGATGCTAATGGCTCTTTCTGCTGGCATTCTCTCGCTGGGTGTGGTGTTTTGGTTCATAGACAAACGGGAGATCGGAGAGAAAGAACAGTCATCATCGGGCGAACAGGCTGATGACATTACGAAACCCCATCCTTGAAGGTGCGCCACCAAACATCCAGACAAATCGCTGAAGATCGAGCGATTCAGATCACCCCTTGAAGGCATCCTTAGAAGCCAGATACGCGACTTCCGCCGGGGTGCTTTCCCGCCCTAAAATGGCGTTACGATGCGGGAATCGGCCATACTTTCGCACGAGCTCCCGATGGTGTTCCGCAAACTTGATGTTGCCCGTCAGCCCGTACCGACGGAACAGCGAGACAGACAAATCCTGATCTTCGAGCTTCTCACTGTGCATCAACGGCATAAACAAAAAGCTCAAACGGTCTTTGCTCAACTGCTTGTCGAACCCCTTTTTCAAGGCGTTCAACGTGACCTCAATGGCCTTTCGTTCCGTGCGAAAACTCTCCGGCTTGCCGCGAAACATATTGAGCGGAAACTGATCCAGAACGATCACCAATGCCAACGCCCCCTCGGGCGAATCCTGCCAGTGATCCAGCTCGCCCGTCGCCGCACGCTCCCACAACGACCAATACTTTTCCCTGATCTCTTCATCCAATGCCGGTGTCGAAGCGAACCAGTGCTTCTGCATGAACTCGGAATACCAGTAATCTAGGATGTCGGTGGGTTTAATCGACTCAGTTCTCATGATGAAAACCTCATTGCAATCGCACATAAATTCCGAAAATAAATTTTTCTGAGACCCTAATTTTATGATGGCGCACTCAAAACAACGGTGGTAGTTGAAGCTTCATCTGTTGAATTAAGCTTTTACATCTCATCATGCATTTCCAACAGCCTTAGCTTGATTTTCTCTATATCTTCTTGATTCTTTTGAAATCCGATGACATATCTGTTTGTGAGCCGCTAACGCAGAAGGCAGCGGCGAGCGTTAGCGCGTCCGCTGGCCTGACTTGTTGGCAGAGATATCCTTGAGCCCGCCCGAGACATACTTGTGCAGAACACTCGAAACCAAAGACTGGTAAGGCAGCCCCTCTTCCAAAGCCCGACGCTGCAGCGCCTCCAGATCCCGGCTGGAGATACGGATGTTGATTCGCCTGTCTTTCTTAAAAGTTTCTTCCGCTACCTTAGCGAGGGACTCCCGACGATCGGCACCCAGGTCCGACTCGAATTCTCCCGACTCATATGCCTCAAGCAACTCTTGCTCTTCAGGATCTAATTTGGTCTTGGCCATGCTATCCCCCTAAAAATTTCTTGGTGGCCTTGCGGCTGGGAATAATCGTCTTGAGAAAGATTTCTTTTTCGTTCTCGACGTACGGTACCAGCCAGGCGTAATCATCAATCCGAACCACAAACAGACGCTGATTCGGGTACTTTTCCCTGTTGGGGTGCGGTCCATCATCTAGTAAACCACCCGACTGAAGAGCATATAGGACATCTTCAAAGGAAGTTCCGCGCTAGCTCATCAACTGCTGGTTCTTTTCAGCATTCCAGTTAATTTGCTTCATCAGACGAGCTAGTGTAATGCGTCACCATTAAGCAGCTTATTAGCAGATTCTGCCTGAAGACGCTCCACCAGCCACACCTTGATGATCGATTGGCGGGTAACGCCTATGCGCGCAGCCTCGCGATCCAACGACTCGACAACCCAAGCCGGGAAATCGACGTTGATTCGCTTTTGTTCCTGATTAACGCGGCGAGCAGAGGACAAATCCAGGTCATCGAGAATATCTTCCTGGCCTTCCTCAAATTTCTTGTCGAAGTCTTTAGCTTTCATAGAGCTCAATCTCCTTCTTACGGGAACGTCTGACTGAAATCAGACGAATACGAGCTTCCCTGTATGTGACGATCGCCGACCAGTGCTTTTCAACAATCTTTCCTATCAGCAAGAACCTTTGCTCATCCCCTGATTTTGCGCGGATCTCCAGCAGGTATGGATCTTTCCAAAGCCCTTGGGCAGCAACGAAATCTATACCGTGCTTTTCCAGATTGGCCTGGCTTTTGGCTTCGTCGAATTCAAACTCATCCATGAGTACAAATTATTCCTTTTTTACTCAATCCGCAAGATTTGGTAGGAAGCTGTAACTGCTAACGTTTCGCTTGAGATGCGCGGAAACAGGTGCGAAGCCCGCTGTTGGAGCGACCCTCTCGAAGCAATTGTTAGATGAAGTTTTTCTCAATGTAAGATGTAAGCCTTGATTTTATCAGTGAAGTGAAACCACTCGTTTTCAACTTTAAGGTGCTGGAAGCGGCTATGAATTTCCTTTTCCATGATTTGATTGCCCGGCATTTTGGCAAAAATATTTAGCGCCACTGGCAATCCAGTTAGTAGCGTGTGAAGCCTGCTTTCTGGATCTTCGGAATAGCCGATCTTCACTCTCGATAAGCCTACGGCTTCGATGAAGTAGACGTACCCACTGCCCTTTTCAATTCGTTAGAAGAATGCAATGTTTCCAATACGTGTGAAACCCAACGAAAGCGATTTTTCTAGAATGTATTGGTTTGCTCTTTCATTACCCCATTGTGGGAATTGAGCCGTTTCGTTTTCATCGCAGATCAGAACGGAGTGCTTGTCCATGGACTGTGCTTGCTCTCGGCTAGCAACCATCCCGATGTAGCCTTCGTCGGTATGAACATAATAGACGCAGCCTCACCCAGTATTTCTGGATGGCGGCCTGTTTCTTTTTGCCCGTGAAGCTTTGCCCATAGAGCACCCCGCATCTAACGACGCTGTAGAAAAACCCATTTATGGGTTCCGTTTGCCACACCCACCGGAATTTTTTCAGTAGATGGCTGAAGCTGATGCGGCATCAGGTCATTCCGGGTTTTCATCGTCGTTCCTCGTTTTTCTGTGCTCAACCCCAGTTTGATCCGGTGTTGTGGCGGCGGAAGTTACTCTCTCCACCCTGTTCAATGGGCATAGCCATGATGCGTC
>JAJYPA010000274.1 GCA_021795795.1 Pseudomonadota bacterium | reverse complement strand
CCTGATAATCTACCCACCAGCCCGTGTCGATCCGGTACAAATGCGTCCCCACAGTGCCGCTGGCCCAGGTTCCCGGCATCAGGCCATCATCCATGGTAATAGCCATGTGGGAAGCCATATTCAGGCCCGTTATCCATTGTTGGGTCGGATAGTATCGTTCCACCCAGAACAGTTTACCCGTATTGAACCATTGTACCTGGTGGTTATAGTCCGCCATGGCAACAGCACCATGGACGGTGCTGGAAGATCCAGAGCTACCGATGAGCAATGATGCGGCAATGCCCATAGGTCCCAGTGTGGATCCGCCTACGGCGGCAGCAGCGCCCAGAGCGTCGCCGGCCACCAGCGCCGCGCTGGCGGCGCTCTGGGTCGTGACCATCAATGTTTTGGTCTCTTGTGGACTATCGCCCTTCTGCGCGGCATAAGCATAAGCGGCACCGGGGCCTGTGTATTTCTCATTGTAATAAGCGGCACAACTATTGGCACTGGATCCCTTGGCTGAAAAACAGGTGCTGCCCAAGGTTTTCTTTTCACCAAAATGCCCATCTTGGCTGACGATTCCTTGTATCGTAGCTGAGCGCAGAGGTGTTCTTTGATGATCGTGCAAAAAACCGACATCCATAATGGCGGTGTGTTCTGAACACCCGGCCAGCAATGCCGCCATAACCGCCATGCCTATACCTTGTGCCACCCTCTTTCGGTACGTCATTTTTTCTCCTTTATAGCTTCTTGCTACTTCTTCTTGTAGACTTCGCGCCGATTACCAATCCGTATTACGAGAATGCACACGGATTTGTCCTCGATGGTGCAGATAATCCGGTAATCGCCCACGCGATATTTCCAAAACTCGCCTAAGCGAGAGCCCTTCAGTGCTTCTCCAACGCTGCGCGGATCTTCCAAAGAAGATATTCGCTCATGCAGAAAGACAAGAATGCGCCTTGCTATCTGCGGGTCGAGCTTATCGAGCTCCCGCTCCGCAGCGGGATCCAGCCTAATTTTCCAGATCATAACGCCGCATGACTTCTTCGAGTGAAACGGTCTGAGATCTGCCTGTGCGAATATCAACAAGTCGCTGCTCCGCCAAGTACAAATCCTCAAGGTCATCCAGATGCTCCAGAATGGCTTCGGTCGCGTAGAAGGTCTTGCTGCGCCCGGTACGGGCAGCCAGTTCGTTAAGCCTGTGTTCGATTTCTTCCGGTAGTCTGATGGATATGGGCATGGTGTGCTCCGTGTGCGATACATTTATCGCACTCTAGTCCGACTCTGGAAAAACATCAAGTGTATTGCATCGTGGCGGTGTCCTGGCCACGAATTCTTGTGCTGTAGTGGCCAGGACACCGCCCGCCGGGTGATCAAGGAATCGCATTGGGATTCCCTGTCGGCACCACGACCGGTGTTTGCGCCACAACCGGCCCATGGCCTACGGGTATAGGTGCCTGACTGATATTCACGTCCCCTGCCGGATGCGTTATTTGTGCTGGCGTATAGGTCGCGGCACCCTGCGCGTTGCTCCCGGAGATTAGCCCTGCATTCTGGAGCATCGCCTGCCAGGCGCTGAGCGACACGTTGGCCCAGTCCACCGCTGCAAGTTGCTGGACCGTGAATCCCCCGCACTGCGGGTTTTGGGCCGTGCCATAACCACCCGCCACGTTGGGTTGTCCAATCTTGATCTGCGATGCAATGATTCTCGAAAGCGGGCTCGCGTAACAACAGAACACATCCTTATGCTCTAAGCAGATTCCCAGGACCTTACTGGCGCAGTATGTTCCCAGGTTCTGACAGGCATGAAGTTTGCGTTTCTGCCCCAACTTGAACTCTTCATTCTTACAGGCAGTAAGTAAATTTCCTATGATCTGCAGAATCTGATAAACCAGATATATCCAGCCAATCACGCTGAAAAACTCCATAATGTCAGAAGCAAATTGCGAAGTTACAAAATTGGTTATTGCTGTAACCATGGCCTGCTCCATGGTTGCGCCAAAAATCTTTTTTAGCACCCACTCTGCAGCCTGTATGAGCCAGGACCTAATCGTGGACTCCATCGAGGTAATTAGGCCTTGCGTGGCTGGTGTCCCAGCCGAAAAAGCTGCATTCGACATGATTCCAGCCCCCTGAAAGGAGGTTGATCCAACGATACCAAACGCATTGCTAACGGCTTCAGCCGCGCCCTTGAACACGGTGGTGACGTAGCGCCAGGAAGTGGCGGCCCATTGATCCATGGTGCTGTAGGCACTTTCGACCCAACCATGAAACGCGCCAAAGCCCCAGACATGGGCATCCACGAATGGTGCGTTGGCGATTTTCCAGGTGTCGTGCGCAAGCAGGAGGTAATTGGCCAAATTCCCGCTTGCCCCTGCGTCTTTTAATCCTTGCGCACAACAATTATTGGTAAACACGCCGCCGGCGGGCCAGGTACGACAATACCGCATGACTCCGCCGAAGAGGATGGGCTGACAATTACCCGCGGCAATAGACGTGCCTGTCGCGCACATGGCACCCTGTTCCATCTGTTGTATGGCCGACAGTGCCGTGAGCGCCTGACTGAAGTGCAGGTCCTGGTTGCCGAACAAGGCGTGACACTGGGTACCCATGCACTGAATCGGGCTGTTGCAAAGAATGCTCTGCGCATGGGTGTTCGGCGTGGTGTTGGCGGTCACGGATCCGGGATTGACGGTGACGGTTGATCCCGCCTGCGCCGCGTTTTGCGGCACATACACCCAGGAACCATTCGTGTCGATGAGCACCTGATTTTGACCGTTCACGGTGCCGATGATGGAGAGTATGCCCGCCGATGGATTGGGCGCATTGCTGGCCGTATCCATATTGGTGATGTAGTACATGATCTCATCCGGCCCCGGACTGAGGGTTATCGGGACTGAAACCACACCCCCGGTAGCGGGATAGGCTTGCGCCCCGTTGCCGCCCGCTCCACCGTCCGAATAGGACGCCACCTGCGTTCCGTTGATGTTGACGATGCCCTCATCATCCGCCGCCAGATAAAGTGTGGCGTTGATCGGGGCACCCGTCGTATTGGAGTATGTGCCCTCCATGAGATCGGTTTGGCCGTTGGGCACGCCCGCCCCGCAGCCCCCCGTTACACCATATATCCACTGCGCGTTGGGATCAGGGAAACTGGTGATCCATCCTGTGCTTTCGTAAGTGGATAAAGGTTCTGTGCAGGCAACGGGGTTTGAGTTCAAGCTGGGCGCACTGGTGGTGGTCGTGCTGGGTCCCGTCGCAGTCGTGCTGGCATTGGCGATACTGGTGTTGTTGTTCGTGCAGGCGACGTTCTGATAATACTGACCGAACACCGAAGGGTTACTCTCGATGAACGGCATCATATGGTTGATCATCGGCTGATTCGCCGGATTACTCATGAAGTTGTTGATCATGGGGTCGCTGGCGTAGGCATTCATGCCGCCCGGGTACGACGAAATGTTTTCCAGATAGGATTGGGCGTAGGTACAGGCACCAAGAATCTGCTGATACTGCTGCGATGCCTGCGTCTGGCCGGTGCCGTAGCCTGTGGGCAGGGCCACCGCACCGTCGCCGTTATTGCTGACATTCACCGCACCGCCGGTGATACTCGCGCCGATGAGCCCGTCGAGGCTGGCGGTCATCGAGGTCAACACATTGGCAAGACCCTGAGCCGCAGTGGGATTCGTGATACTGGTATAGAGGGTGCTGCAGCGCGATTCCAGGGGCGCTATCGTGCTGTTCCAGGTGGACCCCAGCGCGGCAACACTCGCCGTGCCCGACTGGCTCAAGAGATTGCACGCGGGTGCGTACTGGTAAGCGCCGTTGATGACGGGCGCACAGGAGGTATTGAGGATATTGCCTGCGGACCCGACGCGGGCCTCCGCCTGCTGAAAGCTGTTGATGGCGGCCAGAGCGCCCGCATAGGCACCCGTGGCGGCACCACCGTCCGCCGTCTCTATGCTGCTCCGGGCAGCCTGCAAGGGCGCCTGGCAGGTGTGCTGAAGGGCCGTGACGCTCCCCACACCGGCCTGCTGAAAGGTGTTGAGCGGGCCGGGCCATCCAGCGGGGCACGATGGATCACTCATCAGCGCGGAATTGGCACTGTCGGCCTGGTTGAGGGCATTGCCGGGGGTCATACCCACGTTGTTCGAGAGATAGTAGGAGGAGGCTTGCGTTTGGCCTCCTGTCGGACTCATTCCGGCGAAGCCCTGCATCTCCGTGGTGCCCGCGTTATTAGCGGCGTCGCTTTGCCCGCCCATGAGCAAGGAGTTGCCGAAGTTGGCACCACTTTGCGCCTGGTTGATAAAGGTACTCGCCTCAGCCGTCGCTGTGGATTCATAGTAAATCCCCATGCCGACCATCCAGGACATAAACAGCACGGCGGCGCGGCGTTGACGCTTGGGGTGTCCCATCCAGACGAAGAATCCCATGAGAATTACCCCGTAGGCCCTTGGTGGCCGATGATACCGAGACAGCAGTTGGTCCACTGCCAGACCAGATAGACGTAGTTGCCCCCGGTCGCGGGCTGGCTATCCCACTCCCCCCACTGAAAGGGTGACTGTCCCATCCAGTGCGTACACTCCCCCGACTGCGTCGGCGGGGCCTGAATATTCACGCCGCCCGGCTGCGCCACCGTGCCCTGACTGCTCGCCGCCGGGGTCACATAGTTGGCCGGCGGGATGCTCTGTGCGGACGGCACCTGGGTATTACTGAGATTGATGCTGGCGTTGGGTTCCTGATTGGTTTCATCGTTCGGGAAAAGAATCTGAAAGCGGAACTGTGCCTTGGGCAAGACGTAGGTGCGTCGAGGGCCGCAGAGCGTGCTGTTGCCCATCGTGCGCTCAAGGAATCCCAAGCGGAAACCCATGGCGATCATTCGTGACACGTCCATACTGGACGCCTGTATGGGGTCATTCCCGTCGAGATTGCTGCCGACCATCGGATAGAGCAGTCCCCAGCAGCCCGCCGTCCAGTATTCATTGTCGATGGGCTGGGCACCTACGCTTTCCTGGGCACACTCTTCCGCAGAACCGATCAACCCGATGGGGTTGTCATATAGCAGTTCCTCCGGCGACGCCAGAAAGGACAGGAGATCGTTATTCCAGGTCGGGAACACTTCGCTCATGAGCATGAGATTCATGCCGCTGTAACCCGTATTGCAGTCCGGGATGTTGGCAAGCTGCATCATCGTGATGAGCGGAAAGGTCCAGAGCTGCACGTTGAAAAAAGTGCTGTTGTGCTGGGCCGTGGACGTACCGGTACCGATGTTGCCACCCCACGATCCGGTCCACTGGTTTCCCGTGGTCGAACTGGGCGACAAACTCACGCCGCCCAGAACCGGCGAGCAAAAGGGATGACTCACGGCTTCGATAAGCATGGTTGGCTGCCAGTATCCGATCTGGATGCCGATGGTTGGCAGGGTGAGGTGCTTCCAGCTCCCGCCACACTCACAGATGGCCCCGGACGCCGCGCCATTGGGTACCCCGGAATTGCCGCCGAACCACGTCGAGCCCGCGATGCGCAGCGGGAAGAGGGCTGACCAGCACACCCCGCCGATCAGCTCCTTGAAAACGCCCGCGTCCGGGCACATGGTCGCCACCTGTGCGCCGCTGGCTAGTGCCGGTACAGACAGGGCGAGGCTAATGGCCGTGAGTCCTGCGGCGATCCATGTGCGAAGAGGCATTTACTTGGCCTTTGTCCAATAAGCCACGGTCGGAGCTCCGAAAGGTTCTCCAGCCACATGACAAACAAGTTTTCCTTTGTGGATGGTGCTTCCCACGCTGTAGACTTTGTTGGCGTTACAGCAGTAATTCGTCGTGTCGGGCATCCTGCTGGGTCCGCAGGACGCCGAATCTGTTGCAGCAAATGCCGCACCAGAAAACCCCATTCCCGCAACCAGAACGACCGCTGATACCGCCTTCGTGATTTTGCTCAACTGCATGACACACCTCCATTAAAAAGGCCTTTTGGCCGGAAAGCTGTGGACTCACTTTAATCGGTGCTTTTTCCAGAATGTGCGGATTCCAAGAGGTGGCTGACCGCATGGGGTTTACTTAAAAGTTGGCCGACAACTTCTAACAACGCCGAAACCGCATTCTCCAGAAATGGATACACCATACCTGCAGCGAATAGGCCAACTCCCAGACAACCAAGAATGAAGATGGCAGGGAAATACAGATCCGCCCCGACCATGTGCGCTATAGTAGGCGCTGCCGTCTGTAATGCTAATGACTTTAGATAGGCTAAATTTATTTTGGTATCGCCTGCCGCTACCAAAGACATAAATTTCTCCTGATAGGCCATCGCCAACCACTCAGCGCCCAGAAGCCCAACTCCTACAGTACGAATTGTTTGTGACATAGTGATCTCCTATATAAAATGGTCGGCTCCGGTATTAATCCGGATTTCCTGCGGCTGTCACAGCCCATTTCTCTTTCACTGCTTTTTGGGCAGCTTCCACTATTGGTATCAACAGGATCAGCAATGCTATTACCAACCCTGTCCAGACACCGAAATTCTCGAAAATATCTGCTATTCTTGAAACAACGAAGGCATCTATTTTAACCGTCGGCCATTCGGAAAACATGGCGCGAAACTGACCTAAAACGTATGTATGTCCAGGTGCGACAAACACCGCGCACACAAGGGCTGCGATCACCATGCCCGTAACCATGAGGCTCCAGAACGTGCCATACAGGGCGAAACGTACCAGAAATCGTATTACTCGATTCCGCGCACCATCACCCAGAAAATAGCCCTTCAAGGCGGCAATGGATGCTTGCTGCATCTCCTTCCCCCGTTGTGCCCTCTGATTTTTCGTCAGTCGTCTTAGCTTGAGCATGGCTCTTGCCCCGAAGCGCACGCCAATCGCGCAGCAATGCCGCCGAATAAGTCCATCACCTTCTGCGTGTCGATCATGGTACCGCCGTCGTTATTGGGTACGCGGAAGCGGTTGATTAACGATGCCGCCACCTGACCCTCCGGTGTTCCGCGAACGCCGGGCAGGTTGGGCAGCTTGTCCAGATCAGAAGGGCTCAGGAGTAAACGCGCAAGGTCGGCGGGGGTGTAGGCATCCCCGCCGCGTTGGAGGGCCGCTATGACGACAGAAAGGGCTTGTGTCACGCTTTTCCGGTAGAAGACGGCACCGGGGTTGTCCGATATGCCAGGTACCATGGACATGAGGCGAGAAGCCACTTCGTCGGTGTCACCGTCAAGAAAAGAATCCTTCGACAAGCCATCACACGGGCATTTGGCACTACCATTGACGATAGTTACAGAATGGTGGCGTGCCGTTTCGTATAGGTCTGTCCAGACGAAATTTTCTGTGAGCGTGCCCAGGGCCGAAAAAACCTTGCCCAGCCGATCCTTGTCCAGCGTTGCTTGCCCGTCCTGACAAGCGCGGTATTGATCCAGCCATACCCGGTAGGCTTCCCCCTGCTCTCCTTGGGGCATTGCCTGCCCTATGGTGTCCAGAATGGCGGGATCTTTCTGAACGATGGTCGCCAGCGCATCCAGAACCGCGATAGCGGCTGCCCTGGACACGTTGCAGCAATGATCTTCGCTTGGACTGATGCTTCTTTTCTTACCCAGATTTTCAATCATCTCTTTTCTCCTGGCAGAGGTTCTTTCGGAACCGTAATGGACAACACGTTGTGATCGGGCTGAATCAATGCCGGCACCCGGTTAATGCCCAGCCGTTGCGCCAACCCCGGATAAATCCCGTAGACCGGGTGGTTCAGGGCGTTTACCACGGCATTCTCCCCTTGCCAGGTGGCGGGCAGTTCGCTCGCCATGATCACGACATTGGGGTACATGCTTTCCCATGCCTGCACCTGTCTTACCTGCCACGGCTGGGACGGATTCAGGACGATGTAGGATTGGCTCCAGGGGAAGGGGAACATGGTGAGCGGGTCGATCTCCTGTCCTTTGCGGACCAGTAATTTGCCGCTGGGCAGTCGGATCGACCTGGTGGCGATGACGGAGGGATTAAAGGTGTAGTTCCGCCCGTGTAGCGAATCCGGTAAAGGATCGCCCAGTCGCGCGCGCACGCTTTGCCAGTCGCGGGCCTTGGCCCCGGCCTCTTCCGCTTTCCAGTTGAAGTGTTTGATCTTCTGCTGGAACACGGCAACCATGTTGGGTTCGGCAACCTTCCAGGCCTCGCCGCGCACCTGGGTAGGGCTCCCTTTGCCTTTGTCGATGCGCTTTATCGCCCCGCGTAATCCGTACTCGTCACCGACCATCACGCCCCATTGTTGATTGGGCTCTTGATGAATGATCACCGGCGCCAGATTGACGTGGTGATCGGTGAAGAGGATGGGATTGATCTCCACGTTTGCGGTCTTTTTGAACGAGGGCATGAGCTTGTTCACGGTGCCGATCATTTCCGGCAGTCCTTCCGCCTGATTCGGCCATCCTCTGAGGACAAACACCGTGGTCTCGAAGAGATGCTTGTTATCGGCAACCTCTTTGAACCAGCGCCGCAAGAGGCTGTGCGGCATATCCATGCTGATGAACACCAGCGTTTTCGCCGAGTTTTCCTCTTTCGCCATGAGGGTGTGATCGACATATTCCTGGAGCGCCTTGCCGTGCAGATCGGGCGGCACCACCGGCACGCCGTTCACCCGCGTGCGGAGCCATGCCTGCGCCTTGCCGTTGCTCTGTGGCGCGTACTGGGTGGCGTATTCCTGCAGGATATTGGTGCTTTGCTTGCCGATCTTGGTGGCCGCGGCGCGCTCCGCGGGTGTCGTCTTGGGCTGAAGCCATGCCGGGGCCGACCTGGTGCCGGCTGTGCTCATGATGGCATCGGATCGCTGCACGATGGCCGCGACCTGCTGTTGATCAATGACCGGCGCGATCATTGGACATTCCCGGCGATCACTTCCGCCGACTTCACCGTGGATGCCACCCGCATCAGGCTGCGAACCGGGACGGCTGCGGAAAGGCCCGCCTGCGGAAAATAAATGACCAGAAAAGGGGGCTTCATGGGGATATTGCCGAGTACCACATTATTCCGCTGCGCGAAGCGCGTGCCCATTGCCGTGACGTAGCCCGCAGGCTTACCCGCCACCACGTTTCCAAGCCTGTTTTCGCGCCCGGTATTACCAGCGGAGAGGATCGCCGGCGCCAGAGGTCCGTAGGGTACGAGCCGGAGTGCCATGACGTGCAGCGTGCCCTTTTTAGCCATCTGCCCGGCCTCACCCATCATAACGGCCATCACCTTGTGACCCATCGGCGTCGAAGGATTGAACACCGCGATCATGACGTTCGCGGCGCCCTTATTGCCGACGGTGACACCGGACAGGCTTGCGCACTGGAAAGCGATTTTGGACGCGGCAGGGCCTTTCACCAGGTTGATCTTGCCGATGTACTTGATGCCATATCCCGCCGTTACATTGGCTCCTGTCTCCAGATTCGCCACCAGGCCGCTGATCAGGTATTTCCCGTTCGGAGTGAGATAGGCGATGGCCTTGCTGCCGTTGTATTCCATGACGATGCCGGTCAGTCCGTCCGGCCCTGGGAATGTCCGGATGATTTTTCCGGCATGATGTGAGGCCAGAACATGTGCCAGAATCCCGGTTGGGGCGGCGAAGGCCTGTGTGGCCATAAATCCGGAAAGGACGGCTGTAAGTAGCGTACTACGCCAGCGTTTTATCATCGGAGATCTCCTTCTTATGACGCAGCACATGACTGCGTATAGCAATTCGTTCTGGATGCCGGTAACCCGGTAGGGGTTACCGGCGGCCCGGCCACCATGCGCCATGATCCATTTCCTGTTGCGGAATAGACCGTATTCCCTCCGACACCCGTAATTTCATCTACGGTGCCTGTCGGGTTGGGTCCGTAGTTTGGGCCAACTCCATTTCCTTGGTTTAAAACCGTCGTATCTATGACGTTGTTCCCCGGTTGCAGTGTAATAGGGTATTTGTACATGGTGTTCCAATTGGTACTTTGTGCGATCTGGGATCCATTGAGAAAATACCACCCGGAGTTGTCTGATTCGGCATACCAATATGCCTGAATTGGTGCCCCTGTCGGGTTATTTATGATGGTTTGCACCGTGTAATAGGCGTTGCCTAGCGCCCCAGTTCCTGTCGCTCCAGCTACCGGAGCAATAGATGTGGGGGAGCTTCCATTATTGAGAGAACCAAGATAATTGCAGAACGCAGAACCAGACCATGCCGTGTTTGTGCAGTCATATTGTCCTGCGTTGGTTACAACAGCGACGGACCCAGGCGGATAATTCACGCACACCGGCGTGGAATTTTCCATCCGTAC
>JAJYPA010000273.1 GCA_021795795.1 Pseudomonadota bacterium | reverse complement strand
TGCGGGTCTATGTGCGATTGGGCGGATAACCACGCGCCATCTGGACAACGTGATCGGTTGTGGGATTTAATCCGGGAAACCCCTTCTCTTGACTGGCAATTGCTGACCAAGAGAGCACCAAATATTTGGCTATGTGCATTTTATGGTTGGAATCACCCTTTTTTCAATCTAAACCACCATCTTCAGCGATCTCGACCAAGGTTGGAATATGAGGTCCATACTCAATCGTTTGCGAGCCACCGCTGGTTGGAATTGCTGTTAAAGACGGAACTACCAACCGGACTCCGCTGCCCACCTTGCGCGCATGTTTGGCGTACAAGGTCTTTGCCCGGATGATCTCGTAGCTGTACCCACGCCCCATTCGGTTGGCTACCTTGATCAAGCCATTCAGGCATTCCGTGTAGGCATTCGTAATCCGGCTGGGCGAATCCCAATAGGCAAAGATGTCCTCATAGTGATTGTGGACCGTCTTGGCCAGACTGCGAAACAGATCAAGCCCTGTGGTTGGTAATGAGTTCTCCCACGCCTCAAATGCCCGCATGGCCGACGCCTTGTCCGGGTCATCGTAAATCCGGTAGAAGGCTTCCTTGAAGTCGTAAGCCTCTGCCAGTGCAGGGATAGTCTGACGAACAATCTCAAGTGCCGTGCGTTCCGCCGGCGTCAATGATGCCGCTCGCTTCAAGGTGAGCCAGCGGATGGATTTCTTTACATAGACACGTTCGTCCTTGGTTAGGGTCACCTGGTACTTTTTTCGTTCTTCCTCCAGTGCTTCTGACGCCATCTTTACGACATGGAACTTGTCAATGACCAATCGGGCATTCGGGAGGTATTGGCTGAATGAACGTTTGAATGGTCGCCACATGTCGGTGCAAACCCATTCAACCTTTTCCCTGTCCGCCAGGTTTTCAAAGTAAGGTTTCAGGTGATCCTGGGTACGAAATTCCAGCATCTGAAATACGTTATTAGTGGCCAAATTTGTAATGACGCAACGGTATTCACCAGCCAAACTCACTTCGTCGATTCCCATGATAACAGGGGTTTCGTAATGCACCGTTCGTTCCAAGTCTTCAATCAGGTCATGGGCAATGCTCTTGATCGTATTGACCGCAAGGCCGGTCTGCTCCGCGAGTGCATGGAAGGTCATGCCAAGGCATCGTTCGCGGATGGCATCGACCAATCGTTTGGTCGCTCGCCGTTTCTCATCCAAAAAAGTCAGATCAGGCATAACGGTTTTGCCGCAGACATCGCATCGGTAACGAGGACGGTAAATCTCCAGACGTACCGGTTGCATCTGCATTGGCGTATCAGCAAATATATTTTTTCGTCTCCCATGCCGGTGCAGAGGTTTGGCGCAGTATGGACATACAGGCAGCTCACCTTCAATCACTTCCGCAACAATGGTGATAAGCTTGCTACCTGTACGCAAATCAACTGGCTTAACGCCAGGCAGGTTGAGAAGGTCAAGCACTCAAGTCATCCAAATCGATATTTTGCTTGTCACGAATCAACTCATAGATCACATCGGTCAGCGCAGCCATAGCCTGACGGTCCGACTTCAAAACCAAAGTTGCAAGTTTCTGGTGGGATGTCAGCGCACGCACGACGCCCTGCTGCACGGCGCCAGGCAAGTTCCCTTTCAGGGCCTGCTCACGGGTGTTGTTTTCCACTTGAGCCATTACCACATCGTTTTCTCTGGCAATCGAGACGATGTGATTCACAAATGTAGCTTGGTCGCGTAGCGGAGTGGCATCGCCAAACAGATGATTGAGTTTGTCGATGATCTCGCGAAGGAACTTGGGGTCATCGCCAGCGGAATCGCCGCCACCCGGACCTACAGGTTTCAAGACAGGCACATGATCATCTTCAGATGGCTTATCTTCCTTGCTCTTGATGTCAAAACCAGAGAGAACCAATCCTTGAAGGTCAACATTTTCCGGCGTCTCACCGCTGAGACGCTTCTGGAGCAGCTTGGCGAAAGCAGCAAAATTCTCCAATTCTGGGTCGCCAAAGTCAATCAACTGAGCTATATAGGCATAGGTACGACAGAAACGACCAAGGCTTGACTTAAATGCCATTAGTGTTTTGATCTGGTCGGCATGTTCTTTACGATGGTGATCTGCCGATTTCATCCCAGCCTCATCGCCTTGGTTGCGCGCTTTATCAAACGCCGATTCCCATGTCGTTATCGCCTCACGCAGCATCTTCAGTCGCTGGTTAAATAGCCGTGTCGGGCCTTCTGTTGCAGCATACAGCGCCTTGTGCTGCGGTTCCTGAGCATGAGTTATGTCACGGATTGTCTTGAATCGCGCCTCTTTAAAGCTTTCCAGATCGTCGGCCTCATATAGCCCTTGAGAATCAAGCTGTTCCTTGATCTCATAGACTACATTCATATCCTGAACATCATCAATTTGTGCCCCTTCGTCGTACATAGCAAAGGCACGACGAACATTATCTGGATCGTTTACAAAGTCGATGATGAAAACTTCATCCTTGCCAGGAGCCATACGATTAAGGCGTGAGAAGGTCTGAACGATTTCAACGTCATTGGCAATTTTTTTGTCGATGTACATTGCCACCAGTTTGGGTTGATCGAACCCGGTCTGAAATTTGTCAGCAACCAGCATCACGCGATATTCTGGCCGATCAAAGACCAGGCGCAAATCGTTGCCGCCCACATCGGGATTCATGTTTTCTTCAGTGAATTCCTCGTTTTCATCCACCAGAAACACGTCACCAGCAATACGATCATCATCCGCGTGCATGACCTGCTTGCCGCTCATCTTGCCGGAGAAGGCGATCAGGGAGCGAATGCCCGTATATTCCTTATGCTTTGCAATGTAGGCATCAAAACCCTTTTTATAACGAATTGCTGCGGCTCTTGAGCTTGTGACAACCATTGCCTTGGCTTTGCCATCGAGTCGATGGGTTACATTCCTGCTGAAATGCTCAATGATGAACTGCACCTTCTGGGTGACGTTGGTTGGATGCAGTGACATCCATTGCGCCAAGGCACGTTTGGCCGCCTTACCGCTTACTCGCTTGGTGTCCTCGATCTGCTTGGCGAGGTTGAACGCTGTTTTGTATGGCACGTAGCCCCTCAACACGTCCAGAATAAAGCCTTCTTCAATGGCCTGGCGCATCGGGTAGCGATGGAACGCCACGGGCAGGTTGTCTTTTGATGCGGGCTGCGTCGGATCGGCGGGTCGTCCAAACAGCATGAGCGTCGAATGCTTTGGCGTTCCGGTGAAAGCAAAATAGCTGATATTGTCCGGGCGCGCACGAGACTTTTGAAGCTGTTCCAGCAGTTCTTCTACCGTTAATGTGGACATCTTGCCATGTCCGCTCATGGCAAGCGCCGTCTGGAGTTTTGCGGCGGTTGATCCGGTTTGCGAATTATGCGCCTCATCGATAATCACAGCGAAATTTTTGCCCTTCAGCGTCTTGTCCGTCACGATGGCTTCCATCGCATAAGGGAAGGTCTGGATGGTGACGACAATGATGGGCGTGCCCACCAGCAAGGCATCGGCCAGTTGCTGACTTTTCGACTTCGAGGACTTCTGCCGGTCAATGGCCGCAATCACCCCAAACTGATGGTCGATCTGCTTGACCGCATCCTGAAGCTGACTATCCAGCACGTTTCTATCGGTTACGATGATGACGCTGCTGAAAATAGCCTCGCCATTATCCCGGCGCAACTTCACCAGATCGTGTGCTGTCCATGAAATCGTACTGGTCTTGCCGGAACCAGCACTGTGCTCGCACAGATACTGCATGCCTGGGCCGTTGTCCCTGGCATCCCCAATCATCTTGTTGACAGCCGACCACTGGTGAAAGCGTGGAAAGATTAGCGTCTCCTTCTTCGTCCAGTTACCCTTCAGGTCTACCACATCCTTCTTCTCGACATAGACGAAGCTGTGGAAGATGCGCAGCCACGCATCGCGCTGGCAGACGGCTTCCCAGAAGTAGGCGACTGGATACTCGCCGTCGGTGCGTGGTGGATTGCCGGCATGCCCAGCATTGCCTTGGTTAAAGGGCAGAAAGAAGGTGTTTTCGCCATCCAGTTTGGTGGCCATCTGGATGTCAGAATCGGACAATGCAAAATGCACGACCGCTCCGCGCTTGAAGGTCAATAGCGGTTCGCGTCGTTTGGTTTTCGGATCATATGGTAAGCGGTCAGTTCGGTACTGATCCATCGCGGCTTCGGCAGACTGGGTGAAGTCTGTTTTCAGCTCCACGGTGGCGACAGGAATGCCGTTGATGAATAGCACCAGATCAATCGCCAGCTTGCGCGACGGGTGGTATTGCAATTGCGGCACGACCCGAAGGATATTGGCCGCATAGCGCTTCAGTACGTCAGCGTTGCGCTGGTCTTCCGGCGCCGCTTCTGAAAGGTCAATATGTCCGCAACCGGCAATCGAGAAACCCATTCGCAGCAGTTGTGTTGTGCCATGCGTTTCCAGCGCCTTTGCAAGTCTATCCATTAACACATCGCGCGCACGTTCCTTGTTATCTTTCTGGAGTTTTGCCCATTTCTCAGGCTGGGTCGCTTCCAGCCAGGCGATCAGGTCGTCTGGATATAACGCACGCCCGGTATCGTAATGCTCTGTTGCCCCTACTTGCCAGCCCTGTTCCTCCAACTTGGAAACAACATAGGCTTCAAAGTGCTTTTCTTGGTGTGCGGTATCGCTCATGCGGACTCCCGAAGGTCGATTTGGCCGGTGACGGCTGCTGTAATAAATGTGGAACGACGTTCTTTGAGCAGGGCTATGCTGTGTTGGGTTTTTTGGATAAGAAGGTCGATGCGGGATGTTTCGCGTTCAACTGCGGAAGCAATCAACACGCTTTCCGCAAGTGGAGGCATGGGAACTCGCAAAGAGCGCAATCCGTCTGTCGATAATTCCTGAAAGGTAGTTCCGTTGCCGCGCAAGCGTAGTTCATTTCTAGCTGCGACTAATAGTGATGCCAAATAATTTGTTGGCACATTATGCTTGGGCACCAATGTTCGACAGCCCTGATTTATCGTGGAAGGAACCAATGTGGTGCCTACGCTACCAATCGGAGCCCGTGTACTCAGTATCACGCTTCCAAGTGGTGCAAGTTTCACTGCGCAACTTTCAAAGCCTGATTTGGAAATGTAACGACGAGGCGCTGCAAGTTCTGTGACAATTTCATTGTCGATATCGGTTGGCGTGTACCAAGCAATATCCCCATCCCAGTATTCAGCTTTTCCACTTTCCGGCGTTGCTCCGTTAAGCGTTTCTGCAATGAACTTTATGGCACCAACACGCCAATGCTCCGGCACCTCCCCAATCCACTCCACGCCGGAATCCTTCATCTTCGCCTTGGGGTTCAGCCCCTTGGTGACGGCATGGGTGATGAGCGCGGAACGTTTTTCCTTCAACAGTTCGATGAAGCGGGTTTTCTTGGAGATGAGAGAGTCGATGCGGGTAGTTTCGCTTTCAATTTTAGCTACGATAAATTTCTGATCTTGTTCCGGTGGTGCGGTAATTACAATGTTGCGTAGCTGATCGCCGTAAATATGAATTACGGTGAAACCCTTTCCCATTAGGGATTTTTGGGTCTGCGATGAGGAGGAACCTGCCGCATAGGCCAAAAAAGCAGGATCAAATTTTCGATGTGGACGAAGAATAATTATGTCCCCGCCACAACATGCATGAGCTTGGGTTAGATTTACGGCGGACTTGCCAATTTCTTCGAAAGTCTCCCCTGAAGCCGCAAACAATATGTCACCGTATTGGATAGCCGTGTAGTCAGTTTCAGCATCAGGATTTATGAATTTCCCAACTTGGCGAATCAGCAAGTCATAAGTCGTATAGAGATCGCCATAACGAATACAAGGAATGCCACGATCAGCATCATCCTGTTTGTTACCACCGTTAGCTTTCATTAAAGCTCCAACATTGGCTAACCGGAGCAACGACCAATGCTCCGGCACCTGCCCAATCCATTCCACACCAGATTCACGATAGGCCGGGTAAGGCTTGTAGTGGCTCATAGCTGCTGCTCCTGCCAGATCGGTAGCGTCTGCCAGTTAGCAGGGAAATCCATCGCTGACACGTCAATGCCGTGCTGGGCGATCAGGCTCTTCAAGCCGGAGCGCCAGTGGTGATGGGGCGCAATGATGTCCATGCAGTGGAGCAGAATGACCAAGCTGGTGTAGAGTTTGCGGGAACCCGGTACCCATTGTTTGGCAAGACCGGCTGGCTTATGTTTGGGCGCTGTAGGTGTGATAGTGAATTCACGATTCCACAATCGGCTATGGTGGGCGCAGGTATTGCGCACCAGTGACAGATGGCGCAGCCAGGATGCCAGTGTGGCTTGGTCAAGATCGTAGGTGTTTGCAATCGCCCTGCGTACCGGCATCGGTTTTAGGTTGTCGTACCAACGCGAAAGCAGACCCAGGGACATCACCTCGCAAACTGCCCAGACGGGCGGTAATTCCTCGCTATAGGTCTGACGCAGGTGCCGGATAAAAGTTTCCTCGGAACGGTTGACTTCATCGGTGAGTTTGTCGATATTCTGTTGCCACCGGTGCCGATTGGACGCAAGATTCGGATCAAGAGGGGCGTGCGGCCCATGCTGATCGGCCAAGTGATACGCCCAGGCACTCCTGATTGAGACTTCGACACGCTCAATGGCATCCATGGCGTGCAATCGCAACTGGCGGTCGAAGATGTACAGGTTCAGGACATCTTCAAATCGCGTTCCTGGTCGGAAGGTATGGTTATCATGGTCAATCTCGAAAGGCAGCCAATAGGCACCAAGCCGATAATAGTTAAGGTGCTGAAGATAGAATTCGGCTTCAGCAGGGGTAGCGATGGTCATCCCTCTGCTTCGAAGGATAGCAACCTGTTCAGGCCATGTCTTGGCTGATTTGGAGAAGGGGCGCTTCACAACCCAAGCCCCACAAAGAAGTAACCCGCCGGTTTGAGGATACACTTTCGTGCATAGCCTTGGCGGGTTTTGTTGCTGGACATCATACAATCAGGCTCCAAAAAATGCAATAGCGCTTGTCTGCTAAGCCAATTGACGCAGCTGCGACAATATCTTGAAAATTCAGCTTTCAACGTGGTTTGTCCCAGAATTAGCGCTATTAGGGAATGGTTTGGAAAGATCATGGTCGCACCCATCCGATTTCACGAAGCAACATGCCGACGAGATGTACGCTTGATTCGGCATCATCATCAGTAACAGTTCGTAGAGCGATGCCTTGCGATGCCTGCAACTCGCGTTCTGCGGCTTTGCCGCGTGGATGCAGGCGGTTCACAATAGATGCAGACCATCGGGCTAGGTCTTTGCCGTTCGGTATCTCGTTGATGACCTTAGCTAGATCTTTCCCTTCCGCGCTCTGACCGATCCACGCAGTCAATATGACTTTTGCCGTCTCGCGGGCCACATCCACGGTTGGCATTGCCTGTTGACGATGAAAAGCATCAACCAGAGAACCCAAAGCTATTTGTACTGGCTTGACGTCGGCGATGCTTCCATCCTTATCGGTGATTGTGTCAGAAAGTTCAGGAATAACGCCAAGAAGCGAGTTTGCACGAAGGGTTAAAAGAATGTGTCCTATATAAATCTTCTCAAGCCCGACGATACGCCATTTGGTTTCGAATCCGCCTGCCCCAATCTGGATAATGCTGCCATCAATTTTTTCATTGTTGCTGGGTTGCCATGATTCATAGGATGCGGTAGGGCGTAAATTACCCCAATTATACGTGTTGTTGTGGGTATCAATTTTGACTTGATCCCATCTGTGAATGCTTGTTTTGTCAACATACAACCGACCACGGCGGATGCGTGTGACAGGATCGAAGCTGTCCTCACGAAAAATGGCTTTATTCCCGCCATAAGTTGGAATGAAATCACAAGAAACCGGGCTAATTACTGTTGCAGGATGCACCGTCCGAACGGCATAACCACTGCCTTCATAAAAAGCATCCTGCCAAACCGCTAATCTTTCGATCATTCCGTTACCTCACCCAGTAGCTCCGCAATCTCGGCCTCCACTTGTTTCAGGTCGGCATTGATGTCAGCCAGCTTGCGAGGCGGGACATACTTGTAAAAGAAACGATTGAAATTGATCTCATAGCCGACCTTGCCAACTTGCTTATCCTTTTCATCGCGAAAAGTTTTATCAATGTAGGCGTCTGGCAGATGCGGCAACACCTCGCGAGCGAAATAATCCTGAACGCTCTCAGTAAGCGGAACATTTTCATAATCGGTCAGATCTGAATCGGGGACTATTTCTCCATCGGCATCCAGAACCGGATCGCCTTGCGTGTCACGCTGGCCGAAAGAGCTGATCAGCGCCTTGATGAAGGTTTTGGCAACTTTGCCGACAGACGGTGATGATTGCGCCACTTCGGCAACAAAACTTTCCGCCCAAGAAAACGGCTTGCTCGTGTCAAGGCAGGGTTGCAGGGCATTTCCCCACGCCACCTCTTGTTCTGCCGTGAGCTTCGCCCAGGCTTTCTCATCTTTGAGTTTGGCAAGCGATTCTGCATTGATATGGAGTGACATGCGTAATGGTCGTAGCACCTTGATTCGCCGATAGCCGAAAATACGGTAATCAAGCATGCGGCTAAGTTCGCCATTCTCCGCCGCAGCATATATATCAGCTATTTGTCTTATCTGATCGTCGTTGATCATGCGGCGCTTGTTACCCTCGTTCTTGATCGAGGTCCACAAACCTGTTGCGTTGAGGAGTTGTACCCGATTGCGCCGATGTATCGGCTTTTTGTTAGAGAGAATCCAGAGATAGGTACCGATTCCGGTCCGAAAGAAGATTTCCGTGGGCAGGGCGACGATGGCTTCTACAAGATCATTTTCCAGCAAATAGCGACGGATCTCGGACTCGCCCGATCCCGCACCGCCATTGAACAGCGGCGAACCTGACAGAACGATGGCAGCACGACCACCACCATGCTCAGGCAGTTCGAGTTTGCTGGACAGGTGCAGGAGGAATAACATGGATCCGTCATTGATGCGCGGCAGGCCAGGCCCAAAACGACCGGCATAACCTTTCTCCTTGTACTCAGTATTGACAGCATCCTGATCTTTTTCCCACTTCTTGCCAAAGGGTGGATTGGCGATACCGTAGTGAAATCGCTCGCCAGCAAATTGGTCATTGGAAAGTGTACTGCCAAGCTTGATGTTCTTGGACAGGTCGCGACCTGGATCGGTCTCCAATGTTCGCAGCAACATACCAGTTACGCATACCGCGTGAGTTTCCGGTTCCAGTTCCTGCCCGTAGGGAATAAGTACCGGCGGCACCTTGAAACGATTGCCATATTCTGTAACATGGTTCATGGCATCTGAGAGAAATCCCCCTGTGCCGCACGTCGGATCGTAAAGGGTGCGGATCAAACCCGGATTGGCCTCGAACAGGCTGTCATCCGGGTCAAGCAACAGCGTGGTTGCAAGATGCACCACATCACGCGGCGTCATAAAGTCTTCTGCGCCCTCATTCACCTCAGCACCGAAACGGCGGATCAGATGTTCGTAGAGGTTACTCATCACCCGATCTGGCACAGCTTCTGGATGCAGGTCGATACCAGCGAAATTTTTGCAAATCTTGAACAGCACACCGGCCTTGTCGAGTCGGATCACGGTATTGGAGAAATCAAACTGTTCGAAGATGACCCGTGCGTTGTCGGAGAAGTGGGCGATGTAATCTTGAAGGTTCTGGCGGGTTTTCGTGCTTCCCAGATTACCAAGGGCGTATACAGATGTGTTATAGAAAGGATAGCGAGTGCGCTGACGCAGGATCAAATCTATATCGACCCCGGAATCCTTGAATGCAGCATATGATTCGCAGACTTCCTTGCGGGTCGGCTCCAGAACGCACTCAAGGCGTCTGAGCAATGTGAATGGCAAGATGATTTTGCCAAAGTCGGTATGCTTAAAATCACCCCAAAGGTCTTCTGCGTTCTTCCAGATGAAATCCGCTAATGATGCGCCTGAACCAGTTTGCTCTGCCATTCCGTCCCCCAACCAAGTTTTGCACGGAAGAGCATATCATACTAAAATGGCTAGTCAACCACATTATGCACAAGACGGATAAAATTCTTGTTGGCGAGGTAAACATAAATCCAACCTCAGAATGCATATAGCCAAATATTTTAAAGTATCTTCCTGCGGATTGGGAAGGCGGGTATGAAAATGTTTGGCTTGGCGTGACCGTAGAAAACAAAGAGCACGGCATCCCCCGGCTGGAATCTTTGCGTAATATCCCAGCAA
>JAJYPA010000272.1 GCA_021795795.1 Pseudomonadota bacterium | reverse complement strand
GGAGTCCACGGAAACGCCCTGCAGAATGCAAAGATTGGCAATCCAGTCTTCCGCCCAGCGGCGCTCTGAGGCCGATTCATGCACACGCGACAACGGGGCAAACGTGATGGGGTTTTCGTCGTTGCCGATGTCATAATGACTGCCACCGACCGCCTGACACAGGGTGAAAATCGACCAACCCTTGTCGAATGAAAACACCCTGGCATCCGGGTAACGCAACTGCTGGGCGGCCATCAGGGAAAGCAAAACGCTCTTGCCCGCGCCGGTAGGACCCGCAATCAGCAGATGCCCCACGTCCTCGACATGGTGGTTGAACCGGAAGGGCGTGTTGCCCGTCGTCGCCCCGTAAAACAGCGGCGGGGCTTTCTGGGATTTTGAGAACAGTGCGTCGCCGTTGTCATCTTTGAGTGCGCGATAAATGGCCGCCGTGAACGGGTTCGGACTGAACTCATCCCCCGTCCAGATGCTGGTGGTCGGCGCGATGTCCATCAAATTCATGGTGTTCATCAACGGGCGGCGGACGTTTTCGTAGCAGTGGCCGGGGATGCTGCCCATGAACGCTTCAAAGGCATTGATGGACTCCACGCGGCTGACAAAGCCCAGATTATCCAGGTGCTTGCGGACCATCTTCACCCGATTCGCCATTTCCCGTTTATCGGGGGAGAGCAGGATGATGTTGGCGCTCATGAAGCCAAAGCGAATGACATTGCTGGACGCCTCGGCAATGGCGGAATCCGCGTCCGCAGTCATACTGAGCGCGTCGGTATTCTCAAACGCGCTGCCCTCGCCGCCCATCGCCATGCTCACCTGGGTACCCAGGCCATGCCGTTTCTGGAACCAGTTGCGACGGTATTTATTGAGCATACCGACGCTCTCATTGGGATCGATGAATATGTAGCGCACGGAAAAGCGCAGCTCGACAGGCAGGGTGTTGAGCGATTCCAGGATTTCCGGAAAGGATTCAGACGGCCAGCCGGAGATGCTGATCGCCCGCATCTCCTGCCACTGCCCGCCATCGTGGATGCGTGGCTCAAATCCGCTGACCACATCGTGCGCACCGATGACCGCATCCAGATAGGCCGGAATTTTCGGCACGCCAAGTTGGTGATAGTCGCCGGTCAGACAACCGTGAATCTGGGTCAGCAGATCGGAGCTGGACAGCGGTGCAACCACGCCGGAGCCGCCCGCGATATTCATGATGGTTTCCATATCCGTCGCAAAGCGGCTGATATGCTCTTTCAAAGACTCACTCTCACGATCTGCGTTTTCGAGGATGAATTTAGTCAGCCCGGACTCGGCCGAGGTAGGGATATCCCAGCTAAAAATAAAGGTCGTCCGGCTCTCGAAATGCGCGGACTCCTCTTCGTGCTGCAGGCGTCGTTCGGCGTCGATCGTGTGTGACACGGGATCGGGGAACATGCAGAGTTTTTCCGGGATGTAGCCCGGAGCCTCCTTGCGCACCATATCGATGTGCAGCGCCCATCCCGTGCCCAAGCGGGCAATGGCATGGTTCAGGTGCGCCGACAGATAGTTCAAGTCATTTGGACTGGAGCTTTCCAGATCAGGACCGCCAAAGGTGAATCCCGCCATCAGAGAACCGCTTTTGTTTAGCGCAATGCCCATTTTATGACGGCCCACGTCACGCTCGTCCACCAGAAAGGCGATGTTCAGCAGGTCTGGCAGGGATTTGGCCTTGGGACGATATTCGGTAAGATTCAGCATGTTTGGTTCTCCTCAGAGTTTGGCATCATAGGTGATGGTGCGCATTTGCGGGTTGATGGTGATATCGATGGCGGGCACGTCGTTGCACATTCTCTTGAGCAGCGACAACGCCGTAGTGGTCTTCGGCGCCCAAGGCATACCGATCTGCGCCAGTGCCATAGGTACGGCGCCTGCCTGCTCCACGAACTTCCAACCGATTTTTTGAGTGACATACGCCACGGCTTTTGCGGCGGCATAACGGTACGCTGCCGGTAATGCCACCACGGTATTCAGCGCGGGAATCACCGTCGGTGCCGGAGATTCTGCCGAGGCCACACGCTGATACCTCGCGGGTTGCGGTTGCCATGATCTATAGCCTGCGGGCGGTGCCCAGAGGTGATGTGTGGGTGTCGGCTTCATCGGCCATTCCACATAACCAGCAGGAGCCACGAAAGCGACGTGCCGCGTTGGCGCACGGGAGATTGGGGCAATTGTTGGCAATCGTGGCCGCGCGATGGCGGGCATGACCTGTACAATGGCCGTCTGCTTGGCGGCATCTTGATACAATGGCACGTACCACATATATAGCCTCTCTTTCCCCAGCCTAGTGATTCAATTGCTGCCGGGCACTCACCCAGGCGCTCGCCGCATAGAAATTCTGTTGATGAATCTGGCGACGATAAACCGCCATCCCCTTGTCATCTTTCTTTGCGGCTATGGTCAGCATGAAATGTATGGTGGTGCCTAACACCAAGCCCATACCGATGCCGATTACGCCACCGACCCCAAAAATCAGCGCAGCCACCAATGTTGCATTCACGATAGCCAACTCCCGCTCTGCTCCGCCCAGAAGCTGCGGACGAAGCAGAGAAGAGTGGATGGGGATACGACGGGTGAGTACGATCTCCCCATTTGCGGCGGACATGACTTACACCCCCAACAGGTGGAGAAAGGGATGCGCCATGCCGATCACCGCACCAGAACTGCCGGTCAGATCGCTGACCACGGACACACCCCCAAGCGCCATACTGCCACCCGCCGCAATGCCCATCACCTTGCGCATACTGGAGCCATGTTCCCCAAAAGCCCACATGAGGCCTGTGGCAACGATGGCAACTATGATAAACACGTGCGCCACGGTGCCGCTCAGGTCCTGCTGGATATTGGTCAGAGGGGTATCCCACGGCATATTTCCGCCACCGCTACTTGCCAGCGCCGGAACCGTGCCCAGGACGGAGAGTCCAGCGCCCACCAGAACCTTCTTGAACTGCTTCAACTTCGTCTTCATGGCCCGATCCTCCATTTGTGAGAGCCTGGTTTTATCACCTACACACTTCTTATAGCATCATTTTACGACAATGTGACCGCACTGTGCGAGGCGGCCACAATCACAACCGTTATTGCAGCACCACCTGGTCAATCTCGTCCCCGACCGGTGCGCGGTCGAAAAAAGAAAGAAACTGGTTGTGATCTTCCTCATTATCGTCATAACAATCTTCGGCAACAGGATCAAACCGAATCGCAAAAGAAATATAGGCTGCATCGTCGTTGTTAAAGTTTTCAGTCTGACCAGTCATCGCATACCCTCCTCAAAGTGGTTACATACCCTATATAGCGTCATCCACAGAAAACAGACCGGGAGATGATTGACCGCTTGAAATTTTCATAGCCAGCCACCGCACAAAGGGGTATATAGCACCTGTTTTGAAAAATCAGACAAGAATTTCGCGCTCCTGCAAAAACCGCAATGCTTCTCCAACCGTCAGAAATTCCGCCAGCGTTTCCGCCATGCCACATATAGGACAGGCCACGGGCGACAAATATCGCACCAGAATCAGGTCATCGCTCTCAAGAAGCCAGTGGGTGGTGCCCGTCATTTTGAGATGCCGGTTGATGCGGTTTATACGCGAGGCGTCGTGCTGGCTCACACCCACATCCCCGCTACAAACAACCCAACAGGCCAGCAGAGTGCCGCCGCCGTCGCCCAGACGGCCCACGGCTCAGGGTAAAAATGGCGCACCAGCATGGGGGTGACGAGCAGCAACATCGCCACCAACTGAATACGCAGGTTGGCATTTGCGTGCAGCCGATGGCACTGATCCATCGTTGCCCTATCCTCGTCGCTGATGTTGGCGAAGGGATCCTTCTCTTCTGCGCTCATACTATCTCCTCACTTCTCTTTACATCCCACATGCTCGTTATGCGGCGTCCGGCGGGGTGGCTTTTATCTTTCTGTATCTGGATCACGATATCCACCGCCTCGGCGATCAACTCACTTTGTGAGGGCACACCGGCCTCCTGACAAAGTTGATCCAGTCTCAGCAAGGCCGCCTGCGGGTTGTTGGCATGAACGGTGGCGGCACCCCCCGGGTGCCCCGTGTTCCACGCCTTCAATAGAGCCAGCGCCGAGCCGTCGCGCACCTCACCGACCACAATACGGTCAGGCCGTAATCGCATAGTGGCTTTCAACAAACGAGTCATGTCCACATTCGCCGTATCGTCGGTCAACAGGTCCACAAAATTGGGCGCGGTGCACTGCAGTTCGCCGGTATCCTCGATAGTTACCACGCGCTGGTCCAGGTCCGATATTTCCGATATATACTGCAAAATAGCGTTAAGTAGTGTTGTTTTACCGCTGCCGGTGCCACCGCTCACCAGGATGTTTTTGCGTAATTCTATTGCCCTTCGTAGTGTACCAAACTTGTCCAGCTTCTTTTCTTCTACAACGACTTCTATTGCTTTTTCATGCTCGTTTGACAGTATTCCTGCTTCCACATAATTGGTCAGCGTGTAAATGCTGCGGGCTGGTAACCGTATTGCAAATAACGGACCTTTCGATAGTGGCGGCAGAACCCCCTCAAACCGCGCCCCACCAAACTCACGCGGCAACGACCCTTCACAGATCGGTTTTTCCGCATTACTGATCGTCCCCCGCCACGCCGCCACCAGACCGATGATGTTCTGCACCTGCTGCGGGGCGATCATGCCCTCCTGTACGATGCCCCGCCCGTGTCGCTCGACCAGCAGCTTCCCGTCCGGATTCGCCATGATCTCGACGACCTTTTCATCCTCGAAGGCCGCCATAATGGTTTGCCCAAACGATCGGCGTAACTGCTCCACCAGCCGTTGGTGTGCTTCAATCTTTGGATCGAGTGCCATTTACATATCCTCCTTCATGTCCATAACTTCTCTATAGCACCGTTCTCAGGAACCCGTGCCGGGTGCTAGCCCGGAGAAAACCCGAATCCCAGCCCTGAACTCCCGATGCCGCGCTTCTTGGCCGATTGCTCGCGGGAAGTAATGTCCTTCATCATCTCTCCGGGGTCCATGTCCAGCGGGACGCCCAGCGCATGGCTGGCCGCCTCTTTTCCTATTTCCGTGGCGATTTCCTTCACCGGTGGCTGGTACCCTTGAGCCACAGCCTTGACCAGCAACCGGCGCTGGCGGGCCTCGGCAACCCGCCGTTCACCAGAATTGACAGGCAAGGCGTTCGGTTGGGGCATCTTCCTGTCATATTCAATACTGGCAATCAGATGATTCAGGCGGCGCTGCCGGGACTTCCCCGCACCCTGCCCCTCATCCATCGCCCAGGCTTCGATATCGTCAATATCAACATTAGTGGATGACATGCTTACGGCCCTCCGCGTCCGGGTCTTGCAGACGGCGCGGGTCGGCAATGCAGACACCATCTTCGTCCACGCAAGCGGGGTCGTCTTCCTCATCGGTTTCCGGATCCCACGGTTCATAAGAGTCCGGGTCATACCCCATATCCGGCGGGGCGGGGGGCACTGGACCACGGGGAACCTCCGTGCCAGGTACGGGGGACAATTTCAAATCACTCAGCAGCCGCATCAAGTCATTCATATCAAATCTCCTGCTCAAACATGGAAACCACACCCGCAGTCACTTCCTCGCTTCCCACTTCGACCCCAGTTTCTTGGGATCATTCCGGTCCGGCCACCAGCCGGACCCGCACTTCTCACACTTCACAAAAGGCCTGCCGGTTTTGGTTGTGAGAATAATAGTAGCCGTTTTGCATTCTGGACATTGTGGGCCAGCCTTTTTCGCACCGCCAGAGCCTCCACCAGATTTACCGCCAGCCACGCTCACCCCCGCTGTCACCTTCCCCAACTGCTCCCGCACCATCTGCTGGATGGCCCCCATGAATTTATCGGGGTCCAGTTTGCCGTCCGCAATGGATGAAAGGTGATCCTCCCAGCGGGCGGTCGTCACCGGATCGGTGAGGTCCACGGGCAGGGCTTTCACCAGAGACCGCCCCGTAGCGGTGCTGATGATCTGCTTGCCCTTGCGCTCCACAAACCCGCGTTTGACCAAAGTTTCCAGGACATTCGCCCGTGTGGCCTCGGTACCGATGCCCGATGTCTCTTTCAGCTTGGCCTTGGCGGTGTGGTCCGTTACGAACTTGTGGATGTTGCTCATCGCCTCGATCATGGTGCCGTCGGTAAAACGCACGGGCGGCTTCGTCTGCTTGGCCTGAACCTCGCCTTTTTGTCCGGTGATGGCGTCGCCTGTGGTCATGGAGGGGAGCTTGGCTTTTCCCTCACCATCGCCGTCCTCATCATCGTCGGCAACGGATGTGCCATACAGTGCCTTCCATCCCATGTCCAGATCCAGACGACCGGAGGCGGTCCATTGCTCGCCGCCAAGACTCACCGTCACACCAATAGCCTTATAAAGATAGTCTGGCAAGAACATCGCAACATAGGACTTCCAGATCAAATCATAGATTTTCTGTTCGGCATCGGACAAACCGGCAGCCCGGTCACCCGTCGGGATGATGGCGTGGTGCGCCGTCACCTTGCCGGTGTTCCAGGCGGGGTGTTTACGATTGGCCGATACCTTTCCTTTCAATGGGTCGGGGATGGGCAACTGAGAAAGGATACGTCCGGCATCGCCATGCTGCTCTTCAGGGAGATACCGGGCATCAGATCGCGGGTAGCTGGTGATTTTCTTTTCATAGAGACTCTGGGCCGTCTCAAGCACCATGTTGGCCGACATGCCAAACTTGGCGCTGGCGGCTTTCTGGAGTGCGGAGAGGCTGAACGGCAAGGGGGCGGACTGTCTGGAATCTTTGGCCTCATAACGAGAGATTTTACCCTGCCCTGCCGCCTTGGCGGCGATGGAATCCGCCAGTTTACGATCCACCAGGCGACCTTCCTCATCGAATCCTGGACCGTCATTTACAGGTGGTCTCCACTTCGCCAGGAAGTCGCCGTTCTGGTGGCGGCAATGGGCGATGACTTCAAAGAAGTCTCGGGGTTTGAACTGCTCGATCTCCAGATCCCTGCGAACCACCAGAGCCAAAGTTGGAGTCTGCACACGGCCAACGGACAATAGGCCATTATTCCGTATGGTCCATGCTCTGGTCAGATTCATGCCGACCACCCAGTCCGCCTGGGAACGGGCCTCGGCGGCCTGGCTCAGCGCACGGTATTCGCGATTATCGCGCAGATTGGCAAAGGCTTTCCTGACGCTGGTCTCATCCAGCGAGGCCAGCCAGACACGCTGGACGGGGCCACGATAACCACAGTATTCCAGAATCTCGTCGATCAGAAGTTGGCCCTCCCGATCCGGGTCGCCGGCATTCACCACCAAGGCGGCCTCTTTGAGCATTCCCTTGATTTTCATCAACTGTTCTTTTGCGTCCGGCTTGGGATGCTTGATCCACTTGTCTGGAAAAATAGGCAAATCTTCAAGACGCCAGCGCTTTTTGCCGGTCTTCGGATTGACCGGCACGTCCGCCGGTGTGTACTCATCCGGCTCTGCCTGCTCCAGAATGTGCCCAAATGCGTTAGTAACCGTGTATTCCTTGCCCACCACATCCCGGATGGCTTTAGCCAGACTCGGTTTTTCCGCGATAATCAGTTTCATCCTGTTTTCCTTAAGCCGCTTTGTCTGATACCAGACTTATAGCACCGGATATCCATTTGTAGATGGAGAGCGTGGTGAGGCCACCATTGTCGAAGTTAGTGGAGTGGGCCATCGTCATGGTGGTCACCAAGAACCATACGTTTGGCTATCTCAAAACCTTCCGGTGTCTCATACCAGAGCAGGTCTCCGTGCTGATATGGCACTTGCTCGGCCAGAGCACGGTACACTGCAGATGCAGGGGTGCCGCTGGTCGCTTCCGCCAACCGGGTAGCCATGGTGACAAAATCGGCTGCGCTGGCCCTACCAGCCAAAGCACCTACGCGGGCGGCCGCATCCGCTGGATTGATTGCGTCAGTATTCATCTTCCCTCTCCTGTTCAATATCGGGGTGATCTCTGCTTCTTACGATGTTATATAGCACCATCTTTGAAGTTACAGACACATGCTCAAGAGGCGGAGGGAGATCAAGCAAGGATTCCAGTGCGGCGGTAACCCGCTGATTACAGGCGCCAGGAAGCCATGGGGGAATTTTACAGTGACGCCACGCTCTGGACGGGGGCTGCAAATAGACAGGGTTCTGGTAATGCCGGATAAGGGCGTGGTTGGCCTCCATGCCTGTCCATTCAGCCACCTGCTCCTGTGCATATCCGCGGGAGTAGAGATGACCAAGGATGGCCTGCCAGGCTTGCCAGGCCTGGGCGGGGGTGAGATTGATATCTACAGCGCGCATTAGTAGTAGTCCTCCCCACGGATATTGCGAACCGCCGCGGCATGCGACAGGATTGCCTGCGCATTGCTGAGATATTTGCGCACCTTATCCTGGGTAATACCATGAAGTTTGGAAATTTCACCGGTTTTCATTTCATACACATGCTTGCTGATGTAGACCTCGCGCATCAGGCTGTCCCCAATGGCACTCAGCAGATACTCTACTGTAGCAACGGTCTGACTATGAAGAGCGTTGGAGTCAGTAGCAAGGTTGATATCCCCAGGGTGTGAAGAAATGATGTCACCCCCTTCTTCATTAGCATTAGACGCCAAATACGACTCAGGAATGCTGTGACCACGGTTGCACTCAGCCAAGCTCTGGTGGGCGAGTGCAACATCCCGGAGAGCGGAAAAATACTCAGGTGCATCCTCATCCAGGAGCGCCAGATGAGACTTTGCGGCATCCAAAACTGCGCTGGCCGCAGCCCTATTCTCGGTAGCCATGCGGGCGGTAAGGCCGGGACTGCTGGTCTTGGCAATGACATCCCTAAACACATTAATCCCCTGCTGCATGAACCGGATAAGATAGGACTGCAACGATGATTCACGATAAGTAGACAGATCAAAGGCCTTCAAGCGTCTCAAACCGGACGCCACAGCCTCAGAATGATAATCTTTCACCTCCTCCAGGTCACCGTGGTTTCGCCACGACCTGATCAGGTTGTGGGCAAGATTATTGAGCATGTCAGATAAAATTTTATCCATCGCCCTACTTTCACGATTAAATGGACAAAACATGGTTGCCAGCCGTGCCATGGCAACGGTGCTCTTGTGGCGCACCTGGTAATGCAACAATGCGCAGTACATCTCCATCTCTGATTTGTTGCGGAAATCTGGATTAAACAGATGCAATGCCGCACATTTCAGCGTGCGAAAAGTGTAATCAGGGGTGAGATCATCTGGATAATCAGCCAACTCCAGACAACGGTTGCCGATCTGGTAGGTGTGCTTCTTGATGTGGGGTTTCGCCGCCGGGCAGATGGCGGTGACGACTTCCAGGGCGGAAGTCCAACAGATGAGGCGGTGGTACTTTACATTTATATACTGCAGGTAGGTCTGGACGTGCGAATCGTGATCGGCTGAGGCGGGGTCTTCAGAATCGGAGCCGCCGGTCTGACGGCGGGGGGTAGGGCTGGGGTTGGAGGCGCGCGGGCCGAGGGTTGCGACATGATTTACAGCATAGGCTGCGGCAGCGGTAACCTTGATAGATTCTTCGGCTGCCCAGGTCTGCTCCTGCATGTCCTCCCAGAATGGGTCATCTTCAAAATAGTCGTCTTGAGTGATGCCTGCCTCTGCCATCAGGAAATCATTGCGCACATTGTACTCCCAGGTCTCAGCCTCTTCTGGAGAGAGGAGACTCAGGAAGGAGCAAATCTCAGGGTGCTGAAATTCGTGGAGCCAGACGAGTCCAACGGCCATAGAAAGCCCATCCAGCTCTTTGGTGGCGAGATCCCAGACAGTTCGCGCTGCGACCTGCTCTGCGGTGTCATGAAACAACTCATCTTCCGGATCATCACAAATGCTGCTAAGTTTGATAAATGCCATTTTCATGCTCCTTGCCCTATGTTTACCTATGCACCGGGAGGGAAGCGGCCAGCCAGAAAAGCAGCCAGACCAGCACCCCAGCACGTTATCTTGCAGTCATACCAACCACTTCTAAAAATATAGACCTTCAAAAAAGGGATGTCAACTATATGATGCTACCTGTCTCTCTGTCAGTGTCACTCTCACTCACCAGCAGTACCACCAGTGCTTGTAATAGTCGCGATCACAAATCTGTCAAGGCGATCAATGTATCCAATGATCACCTAGCGACGCCTCGCACTCACTTGGAATCTTGTGGAGCAGCAGCAACGCCTCAGCAGCCTCATTCATGACACGCTCTACCTCTTTTGAAACCGTGTCTGCCTGGTTGATGGGCACCTCAAA
>JAJYPA010000271.1 GCA_021795795.1 Pseudomonadota bacterium | reverse complement strand
CACAGCGCGGTGACGTTGTGGATTACATCCATTTCCGGTATTTGCAAAGAACCCGCTTTTATCGGGATGGATCCGTCCGCCACCATTTCTGCAACCATATGAACCTGCCCTAGCCCCAGGCGCATGTATATCTCCAGAGCCTCGGCCATGGCGTGGGCCTGGGGAATGGTGAGGGTGAGGTGGACCTTTTGGTTGGTGTTGCTCCTCTGCTTATCCATTTGCCCGTGCCTCAGTCAGAACCGCTGCGGCAATCTGCGCACTGATAATTTCCTCCAGTATCCCAGCTATATTCGGTGCCGGATGATCCTTAGGCTTGATGAACTTGCCGGTCTCTGGGTCGGTGTGTCCGTTGGCGATCTTCAGCAGGTTGTTAGCGTCCACTTCACGGCGGAGCGCCATGTCTGGCACACCGGCGGCAACCAGACCGCCCAGGCCCACTACATTGAGGTCCATGACTCCATCGACGAACTCAGCCATGTCAAGGTCCCACGCGGCATTCAGCGTGAACTGTTGCAGAAACTTGCCGCCACTTTCCGGGCGATCAATATGCGCCAGGCCATCCCTGTGCTTTACACCGATCTGGATGCCCAGCCCAAGGACAATGGTCTCCAGGGCTTCTTCCAGAATGAGACGTGCCCGTAGAACGCGTTCTTCGGGGGTGAGTTGTTGGTAGTGGTCCGGGGTATTCTGGCCTGCGCCTTTCATGAAAGCCTTGATCTGGTCGTGGCTTTCGCTGGTTTCTAAAATTTCTTTGTGTTCCATGTCTGCTCCTTTTAAAGGTTCTGGTCATTTCCGCGCAATTTCCGCATGCACATCTGCACTGCCCTTGCCCTTCGAATATCCTGGTCTATGTTGTGATCCCTGCTCTTTTGCTAATAAGATAGGCCGACTCAAGACTACTCCTGGCAAGCGTCAGGCATTCCTGATATTTTTCTTCCAAAGTTTCTTCGTTCATCGAAATTACCCTAATCGCTCTGAAGAATATGGGTGGTGCGCGTGAAAACAATTTTTAACTTTTCCATTCCTGGCGCAAACCCAATCATTCCGCTCCCATACACGAACAGACCGCGCACAGATTGAACCATCTTTCTATTTCCACAAGACATACGATTGACCGATAAAAACAATCGCTTATCGACCCATCTGGCTTCGCCCAGAACATAACATCCTGGCAAAGCCTTCCCGATTGTTTCCAGCATCACGGGACTTCCTTTGCTATTGGCCGGATTCACCGATGGTCGCGTCAGCATGATCACCGGGAGCGTTGCTCCTGCCGGGACGGTAATCCCGGTTTTGGTGTGTGTGATCAGAGGTGGCTGGTGAGCCGCAGCAAGTTTTTGACTTTCGCCCGCAATTTGACGATTGGCCTTTACTTCAGCCTTTTCCAACCCTTCGTTTAAAGCTAGATTTCCAGCAATTGCCTGTCGGGCCACATCTTCTTGCGGATTGTAGGCCTTATGGTCCACGGCTCGGACAAAAACGGTTTCGTTGAACGATGGCTGAACGCCGACAACAACTCCTAGAACCGCGCCAGCGATAAAGCCAAAAACCGCCGCTACCACAATTTTCTTGCGCGACGATCCAACATGTTCGTTAATCATATAATTTCCTGTTGAAGTTATGAATATTATACATCAATCATGCCCCCTTGTTGAATTCACGATCAAGGTCAACAGCCCTCTGTTCTGCTGAAACAGAGGGGGAGTTGTATTTCCGGCCCTGCCTAAACATATCCATCATGGTCCTGACGGGCGGTCCCCGTCGTTCCGTCTCTTTCTTGTCCTTGGCTAGAAACCGCAGGACGTCCGCAACCCGTCGCGCCAAGCTGAAGAGCGCCCTGTCGTACAGGACCGCCTCCCTTCCAAAGACGATGGCGGCGTCCAACGAATCACCGCTCAGCAGGACGTGGGCGACCCATTGCCCAACTGCCAGGGCCGTGTCCTGTTCGTACTGGCGCCCGGCCACTTTGCCGAGCAGGTAAAACAGGAAACCATCGTCGCGGTTTGCTTCCCAGCCATTGATGTAGTGGCACTCCACCTGGTACACATCGAACCAGGCGTAAAGCGAACCGTCCGAGAGCATGGACAATTCAGGGTAGAAGGGGCGCAAATCGGCGAAATTCTCTTGCTCGTACTCCGGCACTTCGTCGGTCGGGTCGTTCAGTGTTTCCAGTCGAAGCGTTTTCGCCTTTGCCCAGAGGTCTGCGACATGGTCTTGCGCGTACCGGGCGGCTAGGGTGCTGTCCTTTTCCCACGCAGTCTTCCGTTCTTTGACGTCGTTAAACAGTGCATCGGAAACCGGCTCGAAACCAGACACATACGCCACATTGCCCAAGGCGGTGTAGGTGTAGCCCGAGCTTTCCGGTTCCCTTGCACGCCGAACGACCGGTCTTGGTGGAAGCAATGCCGTGTCGATGGGCTCGCATAGCTCCATGGGCTGGCCCCGGTAGGTGAAGTCACCATTTCCGGATTGGACGCCTCCCAGTAGCAAGTTGGCAAAGGCCCTTTGTACGTCTTCCTTGCTTTGGAAGGTACCCGGCAGCCGTGCGTTGAACGGGCGATGCCGGATCATGAAACCGCTTGAAGGACTTTCGGTCATCTCGTAGGGCTCGGGGACGACACCCCACGTCTCTACCGCCTCCTTCGCGGGAACGGTCGCTTCTGCAACCAGGCCGCGTGCCAGGTCGGCAAGGGATTGGTCGGGGTTGCGGACCCGCTTCGCATCGACCAGTTGCACCAACTTGTCGAACACAAACACCTGTCCGCCATTGACCAAATAGGTCGCATTGGGCACCCCTTCAATCTTGCACAGGTCTTCCTTGATTTTGTCGTTTTGACCGCCGAAGTAGTAGCCAGCTTCGTCGAAGAACACATTCAGAGTTTGTGGGGATGAAGTCATTAGAGTGATCCTTTTAAGCGGTGTGGTTGACTATACAACTTCTATCCGAGGATTCCTGATGATCCGCGCCCAAGCCAGGTTTCGATATCTTGTGTGGCGATCTTGCTCATGATTTTCCCTCCGTATCGCTCTGAAGAATGTGGGTGGTGCGCGTGAAAACCATTTTCAACTTTTCCATTCCCGGTGCAAACCCAATCATTCCGCTCCCGTACACGATCACACCCCGCACAGATTGAACCATCTTTCTATTTCCACAAGAGATACGATTGACCGATAAAAACAATCGCTTATCGACCCATCTGCCTTCGCCCAGAACGTAACATCCTGGCAAAGCCTTCCCGATTGTTTTCAGCATCACGGGGCTTCCTTTGCTGAAATGGGCCGGATTCGCTGGAAACAGTCGCGTCAGCATAACTACCGGGAGCGTTGCTCCCGCCAGGAGGGTAATCCCGGTTTTGGTGTGAACGATCAGAGGTGACTGGTGAGCGCCAGCAAGTTTTTGCCTTTCGCCCGCAATTTGACGATTGGCCTTTACTTCAGCCTTTTCCAACCCTTCGTTTAAAGCTAGATTTCCAGCAATTGCCTGTCGGGCCACATCTTCTTGCGGGTAGTAGGCCTTATGGTCCACGGCTCGGGCAAAAACGGTTTCGTTGAACGACGGCTGAACGCCGACAACAGCGCCTAGAACCGCGCCAGCGATAAAGCCAAAAACTGCCGCTACCACAATCTTCCTGCGCGACGACCCAACATATTCGTTAATCATAATATTCCACTGTTCAAGCCAGATATTCGAAAAGGAGTAAGCCATCTTCCTAAATTTCGACATCACCCTCCCCCCTCTTTAGATTTTCAGGGCCTCTTCCTTGGCGTCCTTGAGCGTATCGAAACGGTCGATGCGACCCGTGGTCGATTCGAGCACCCATTCCTTTCGCGCTTTGCGGATCGTTGCCACTTGCACGCTGCCGGAGTCAGATTCCCGTAACACATCGTACATGCCGTACCGCCGGGACCGCACCTTGAAGTCAATCATGACCCGCCTCCTCACAAGATATGATTATAATACAATAATCAAAAACGCTTGTCAAATTCACGATCAATAATAGCCCGCAGCCATTCACTGCCGCCCAGGTCCAGGAATCGTTCGCGTTGCTCAGGCGTTACCCGCGCGGTGATCTGGACGGTATCGGCGACCGTGACGCCATCCGCCGCCTTTCTACCGGCGCCTTCCCGCCGTCCGCCGCGGCCTGGGCCTTTTGCCGTTATAGTCATCCGACCAGATGCTCCTTCTCACGAGTTCTTCTGGTCTGATCCTCCTGCCAGTCCGCAAAGGTGTATGCGGGATATTCTGCCAGCACACCCTTACCCCCGCGCAAATGGCGCTCCACGATATCCCGCAACTGGCGCAAATCATCCTCGCAACGGATCTCCACGGGCATCACCAGGTCTACGCCCTGACACCAGTCCAGCGCCCGACTCCGTATGGAAGGTGCAATGACCCAGCCGTGGTCCTGCTGCGCCAGCGCGTCTTGCGCGGCCTGCAGGTGGTCGTAATACCGGCGGTATCCTTCGCTCATCGGCAATACCCGATGTCCAACGGTTTTCACGCGGCGCCCCTGTTGGACTTTCTTGCGAATAGGTTCCGAACGCATCAACCAGTTTTCTTCCTTTGGGTAGGCTTCGGCGCATTGCCGTTCCGCCATCTCTTCCAGGCGATCTGCATACACCATGCGAGGGTGCAGCCACCAGACCATGACGCGGCGCTTGGCGAAAATGAAGCCTGCGTCATCCCACCATGATAGGCTTGTGGGAGTCTTGTTTGTGTAGAGATGCCGAACCATAAGGCCATCCTGGTTGATCATCTTCCAGGGATGACGCCGGTGATATTCCCTGGCGGTATCGAATATCGACTTTCCGCGAATCGCAGGTTTTCTTGAATGTTTCAACTTGAGCATACGCAAATGTCCCCTAATTTACTTAAAAACCCGACACGAAAGCCGGCCGCCAATTTAGAATACGGCCCAGTTCGGAATCCAGGGCCGCTTTTTGGCTCGACCAGTGGAAAAGGGAGACCGAGAGATCCAGCATATCCGAAATATTGTCTACCAGGAGGATGTTCGGATACCGTCCGGCCACATCCAAGAGCTTGCTCTTGACCAGAGCGCGGCTGCGTACCGAATCCGCCCGCGATGCGTCATCGGCACCGATATCGTGACAGTCCTCCTCAATCAGGAACAAGAAAAATCGGTCTTGGGCCTGGCGAAGCGCGTTGGCCACCGAGAACCCGATTTCAGCCAGAGAACCTTGCCCGGTGGTTTCGGCGGTAACCGGGAACAGGATCAGCGAGTCCTGGTGGAAGTGCCGATTTTCTTCAGCCACCAGCCCGGGATGCCAGGTACCGGTCGCAACCTGCGGGTTGAAATAGGGGATACTCAGCTCCTCGTACCGCCGGATGAACGGCTCGCGCCACCGGCTGACCCCGCAGGTGCCGAACAATCCGATACAGGGAAGGTGTTCTGGAGGCATCGTTTTACTCCTTTTGTTTGTCAGATTATCCGGCTCAAAGTATCTCCACCATTCGTCTTATCTGCTCGCCCCCAACCTCCGACCACTTCCGACCATCCGGCGCGTTCCGGTTCCAGGCCAGCGGCGAGGTGTGCGGCATGGGAACCAGCAACGTTCCATCCGGCCATGCCTGCCTAATCGTCAAAGGGCACAGCATTTCCGCCTGTTTTGGATCGTGATGATGTTCTGCCAGAAACCGGATATTGTCCGCCAGCCCACGAATGCCGGTGATGGCCCGCGTTGCCGTCTCCCCCACGGTCAGGACGGCTTTAGGCTGGGCTTTGACGATAGTCTCTGCAAGATACGGCAGGCAATGTCCTATCTCGATCGTTGTCGGCCGGCGATTCTCCGGCGGCCGGCAACGGACGATATTCGCGCAACCGTAATCATACCCACGACGCAGCCCCTGTTCTTCGAGCAACGCCTGGAGAGTGCGTCCAGCACGGCCCACAAATCCCTTGCCTTGGGCGTCCTCATCGGCGCCTGGGGCTTCGCCGATCACCAGGACGCGGCAAGGGCGGCCGAACTCCGGAAGATCGGGCTCGACGATTTGCGTGCGGGAGGCGCAGAGGGATTGGCATTTTTGGCAGATCATGGCAATACCTCGAAATAGATCACCCACACAGACGGGTCGGCGTCCCATGATGCCTGTCCATGAATGGATTGCCATAGCGACCGGTACCAACCCACCGGGTCTTTCAAGGCAGCGGCGGGGCAACCTTCAGCCCTGGCTTCATCTGCCGAAATAGCCTGTAACCGCTCCAACCGCACATTGACAACTTCCAGTCGCAATCTGCAGGCCTCGCGCGGCATGTGAATAGACGGTTTCCACTTTAAGCCAAAATCTTTGCGTGCCTCGTCGCTGGCACTACCCGGCAAGCAGTCGGCGCCGTATGCATACCGCTGCGATTTACCGTCGGCATCGTCAATACCTGTGCCGGCGAGATCCATCCAAGTCTCCCGGACCCAGAGAACATCACCTGGCTTGCCAGCCGGGGATTTTGGAATCATCCCTTTGGCAATCCGCCTGGTGACCGTCTTTCTTCCGCCCAGTATGGCGTTAACCATTTCGGAGTTGAACAAGATAGGGTGTTCTTTTCGGGCTTGCGTCAGTAATTCTTGGTTATTTGGCATCGTTGTCCCTCACGCTTCCTTCTGACTTGCGCTTTTCCCACACAGCAAACGGATCACCCGTGTGAGACGCGCAGCAGGCATCCCATAGTTGCTCCGATTGTTCGTCATCAAAAACGCCTACAGGCAGACCTTCGTCCAGCCATGCAGATTTGGTCTGTGTGGCTTCTGCTTGCATCATTGCAATGTGACCCCTTGCTCCTGCCGCACCATGTCTACCGCCATTACCAACAGCGCCGTGCGCGGCATGGTCATTATTAGCGCGTCCGGTCTTTCGCCGTGCAGCACGATCTCAATGTGTTCCACTTCGGGGTGCGCTTTGGCCCATTCCGCAGCGACCATTACGCGACTGATCGCAGACGGAAACAAGTGCAACACAACGCTGTTCTGTCCGTCGCCATCCAGCATGCCCAGCACGGTGACACGCTGCACGTCCTGTTCTTTGTCGCTATCAGGCATTTCTTGCTCTCCTATCCGCTCCGCTAGTGCCGAAGGCACTTTGTTGCGTATCCCACCAGCCATCCCGGTTTAACCTTGCCCACACCACCGCCTTTTCTTCCTGCGACATGATGATCCAGCGAGTCACTTCCTCGAACGTCCTCCCACAAGACTTGCACACGTCATCGCCCAGGGCGGTTGTGCAGAAGCCCAGGCATGGAGAGTCAGGCCGGTGGCTATGGACGGCCATGGCCACCATCACGGACTTTCTTCCGTGCTTTAGCCAGGCGAATCATGCGTCCTCGCACCGCCAATGTGGGCGGCTCAGTGCCCGTAGACCGTCGAAGATCAGCGGCAATCTCGGCGGCGTCCGCATCTGCGACAAACCCGTATGTCCAATCGGGCATCTGGAAAGCTCTGCCTTCAGGGGATCCGTCGCGGTAGCCGCAGGTCCAGCCTTTGGCGGGAAACGGCCTTTTTTTAGCTGTACCCATAACCGTCACTCCTGAGTTGTTGTAAGATGCTCCACGTTGCCGCACGCTACGATTATCCGTTCAGCAAGGTGCTGTTGCGCTGCCGTCAATCGCCGTGCCTTCTGGATGTACGCGATTATCTTCAGCGTATCGGCGACCATCTTCCGCGTAGGGCGATCCGAGATGTTGTGCAGGCGGTCGGCCAATTTGATGGCCAGCCCATAGCTGCTCATGCCGACCATCTTGCTTTTCAGGTACTCCAATTTACCAACCCGGGCGATCTCCGTCGCGTCGGACGTCAGCTCATGCACCAGGCTGGCGACCAGAGGGGTAAACCGTGCCGTAAGGTCGGCAAACGACGTCTCCGTGTCTTCCAGTACGTCATGAAGGATCGCGGCGGTCACCAGTTCGGGCAGATGCCGGGACCGCTTGAACTGCGCAACAATGTAGCTCACCGCTATGGGATGGGTAATGTACGGCAGATTAGTGCCGCGTCGAACCTGCCCATCGTGCTGTTCCGTAGCGAACAGCAAGGCGTCGAGTACCATGCCGTCAGAGGGCTTAAATGTGGCCACTCTCGTTTCCTTGGTCGTTAAACCGCAATCTCCGCCCATCGGGCCTCCAACAATCGCAAGTAATCCCTTGGTGAACAGGTGCCCTTATATAAGTCCAAAGCCCATCCGTCGATCACCCCGACAAGTTTCGTTCTGCCGTCTTCAAAAGGATTTTCACCACCCGGACCTTCCGACACGCCAACGTCTAGCCCAAAACCAGCGGGGGCCCCGTGTTTTGTGTATACGCCCACCATTTCGCGCACAACGTCCATATCGGGGAACGTATGTGCAACATCCACGCATCTCTCGTCGTAGCGGCCTATTCCAATAATTTCACCATGTGAAACATATACTCGCCACTCAGACGCGAAACGATGATAAGGTGCTATCCAGAACAGGGTCGTCGGCGTCCACAACTGTTGAGGAAGTTTCCTCCGTACTGGCTTCCCATGCAGACCTTGGTGATTTTCTGGCGTCCACCCTATCGGCATATCCCCATAAAGCCGCGCATAGTGCCCGCCATAAGGGATCCATTCCTGCAAACAGAAGGGATAGCCGATGGGGTCAGGCTCCTGTATACCCTGCTGCGCCATAGCCGCCCTACAGAACGCCACGGTGCCCACCGGCATCCAGCCGGACCTGGGAAGGGCCTGGATGTCCTCCAAGCGGGCGAGCTTCGCGTCTCCATAGACACGAGCGGCCCATGTTTCCGCCTGGGAGTAACCTATTTGCGCGATAATATCCACGTATCCCTATTTTTTTAGCAGATATTTTTTGTGGCAATCCGCCCCAACGGGATATATCCCCATGTAGCCTGGATCTGAGACATCAGCATCTTCCGCATCCGCCCATTGAGCGCCACCATCCACTACCACGGCGGTATGTTTAAAGGGCTCCCGTACTTGCTTTCCACATATAGCGCATTCGCGCCCGGTGATGCCACGGACATGACTTTTGGAGTCTTTCCACAGGGAAAACGGCGCGACGCTATAGACGCTCGTCGTAGGGACTTTCGCAAGTGTTGGCATGATCGCGATTACCTCCCGTGCAATACATAAAATCTCTTCATAACGCCAGCCCTATGGCTTGCACACGTCGCCCAGAGCTTACAGATCGTTCAGCAGATATTTCCGCCCTTTCTCAGTAATGGTGTAGCCGACAAAGCGTTCGTCGTCGTTGCAAAATTCATGGAGTAGCCCCAATTTCTCCAATGGACGGCAGATTTCCCGAAAAACACGGCCCGTATCCCAGTAAAAAGGACTACCTGTGGGCGCTTTCCAGCCGGCGATACAGGCGATATTCTCCATTTCGTCGGCACAAAGGAACGGTCCACGATGATACGCAATCAATAGCACCGTGCGACGTGCATCTTCTATTTTCGCCTTGGTTTTATGCCAACGTACACGCTGCGCGATGGATCGCTTCATGCGATGTTCCTTGGCTTTTGCTATTCGCCTAACGGCTTCCTCTCGATCAACGCCGTCAATACTGGCAACCTCGATGATCTCCTGTTCGACGCTGTACCCAATCATCCCAACAATTTTACGGGCGAACGATTTGCGTGGCAGCGACTTATCCATAGAGCCTCCGGGTTATTTATGACAACTATATATCAATCATACAGTGGCGTCAAGTTTCCACCAGGCACACAAAACCATGTGCAGTACCATGCTACTCATCAGAAACAAGATCACTCAGAAAGCGCATGGCGCTGTTTTTCAATACGCAATTCATTGTCATAAGACTCGACGAGATTATCCAAAATTTCTTCTGTCAGCGGCGTATCACAATCTGAAGACTCCAGGTATCGCATCGCTGCGGCGCGTCGCACTCCGGATAATAATTTCAGGTCGTTTTCATCCAGTGCGCGATTTCTGTACACCCTTTGTTTTTCCTCCCATGAAAAGAACGCGAAAACCCACATTAAAGCCATTCCAATAACGAGACACGCCAAGACAATATTTGCACTCATAAACCACCCCATTTTGCAATTAACTAAACACCCATTTTTTAACCTGCTCTTTCCCGAACCGCATCAAAAACACGCCATCCAGCCGGTCAAAAATTCCATCCAGGTGCGACAAGTCCAGCATACGTGGCTGCCCGCCATTCTGATAAGCCACCCAGCCGTCGTTGGGCATGGTGTAATGGAGCGCGCCTTGCGTCCCCAGCACCAGATTTTCCAGTATGCCTACCAGTTCCAAAGCCTCTTCGTGGTCGTCGAAAATATCCGCATGGGTGA
>JAJYPA010000270.1 GCA_021795795.1 Pseudomonadota bacterium | reverse complement strand
AAGGCTTTCCCGCCATCATGAATCATGACCACGGCTTCCATATCCCCTTTCACCAATCCCTGGTCGGGAAAGTCTTTCACTGGAATGACAGTATCCAGTTCCTGAATCATGGCCTCTCACTGTTATGTGAATGCGTTTTTCGCAGGGCATCAATAGCGGTCTCTAAAGTAATTATTGCACGGGTGTAAATGTCCAATAACCCCTCATCTTCCCTGAACATCCCCAAATGATCCGTATTACGCATAACGGTCAAATGATTTAGTCGTTCTTCAAGAGCCTCTATTGTCAAATTACTTGTACCTTCTAGGGCCTCAAGGCAATCAATCAACTCTGCCCTGTTGGTGATTTTGTTTTCTGCACAACAGTCCGGTAGTGATCCAGTCATGGCAATATCCCCTATAATTAACTGTTACAGTTCATACCCCAACACCCGAAAATTCTTCAGCATCTCGTCTTCCAGCCGCCGTCCTTCCGCCAACTGCGCGGACAGTTCTTTGGTCAGCCGATCCATCTTCACCTCAAATGGCTCATCATCCTCATCCTTGGCCGCAGCCCCCACATAGCGCCCCGGCGTCAGTACATGGCCGTTCTTGCGGATATCATCGATGCTGGCGGCCTTGCAGAAGCCGGGACTGTCTTCGTATTCCCCGTCACCGTCGCCACGCCAGTTATGGTAGGTGTCGGCGATCTTCTGGATGTCTTCATCGGTCAGTTCCCGATGGGTGCGGTCCGCCATGAAGCCCATGTTGCGGGCATCAATGAACAGCACCTCGCCGGTGCGTTCAAACAGTTCCTTCCCGTTCATGCCGCGTCCGTCATCCCGGTTCTTCGCCAGGAACCACAGGCACACGGGAATCTGGGTGCTGTAAAATAGCTGGCCGGGTAAGGCCACCATGCAGTCCACCATATCCGCTTCGATGAGGTTCTTGCGAATTTCACCCTCGCCGCTGGTATTGGAGGACATGGACCCGTTCGCCAGCACGAAACCCGCGATGCCATAGGGGGCCAGGTGATGGACCATGTGCTGCACCCAGGCGAAGTTGGCGTTGCCGGTGGGTGGTGCGCCGTACTGCCAGCGTTTGTCATCCCGCAGCAGATCGCCGCCCCAATCGGATATGTTGAAGGGGGGATTGGCGAGGATGTAATCGGCCCGCAGGTCGGGATGCAGGTCTTTGTGAAAGGTATCCGCCGCTTCCGGTCCCAGATCCGCCTCGATGCCGCGAATGGCCAGATTCATGAGGGCCAGCTTCCAGGTGTTGGGGTTGGATTCCTCACCATAGACACTGATGTCCCCCACTTTGCCGCCATGGGCTTCGATGAACTTTTCGCTTTGCACGAACATGCCGCCGGACCCGCAGCAGGGGTCATAGATGCGTCCCTTGTAAGGGGCCAGCATGGTGACCAGTACGCGCACTACGGAAGCCGGGGTATAGAACTCACCGCCGCGCTTGCCTTCCGCGCTGGCGAACATGCCCAGGAAGTACTCATAGACGCGGCCCAGGGTATCTCTGGCCTGATGTTCGGCGGTGCCGAGACCAATGGTGCCGATGAGGTCTACCAGTTCGCCCAGACGGCGTTGGTCGAGGGTAGGGCGGGCATAGCCTTTGGGCAGGATGTTTTTCAGATGCAGATTTTCCCGCTCGATCTCGGTCATGGCCTCATCGATGCGCTTGCCGATGTCCGTCTGTTTAGCAGCGGCTTGGACCACATGCCAGCGTGCCGAAGCGGGCACCCAAAAGACACCTTCCGCCGTGTACTCATCGCGGTCTTCGGGGTCGGCGCCGTCGCCCTCAGCCAGAATTTCGGCGTGCCGTTGGGCAAAGCGGTCCGAGATGTACTTCAGGAAAATGAGACCCAGCACCACATGCTTATAGTCGGCGGCGTCCAGATGCCCACGCAGCTTGTCGGCGGTGGCCCAGAGCTTCGATTCCAAGCTTTGACTGGTGGTGTCCTCGGTCTTCTTCTTGGCTGGTCCGCGCGGCATGGTGTCCCCTTTGCTTTTGTGGTGTTATATCATGAAAAGGCGAGGTGATTGAATGGCCCCCGGTTATCCCAAGGACGGAATTTCATAGGATCTGGAAACCAAGACATGGACAAGGTGCGTCCCGATGAGCGAGACAAAACCCGCTGGGCGCTGTAATCAGAATTGCAAGCGGTGTAGCAGATAGAGGAGCTATGAGAATGCACACAGGGCTGTCATCAGGAGCGCGAATTGATATTGGATCTCTGTCGAATCAAAGACGCATGAGCTCCGCCAAACGTGTAATGAAAGCCAGCCAGACTGGCAATCTCATCAAGAGGCTACATCACCTGGTTGAGCGTAAGAGCAATCCGGACAATTTTTTAGAACCACTGGGTAACCTGCTGGATGGCATACAGCATAAGGGTGCGTTCTTGACGGATGTTACTTTTTACCGCGCCCGGCAGGTGGCCACGTCCTTGTTCACGCATGTCAATGAACTTAAGTACCCGCCCAAGGAAATAACCCCGAAAGGCCGTCTAAACAGGGAAGGCAGCCCAATACTCTATGCGGCATTTTCGCCAGCCGCAGCTTTGGTGGAAGTCTCAGCAAAAGTTGGCCAAAATGTTGCGATAGCGGTTATCGAGGAACTTCCCGGCCACGCCGATCTGGTCCAGTTTTTTCCGATCGGCATGCCGCCCTCTAGTCCTTACGCGACCCCGATACGGCACAGCCGCGACAAGCTTGTTCACAGCTATTTAAACGGTGAGATAACTAATCCTGTTTATGAAGGCAGCGAGCATCAATACAACTCCACCATCGCGATTGCCGATAATTTCCTTGGCAAACCCGTGTTGCGGCCGCGCGAAGGCATTCACCTGGCACCAGGACTGATTTATCCCAGCGTGCAAGCTGGGCTTCCTTTTGATGAAAATTCTTATAATATTGCGATGAGACCAGAAGTTTTTGACGCCCACTACCACATTGTAGAGGTACAGGCGTATCATTGCTTATCTTTAAACGAAATCCATCCAATCAATCGCGCCACAGTGAACACTGACGGCTCTCTCCAATGGGAAGACAAGTCATAAAACAGTAATGCACATTAATCTGATCGTTCGATGTAGCGTGTCTTTCGCATGCGGGGATGTCAGGATTGTAAAGGGAGTAGAAGGGTGGCGATACAGTGAACGTTGACTAATGACAAAGCAAGTAGGGACTTGTAATCTTTGTGATCTTGAGCGTCCACTGTGCGAGTCCCATATCATCCCAAAGGCGTTCTTCCGTGATGCCATGGCTGAGGAACGAGCCTGCGGCCTCAATATGATCACGCCTGAACGAATAGAAGTCGGCAAGATGGCAGGTGAGTATGAACGCCTGCTCTGTCGAGAGTGCGAAAAGCTTATTGGGAAATATGATGATTATGGCATACGTTTTTTTCGGCGACAGGCTGGGGAAAGGCTTAGCACATTCAACGGCGAGACGGTCCCAGATGATATTGATCTGATAGGTAAAGTCGATCTTCGATTGCTGAGGTTGTTCATAATATCCGTGTTATGGCGGGCTAGTATTTCATCGCGCCCATTCTTTGATAAGGTATATCTCGGACCATTTGAACTGGTTGCAAAGCAAATAATTCGTGATAAAATCACGCTTTCTGATGATTTATTTCCTTTTTTTATGAATCGGTATGCTGAGACGGATCAGGCCAAAAAGATGCTGTTTAATCCTTTGCCTACGAGAATAGGGCCACTACGCTTCTTTAATGTAAATATGGGTGGGTTCAATGTTGCGGTAAAAGTTGACAAGCGTGACTTGGGACACCCGTATGATTTCATATGGAAGACGCTCACTGGAGCGGGGGTGGTTCTGGTATATGAGAAGAAACTCCTTGGTAGTAAGGAGTGGGAGGCGATTCTACAGGTAGCCCGGATGGCGCGCGTGAACTCTCAGAAGCCGGTACAACGTAATGTCAGATGATCGCACAGGATCGAGTGAAGTGCCTGACATTGATGAGGTAATGGAGCATTTCTACAGGGGCTTACAAGAATCTGAGATACAGCGACGGCTATCGGTTATTGGTTTTGAACTAAACAAGGTTAGAAAGTATGCGAATGAGTGGAATACCGATTCTGACTTGATTTCACAAAGCATTGTTTTTCTAACGTTAAGCGCGTACTTTGCTGGACTTGTACCCCTCGTGCGGATAGAAGGCGCTCTCTTTGTAGAAAAGAATTTCAGGAATGAGTATGCCTACGCCCTAGTCGCGAGAGCCTATGTAGAAGTTGCTGGACGGATACATAAGGGATTGCGCCTCTGGCGTCTCTATAAGAGCGGCGTATGCACTATTGCGGATTTTAATAATGGTACGAAACGATTGATGGGGAGACACCAGTCCACCGACCTAGCAGCACCATACGGGTATTTTAAGGACAATGGGTTCAATGTAATGACGTTAATCGACTCCCTAGATGATAAGATCCCTGCCATACAGGAATTATATGGCCAATTATCGTGCTACACACACGGCGATTTTTCGTATCATATGATGTCGCGACAAAGATCATTGATTGCCGATCTTAGGCTAGAAGATAGCTTCTTAATTGGTGATATTGAAAAGGAGTTGATGGTATTACGCGATGTTATTTTCGATGACTTCGATGAACTTTTGAACGTGACAAAGGAGCTTCGTGAGCGTTATGACCGGATGCATCATGGCTGAAATTGAGCAGGACAATGCTCCTCATTAAATTGACCATGGTTTTTTTTGTTGTGCTGGTACCAGGCGCCAGTCAGATCCGCCGCTCCTCAGTATCATACTATATAAAGTATCGGTAATTTTCTACCTGCAGACTTCCGGGTTATCCTGCGTCGACTGTGAGTAAACGTTCAGTCAAATGGTGTCCCCTTGTTTTGGACATTTTATCCCGGATAGCTGAACTTTAGACATGCCGGATGAGACATCACCGAGCGCCAACAATATCGTCAACGGCAAGCCTGCGACAAGCGAAGCGCGAAGCAGGATGGGGTCTCGGGGCTTGCCCTGAGCAGGGAGGGCTGTAGGAACTGGTCCGCGTCAGCGGGCCGGGTCCTACCTGCCCCTACCCTGCCCTTCATTGCATTCAGGGAGCAGACCGCGATTGCCAAGCACTGCACAAAGCCGCCCATCCCGCGAATATTCGCGGCAACATCGCGCACGCTCCGCATAAACTCGCAAGAACCCGCTGAAACGATGACGATAACCCGACGGAGAAAATGCGAAAAAATGAATAAATCCGCCATAAGGCCGGTGGACTCTGCCATACCTTCGCAGTCCATCGCATATTCGCATGGGGAACCGCACCATGCCGGTCCATTCCCGGTGGTATGTGGTGGATGGAAAGAGAAAAGGAACTGGCGGCACGGAAGAAAAAAGCCGCCAACAGACTTCGGCGGCGGCAATTGGTCAGCGCGATTCCTTGCGTTCAGGGTCCGGCCAGCTCCACGGAATCAGAGGGCGGCGGTGACTGCATTTCGCACATGTACGTCTCTCCGCCCCGCTTCAGGTCGTAAGTGTTACAAACGAAATGGCCATGACGAGTAAGCAGCAACGGCTCAGGGGCAACGAGAGCCGCGTTTTCCAGCCAGATATACAGGACGCCCGCACCGGAAAACACACAAAAGAGGAGGATCAGCGCGACGGACCAGAAATTGTGGAGCCGGTCGCTGGCGACCGCATCCTTCACCGCCGCCGTTCCGGCATCGGAAAAGCGCTGGACGATGGCGGACCGCTCCTGCTGGATCGCCCGTTCAAAGTCCGCCTTCATGCTGTCGGCGGTCTTGGCGAGGTTTCTGACCGTCTGGTCCCCGGCACCTTTGACGGTGTCCGCAAGGGTGCCTTGCGCCTTGACCAGCGCATCGGTAATGGCCTTGCCGGTGACGCTGGCCGCCTTGTCCCCTGCTGCGATGATATGCTGTGCCGCCTGATTGGATGCGGATTCAGCCACCTTGCGGAACTGGTCATTGTGCTGTTGCGATGCGACCAGGCCATCGCCCAGAACCTCCCGCAAGCCCTGGACCTGCCCCGCCACGGTATCGACCTGTTCCCTGGCGTCTAGGGTCATGGCGAGGAGTATCCAGACGGCATCCTGCGGACTCTGGATGCCCAGATCAGCGGCCTTGGCCAGAAGTGCCGCCCGCTGCTGTTCCGGCACCGCCGCGATAGCTATAGCGCGTGGGGTACTGCCGTTATCATGCTTCATCGTCGCTCTCCTTCATGATGGGGTCCATCGCCCGCATGGCGACATGAATCCACTCGGCCACGTTGATTCGATCTACAATCAGCCAGCCCGGAGCGCCGCGCTCTCCAAGCTCCACAATGCGCCCCGGCGTGTTGAGCATCTTTCCCAGCGAAGCGATGGCCCCAAACCTGGGCATCTCGATCTCCCGCATCGGGTAGCGTGCGCGATCCTTCGACCGGGACCAAAGAAAGAACTCCTTGGGGCCTGAGAACAGCGGGTAGACCGCAGCGCGATTCGCTGGATCGACATGCGCAAGTAGTCCTTCCTTGAGGGACAGAACCATACCGTTGGTCAGGGCGTCCGTCATTCCCAACGAGTATGTGGCGACCATCCGGATGCCCAGCCCATCGCAAACTCCTCGCAAAATTCCGCTGAGGTCATCGAGCGTCTCCCCCGCGCTGCCAGGCAGATTGACCACCAGCGCGTCCGGGGATTCGGTTTCGATCCAGGTCGCCAAACGAGTAACGGCATTGGCGGCCTCTGCCCCTGGGCGATTGAGCGGCAGAAAACCGGCACGGATTTCCGTGACATCCTGATACCGGTCGCCCACGTCATGATTACGTCCGTCCCCCTCGATCAGTGCCAGACGTTCAACACCTTCCATCAATAAACGCTCGACCATGACCACCGACGTCATTGACTTGCCGACGCCGCCCTTGTCACCGTGACTAACAAACATCGTCTTTTCCATTTGAATATCTCCTTTAGATAATTTCCAGACGACTCAACTGCTTCTTTGTGTCCTGCGCGTTATCCGGTGCCTGCGGCCCGCGCCAGCCGACCGGTGAAGCTCCCGCCGGTTTCGTGGCGGCCCGCTTCGGAATCACCAGTTTCCCGGAAGCCACCGCCTTGCGGGTGCGCGACCAGGCCGATGCCAGGGCGACCCTGCCGTGCGGCACCTCCAGCGCCTCCGCGATTTCCTGCCAGGTGCGCCGGTAGCCACGGGCCACCAGAATGTCGTGATAGTTATCCACGATAAGTTTCTGGGTGACGTACCGGGGGTTCATACCATTTGCCACCAACTCTTCCATCTTGCTCATTGCTGACTCCTTTTCAGTCGCGTGATCGGGTGATCACATCCATATACCGGACGCGACGGACCTGATCGCTATTTGCTGCGGCATGCTCCGGCGCACTGCGGATCGCACGTTTCAAATGCCTTTGCGGGTATCGAAGCGCGAGAACCATGCGGATTCATGGGCACGCCTCCGACATCACCTGTTCGGACGCGCACGACCTGATACGGTTTTTTGGGGGGGGGGGGGGAGAGCCTTGTCACCCATCTGTGACGGCGGCGCTATCACGGTTCACGGCAACGGGTGGTATGGGTAATGGGAAAGGGAGGAGGGATGGGTTCGGGGCTTTTTCTTTTTCCCTCCACTCCGATACCACGCTGGCAGGTTCAGCCCATCAGGGCTGACACCTGTCAGCCTGATGGTATACCTGATGTATACCTGATAGGAGTCGGGAATATGGGTTCCTCGAACGGGAATAAAGGTTCCCGAGACGGGAATAAGGGTTCCCGCCGGTCACCCCTAACGGGAATATGGGTTCCCGACCGAACGGTCAGCCGCGATGCACCGTGCCATTTTCCGTGATCGTCACCCCCAGTGCCGCCAAGGCTTCGGCATCGCTGCGGATCTCGGCTTTGACCTTGTTGACGGCTCTGGGCGTCTTGCCAGTCGGGTCATAGCCAATTTTCACCAATATTCCGTCCAGGGTATCGTGGACTTCTCTGTGGGACAGACAATATCGGGCGGTCGCCTGTGACGCCCCGTGCCGCATTCCGATGACGATAGGGAGCCGGTACACCACGGATAGATCCATTGCCAGCATGCGTGTCCAGTTCTTGCCGAAGGTCACTTTGAGCATGGGCCGTGGGCTGCCGCTCGTTGTTTGAAACGCCCATGGTTCAGATTCTTTCGTGATGGCGGACTCTTCGAAATCGGCAAGAATGCCATCGGTCACGCGCAGTTGGAGTGCAGGCATGTCCATGTCCACTTCCGCCATACGTAGATCCCGCAGCAGGCGCCGGATGTGGTCATACGGGAACATGCCACCATCACGGCCGTTGCTCACCATTTTTCGTAACTGGTAAGGGTCCACCAGTACGGCCAGCCGCCCATCTTCGAGCTTGGAGCGTTCGCAGCAAGCAATGACGGCATCCAGAACATCTCTGTGTCCCTGCCCCAGCTTGCCGGTGACGGTCACGGAACCATGGGCCGTATCGAAGCGCTGTTGCCGTACCCGCGATGGCCTGCGGGTCGGCTGGAATACTGGTAGCTTGCTTTCGTGCGCGACACAGACTGGTGGTTTGGATTTGGTGTTTCGCTGTTTTTGCTCTTGCCGGCACCTCGCCATTAGAAATTCCCTCCGTGATTCCATGCGGGGGAAGCTGTGGAAACGCTGTTGGAGTATCGGACATCACCATTCTTGTGAGCATAGTAGTCGTAGCCTTCGGTCTTGCCCTTTGCCGGATCGGCTTTCCCTTTCGCTTTTTTCGGCCTGTCTTCTTTGCTGTCCTCCTTGTTTCTGGCTGCGGCCTCTTGAGCCTCCTTGACCTGCTCACCGCTGGCGACCATCAGGATCTTTCCATTCGCCATTGTTTCAAACACGGCGGGGTTTTCGTTCGTCCATGCTGGGCGGACCTCGTTGTGCTTGGATACCCCAAAGGCAAAGAATGACCGACGTTTCACGTCCCGTGCGTCAATCACGTCTCCCAGTGCCTCACAGTCCTCCGCATCCCGTATTCTGGTGAGTCCTGCCATCCAGCGGAATGCGCCGGGTGCGCCATTTCCTCCCGCACGGGCCTCATAATGCAGCCGACGGGTGAGTTCCATACTGCTGCTGGCCTGATTTGTGTGGCTGATCGTAATGACCGTGCTACCGTGCAGAGCGGGTACGATTCTCTTTTGCATGAATTCGCTCAGGGCGTACTGCTGCGGGTTGTCTAGCTGATTACACCCTTCCGCTACCGCCAGCGTGGTATCAAAAATCACTAGTGCGGGGCGCAGCTCGGCGATCTTCTCGATGATGGCCGCGCCGCCGGGATGGTTCAGTCGCTCCCCCGTTCCCGTCGCGGGCTGGCGGTAGTGCCAGCCCTCCTGTGTCTTGTCGCTGGTATAGCCCTTATGCCACTTCAGGATCGGGGTCTGGTCAACGGTGAACAACTGCCCGCGCGGCAGGAGGACTTCAGCGACGAAACGATGTGCGCTGCGCCAGTGTGCGTCCCGCCCGGAGTGCTCGCCGCCGACGATGACCACTCGCCCAGACTTGATTGCCCGGCCAAACCATGTCGGACTGCCTCCCGCGATATGAACGGCGAGGCTGTAGATCAGCGAACTTTTGCCCGCGTTCGGGGGGCCGAATACATCACCGGCGACCCCGGCGGGCAGTATCCCCTCCACCAGCCAGTCCACAGGCGGTGGCGGGTCGGCAAAGTCGGCCCAGTCAATCAACTGGACAGTGGGGTTCCGGGCTTCGGTGTTCTGTGTAGTCATGGCAGTGCTCCCTGAGGAGTGGATATGCCATCTGTACGGACTTGTCGGACCTGATGCGGGTTTTCAGCGCCGGAGATTTTAGCCAGCCAATCTGACTGGTGACGCCGTTTCCAGCAATGGCGGCGCGACCATCGTTGGTAGTACCATTGCGATGGTGGGAGAGGGGAGGGCCGTTCGGTTTTCTTTCTCCGTCACTGTGAGCGCGGGATTGATGTTACGATGGCGCGAACGTCAGCCGGGCCGGATTGACCTTGGGTGTTCATCGGGGTGAGGGAAAGAAAATAACGGTTTCCAGAGGGGCGGTTCTGCGCTCCAATTTCGCTCCACTGATTTTGTTTTTGTCCGTGTTTCAGCGTGTATGGGCGTGCATTAAATATCAATATTTACAAAGGATTGTGGCGTATCATATTGATTTGAAAAGGGATGAAATCTGCCTCCGAAGCCGAAGGTCACTGGTTCGACTCCAGTACTGCGCACCAGATAAATCAATAATTGGGTGCGGTGGCTCCTAAGTCCTGCCAAGCTTGCCTTGGCCTATTCGGAAACGCATCATCCTCT
>JAJYPA010000269.1 GCA_021795795.1 Pseudomonadota bacterium | reverse complement strand
GTATTCGGCGACGCGGATATTAGCGGCGTTCAAGTCCATCAATTCCACCTGTTCCGCGTTGGCGCTGGCGCATAGGATCAAACCGATCGGCGACTCTTCTCCGGGGGCGCGGTCATATTTGTCGAGCCAGCGTAAATACAACTCCATTTGCCCTTTGTGTGCGGGGGCAAATTTCTCCAGTTTCAGCTCAACCGCCACCAGCCGGTGTAATTGACGGTGATAGAAGAGCAAGTCCAGATAGAAATCATCCGGTCCGACGCTGATGCGTTTTTGCCGGGCCACAAAGGTGAAACCCGCACCCAGTTCCAACAGAAACCGTTCCATTTCGCGCAGAATGGCGGATTCCAGGTCGCGCTCACTGTAACCATCCGGTAAGCCGAGAAAATCGAGCATGTAAGGATCGCGGAAAACCATATCCGGGGTCATTTGCCCACCTGCGCGCAAGTGGCTAATTTCTGCCTGAATCACCGCTTCCGGTTGTTTGGAAATGGCCGTGCGCAAATAGAGCTGACTGCCGATGCGCTCACGCAGGGTGCGTACACTCCAGCGCTCTATGCGGCAAAGCTCGGCGTAATAGTCGCGTTCCAGTGGCTGTTTGAGCGGCAATATTTCGATGAAGTGACACCAGCTCAAGGCCGAGGAGAGGGAGGTGACTACCTGCTCATCGGGGAAAAGCTCAGCGAACTGGAGCATGCGGCGCAGGCTACGCAAGCCAAAACCGCGACCATACGCCCTGACCAATTGTGTCGACAACGTCGACACAATCTCCTCGCCATACTCTGCCCGCCCCTCGCGCAACACTTCGCGGCGGATTCTTTCGCCGACTTTCCAATACAGCAGAGTCAAAGTGCTGTTAGCCGTTTGGGCCACATGCTGCCGCGCCTGATCAATCAGGTCGCGGACTTCGCCGATCAGTGCTTTATTATTATTGCTCACTGCCGAATCGCTCACCTTAAATCTCCAGTCGCCCCTGGGCGCCGACGATGCCCGACTCTCCGGCCGCCTGTTCAATGCCGTTCCACGCAGCCACCAGTTCGTTGTAGGCGCGGGCATCTTCGGCCCAGCTTTTGCGCTCGCAGAGGGTATATAGACGATATGCGAGAGCGCGTATGGCTTCGGCCTGATCGGGCATGCGTGCCAGCAGGGCACCGGCGGTGGTTTCGCCGTCCTGATTGAGGGCACGGATGAGTTGATGCAGGGCTTGCCAGACGGGGGCTTTGCTATGGGTGTCGGGTGGCCAGTCACGCGGCAGTTCGGCCCATTTGAGCAATCGAAGGTTGCCGCAGCTGCTGTCCACTACGCCAGCCTCGCTCAGCCTGCCGACGCTGGTGCCCTTGGCGCGGGCCAGTACATCCGCCTCGCCGAATTTGCCGGTGGCCCAGCCCTGCTGCTCAAACCAGGCCAGACAAAACTGGGTGTCGTGGTCGAAGTCGTCTTCGGCAAAAAAGCGGTTGATAAGCTGCAAGGCGGTTTTGACGCGCATGGGGGTACCGTCGGCCTCCAGCACGGCGCTGTACCGGCTGAAAATGGCCATGCCGGGACCGATGATCGCCTGACTTAAATCCACCGGGGCGACGGGTGAATTGACCCCGCCGCGGGTCATGTCGAGGAGGGCATCGGGCAACGCGGCATTGAGTTCGCGCAGGAAGGCGCGGCGGCTGACGCTGGGTGCATCCAGGGCACGCGGGCGGCAGACGAGGACGATACTTGAGGCGAGGGCGTTGGTGCCGGAGCCAATCATGCGGTTGCCCAGTTCCGTGCGCATCGGCCAAGTACCGGTGAGAGCAAAACCGGCACTCAGCACCGCCTCCAGAAAAGTCTCCCAGCCGGCGCTGTGGGTGCCGCCATCGTCCTTGGTATCGCTCTGCTTGAAGGCGTAGTAAATCGTCACCGGAAATGCCGGGTGTGCCTGCACCGCCAGGTTGTGCATGGCGCGGGTCATGCCGTCGAGGAAGAAGGCCTCGGCCTCAGTCTTGCCACCGTGGCGATAGGGTGTAGCCACCAATTCTTCGGCCTTGGGTACGGCCAGCGTGGCATAGAGATTGGGGAAAATGGGTTTGAGGCTTTTGCGCAGCCAGACATAGAAAAAGTCCGACAAATCAGCGTAGCCGATATTGTCGTAATAGGGTGGATCGGTTGAGATGACTTTATTGGTGCTGATAGTTTGAGTCTGGGCATCGGCCTGTACAGCCAGTGCGGTGCCTGTTCCGGGTAATTCGAGCAATGCTCGAACCATGTTACCCAAACTCGTTCCATAGTCACCTGCAGCCTGTGCAAAAACATTGTTTTCGGCAAAGTCCCACATCATGGGGATCGCCTGCCGTCCAAACAAATTACGCACCTGTGTCTTGCTAGTTTCCCAACGACACAATGCATTGCAAATATCCGTCAGCCGACTGAGCGCAACACCTAAATACACCCCCACAGCCTCCGCATAGGCTGCGGCACCAGTTCCGCCTTGGTCGAGTGGCTTCGGATCGAGCAGGGCGGCGATTTCGGGGTGACGGGCGGCATCTTCGGGGCGGATGCCTGCAGCTTGCATCCGGCTGGCGGCCAGCGCGCCAAAAGCCCGCTCGGCATCCGCACGCACGCGGGCGATGGCTTCGGGCACGAGGTCGGCAAAAGTCGTCAGTGCCACGAGTTGGCGGGGGGTGAAGAGGTCCCCGTACACATCTAAACCGTAATTCGACACATTAACGCGACATTTGCCGTGCAGCGGTGTTTCTGGCTTCCAAGCAGGCTTGGCTTGTTGGGCAACTATTTCCTGCTCGCCTGTTGGTGCAAGGTAAACGCGCCCACGCACACCTTCAGCAACGATGGCCATGAGTTTTGTACCCATACGCCCCGCACAGCCTTCGGCGCGGATGTATTTGTAATCCATGGGTGAACCCGATAGCAGGCAGAAAAATCCTGCGCGTTTGCCTGCCGTGGTGCCATTTTTAGCATTCTCCGGCGGCTCCCCCATCTTCACCGCAAAACGATAGCCATTCCCTTCCACTACCGGCTGCACATACGCCTCTTTACCCGCCTTGCTACTCAGCACAAAGGTGCTGACCAACGGCACATCCACATGACTGAAGGCGGGGTTGGGGCTTTTGACTGTGCGCGCCCACAGCCAGGCGATGACCGTGAGTTGCTGGCCGAACAGCGGCGCGAGGTCGGGGCGCTCGGCCACCATATCGGCGGTGACTTCTATTTTGGGGTAAAGCTGGCCGATGCGTTTTTCGGCTTCCGCCCGCATCCACGAGCCATAACGGCGCACATCCTCGGCCAAGCCCTGGGCTCCCTGCCAGTTTTTGGCAAACATCTCCTCGCTGACCTTGTCTTGACCTTCCGCTACCGGCCTTACGGGGGGCAGGCCAGCAAACTTGGGCGGAATCTCGATCATGGCCTTGTTGATGGTGACGGCGACGGGGTTGAGGTCGGAGGCGTAGCTTTCCAGCCCCAGCCGCTGCGCTTCCAGCGGTAGGGCACCGCCACCGGCAAAGGGATCATGAAAAGCGGGCAGTTGCTCGGGGTTGAACAGTTCAGCAGCTTGCGGGTGGACTTTGTTGAGTTCGCAGGTTTCGCGCCAACTGCGGAGGATTTCTGCACGGGCGGCGGCCAGCACAGTTGCGTTGTTGGTGTTCTCCCAGAGCACGAGGTCTTCGATGATTTTGAACAGGCGCTCACGCTCGATGGCCGCCTTTTCCTTGTTCATTCCATATTTGAAGCCGCCGCCCTGCTGATAACCGGGGTCGTTGACCATCTGTGCAAAAATCACCGCCCGCGCCGCAGCCAAAGGCCGCCGCGCCCACCACAGGTGCAAGGTGCTGGGGTGGCCGTGACGAATGGACTTTTCGCGGGCAGCTGCGACGTTGATTTTGTCCAGCGGCAGTGCGACTTCGATGAGTTTTTTTGGAGTTTTTATGTGCACGTTTGGTCGTCCTTTATTCTTGAAATCGCGCCGTCACAGTAGTCACAACCACTCAGGTAGTCCGTAGTCGGGGTCAGAATGGCCCACCCAATGTTCACTGCAGTACTCGCAAGTAATGCAACCCGTGAAACTTTCGCCACATTCTGAGCACTTGAAGCCAAAACCGTTTGCCAGCACCGTCTGATGTCCGCCACAGGCGGCACAGCTGGCCACGAAATCCTCCTCGCCGTGTTGAATCGCCTTGTGTGACGGTTCGATGTACCCGCAGACGTGGCAAATTTCCGACTGGTATCGGTCACCCGTTGCAGCGTCCAGAGACTGGAAGCTGCACACAGGACATTTCGTGTAGGTGTTTGCCTTAGGGTTGCTCATGACCACACGGTCGAACACAGAATCGAGAAACCGCGTGAGAAATTGCAGCCTTGCTCCGATTTCCGAAATCGGTTCCGAATAGCTTGAAAAGTGCTCGGCCCATGGCCCGGTCAGAAGTCGATACAGATAATACCACGCAACGCACATTTCCCCCGCTACCGCTTCGCGCTGACTCGTTGAAACCAACCCAGGGTGGAAGAAATGCACTACGCGGTTTCTATGGCGGGCGATATTCTGAAACTCTTTGAAGGCTGTGGCATCAATGTTTTCTCCGGTTAGCGACTCAATCCGCTTTTTGGCAAGCCCCAAGCCGACCGTGCGAAGCTTGCCCTGCGCGAATCGCTCGGGAGTGGCGTCGGTTGGCTCATCGGTAACCCACATTGCGCCGCAGAGAACAAGGCGTGCTTTGAACACCAACTCGACTGCGGCAGCAAAGTCGATCAACGCGTACTTCGGATGCGCATCCAGTTCGTCGAGCGCGCGGTTCAGAAAATCGAGAGCATTGCGGAACATGCTGTCAAAAATTTCGGCGTCCTTCATGGCTGCTCCGCCCTCGCCAGCAACTCCGCCAAATCCAGATTGATACTGGTGACCGCCCAATCCGGTTCCTGCGTAAAGGGCTTGCGCACGTAGTATGGCCCCTCGTGCTGCTCACCATCCACCAGCACGATGGCGAGGATGAACTTATCCTGCTGGTTCAGCCCGTAGAGGATTTCGTTGCGGGTGACGGTGATGGTGCTGCTGCCCTTGGCGCGGCCTTTGACCTCAATGTGCAGGGAGGGGGGAAGTCTGCCGTCAATGGCAGCGGGCATGCTGGTGACGTCCCAGCCGCATTTCTGTGCGGAAACATCGATGACTTCATGGCCTAGGGTGCGTTCCGCGTCCATCACCGCCTGCATGGCGATCCACTCCACACGGGCGCGGGCGGCGGCATCGGCGGTCCAGCCGGTCGTTTCGCCTTTGCGCAGGGCTAGCAGCCCTGCCGGAATTACCAGTGCGCCACCCAGCACGACGGGAGTGGCTGAGATCACGTGACGCATGGCCAGCAGTTCTTTCTCGCGGGATTCCCGGCGTGCAGAGAGATCATCAATGGTGCGTCGGACGTTCTCCAGATTCAGGCGCACGTCCTTACCGGCAGAAATATCGTCTTGCAGCTTGATGTAACGATCCGACCAGTAGTTGATTTCTTTGACCAGCCGTTCCTGAACGGCGGCGAGGGTCTTGTCCACGATGGCTTCGCGGCGCTGCCGCACTTCGTCGAAATGCTCGGGCACCTGATGCGCCGAGGCGTAGCGGAGTGCCTGAGCCTCCAGGCACTGGGTGATCCAGGGCGCTGCCAGAATATCCGCAAGCAAGGGGTGATCGACAGGATCGAGGGGCTGCAGGTCGAGATGCGGAGCCCAACCGGCGTTGATAGTGTTGCCCTGCGGGTCGATTTCCACGAACTGCATGCGTCGGGATACCACACGCGTGGGGTCAGCGCCTTCCTTCACGGAATGATCGACCATGAACAGAACCCTGGGCGTCAGCCCGGTGTCGGCGGGATCCACGAGGATGGCGCCCTGCTTGAGTTGATTCCGGTGTTGTTCCAGAACAATGTCCGTCACCGCCTGCATGAGCGGGTGGCCGGGATGCAGCAGGCTGGCCATCGCGGCACCGGGACGGTCGTTAATGCGCACATACTGTTTCTCGAAACAGACCCGTTCATAACGGGGCAAAACCGGATTGCTGTTGCGGCGATTCCGCCCGGAAATCTGTCGGTCCCGCTCACGGATGCTGGCGGGAACATGGGTGATCTCGTAACGGCCCGCCTCACGCGGGCGCAATGTCCCGCCGAGTTGCTGGAAGGACTGCTGGAAAAAGGCGCGAATGAAATAGGGTTGGAGTTTGCGGGCTTCGGCCTTCTCCATCTCTGCTTTAATAGCGAAAAGGCGGCTGGTATCCATGACTTCTTCGCAGAGGGCATTGCGCTGGAGGATGGCTTCCAGGTGCTGGGTATCCAGTGCTCCGTCGATCTTTTGCCACATGCGGGCACGCACTTCGGGGTCGGCACCATAACGGATGGCTTCGATCAGCAGATCCTTAAGGCTTTTTTCCTCAAAAACCTCACCGAGAATGTCGAAAACCCGACCGCCCAAGGCCTGGCGCTCGACTTCAAGCTTGTCAAAAAGGCGCTGGAAAACGTCGCCCTCGCGGGTTTCGGCGGCGACCATATTCCAAAGATGACAGACTTCGCTCTGGCCGATGCGGTGGATACGGCCAAAGCGCTGCTCCAGCCGGTTGGGATTCCAGGGCAGGTCGTAGTTGACCATCAGGTGCGCGTTTTGCAGATTGACGCCCTCGCCCGCCGCGTCAGTGGCGAGCAGCACGCGGATGGTGGGGTCGTTACGGAACAGCTCTTGGACCTTGCGGCGTTCTTCGCGCTTGATGCCGCCGTGAATCATGGTCACGGCGTCTTCATTGCCGATCAGTCCACGAATTTTGACGGCGAGATAGTTGAGGGTGTCACGGTGTTCGGTAAAAATGATCAGTTTGCGCTGTAGGCCATTGTCTTCGCGCATGGCGGGCGATTGCAGCAGGTTGGAGAGTTCGTCCCACTTGCGGTCCTGGCCAGAGTGCACGACCTGCCGGGCCTGCTCTTCCAGCCCTTCGAGGATGATGATTTCCGCTTCGAGTTCGGCAATGGTCTGAGCGGCAGTGGCCTGATCGACGATTTCTTCTTCAAATTCTTCGTAGGCGTCGGGGGCAAGGGTGTCGGCGGATTCCCAGATGTCGTCGCTGACCTGATTTAAGCGGTCCGAATCCAATGTTTCCGCCAGTAACTGGCCACGTTGGCGGAGCTTTTCATCTTCAACCCGGCGCTGGAGTTTGTTACGGCGACGTTTGAGGGATTGGTAAATGGCTTCGGGGCTGGAGGCCAGACGGCGCTGCAAGGCCGTCAGTGCAAAGCCGACGGTGCCTTTGCGCTGGCCATCCAGTTGGTCGGCACGGTTCATTTCTTCTTTGACGTAGTCGGTGACTGCGGTGTAAAGCGCGGCTTCCGGGTCGGAAAGCTGGTAATTGGCAGTGATGGCGCGGCGTTCGGGGAAGAGCTTGCTACCGTCAAAGCGCAGCATGTCTTCTTTGACCATACGGCGCATCAGGTCGGTGACATCGACTTTGTGGGCACCATCGCGGAACTTGCCGTAGAAACGGTCGGCGTCCAGCAGGGACATGAACAACTGGAAGTCTTCTTCCTTACCGTTGTGGGGGGTCGCCGTCATCAGCAGAAAATGACGGGTGATGGACCCTAATGTCTCACCCAGCAGAAAGCGCTTGGTTTTGTTGACCTTGTTGCCGAAGTAACTGGCGGAGAGCTTGTGGGCTTCGTCCACAACGATCAGATCCCAATGGGAGCTGCGGAGTTTGTCCTGCAGTTCTTCGCTGCGGGCCAGCTGATCGACCCGTGCGACCAGCAGGTCAATATCTTCAAAGGGATTGCCGCTACGCGATGCCTCTACCTGCTCGCGGGAGAACAGGGTAAAGGACAGACCGAATTTCTCGAACATTTCGTCCTGCCACTGCTCGACCAGACTGCCAGGGGCGACAATCAGCACCCGGCGGGCATCGGCCCGCATCAGTAACTCACGGATGAATAACCCGGCCATGATGGTTTTACCGGCACCGGGGTCGTCGGCCAGCACATAACGCAGGGGCTGGCGGGGCAGCATGGACTCGTAGACGGCGGTAATCTGGTGCGGCAAGGGCTCCACGTTGGAGGTGTGCACCGCCATCATCGGGTCGAAGAGATAGGCGAGGTTGATCCGGTAGGCTTCGACTCCCAGTTTGAAGTCTTCTCCCGAGGCATCGAAAGCCCAGGGGCGTCCGGCTTCGGCTAAGGACAGACTGGACTCGTCGCTACGAAAAAGCATGCGTTCGCGCAGAGAACCGTCCGCCGTCTTGTAATACACCGTGAGGGCATGGTCTCCCACCGGCTCCGTCGTCACAATGCGTACCACCTGGCCGGGTTCCAGGCCGGAGAGCGCCGCGTTTTTCTGGATGTCATCGAGTTTCAACATGCGGCTCTGCTCATTTATGGCTCCGGTGGTACAGTTTTTTTATTTCTGATCTGCTGGATAGAATACCCGATTTGTTGGGAGCGACAAAAAAATCAGCGCTCAGCCCCCATTCGACATGGTCCAGATTGGCCAAAGCATCAGGAACCTCTTTCAGTCCCCGCTGGCGACTCTGAGGCAGATCGGCGCCAAATTCATAGAGCGAGCGAACCTTCTCCCGATGCTTTTCAATTAGCTCTTTCGCAGTCTGCTTCTGCTCATCCGAAATATCCTCCAAGCTCGGCAGCAGGCGCTCAAATGCCTTAAACCGTCGTGCCATTCCATCCAGCGATATCCCGTCGATAGAGCTACGGCGAGCAAAAAGAGACCAGAGATAGCCGAGTTCGCCAGGAAGCTCCACCCCAGAAATCATCTTGTTTGCGAGCCAAAGATAAACATCCACTACCTGTAGACCAATCGAATCAGCGCTCTTGGAAATCATCAACTCCCGCTCCGGCAAACCCCGGTGTGTAATGTCCTCCTGTTTAAATAGTGACGAACAACGGATGATTCATATAAAAACTTTTTGCACATAGCCGAAAAACCAACCTCTTCGAAGATTGCAAGAATCCAGGCATCATTGCCAACAGTTAGCCCGACATGGTTATTGCGCAGACCTGTATGTGTTCCTGGAAAGCTCCAGGCTCTCGCCAGGGAATTCTGCCCACAAAACAAACTTCCTCGCCGACGCTAAAAAGTCCGGGTTCGGTATGGACTACATCCTCAGTAAGCAATCGAACCAGTGACCTGGCATGGTCTGCATTCTGGAAAATCCCGATAATCTCCACTCCAGAGTTTTCTGATACCAAATTCTCCTGCTTTTCGCTCCATTCGGCCCACACCAGATAAGCTGGATGTCCTGGGCGTATGAGAGGCGTGGCCTGAATGGTAGCGGTCATCAGCAAGGTGGCGTCCGGCGCCTGACGCGCATAACGATGGGCCAGGTGCTGAACATCAAAATCCTTCTTGGGTTTCTTGGTGACTCTACGGATCTGATTCTGGTATCGCCGCAAAGGGACATCAAAAGCGGAGTGTGGCGCATCTTCAATGAAATCAGAAGTTACCGAGACCACATAGCTGTGAGGAATGGTTATATTTGATTGCAAGAAAAATTCCCGGTTTAATGTGAAAAGGATGCTGGGCGTAGGGCGCTCTCACCCTGCCTGCTATATATGCAGGCACACAGGAGAATAAAGAACGACGAGCACCCACTTGCCGCAGCAAAGCGCCACGCACGAGGCTTCTATCCGTTGGCAAAGTAAAGTAGATAGGTTATTTTTCATCATACGGGGCAGCGCTTCAAGTCCCATGAGCGTCAAATGAGACGGGAGGCCGCTGCAGCTTCTCTTGGGAAACTTCGGGAATCAGTCCCGACGAATTTTCTTGCGGTTTTTTAGCATCGGGGCCAACACTTGGATGCCATGGGCGACCTTCTGGGCTTCCTGCTGCAACCGGCTGTACTGCTGGTCGATGGTCTGACTATCCATGAAAACGCCCTCCGTTAAAAAACCCCCTTAATTTAACACCAACTCCAGGACATCGACGATCTCCGCCGTTCCCATTGTCCCGGGCAATTCGCGCCCTGCCCTCTCAAAGGCCCGCACAAGCAGGGGGCGAGGAAGCGTCACCGTCACGTGGTCAGGCAGGGTGCCAACCTTCTGCGCATCATCCGCCGGCTCTCCGACAACCACCCCGTGTTCATCGACGGCCCCACCATCGTCGATGTCTTCGTCGCTATCCACCTCCCTTGTGTCAATCGTGGACAGGCCCACCTCTTCTCCATTCTCGTCAAAAGCCCTGATAGCTGGGTCGTCCTTCTGTTCCATGACTGGTTTCTCCTGTTGTTGGCCTTTCAAACTCTGCTCATACCGCTCCTCTTCCCTGTCCACCAGCACGCGGGAGAGGGTTTCCCCGGCTTGCAGGCTGGCACGGATGG
>JAJYPA010000268.1 GCA_021795795.1 Pseudomonadota bacterium | reverse complement strand
CCGTCTACCTGTTGCCGCCAATAAGCCGCTTTCTCGTCCTGAGTCATGTCCATCCCTCCTCACTGAATGCGGATCAGGATCGGCCAGGTCAGAAAATTTTGGAAGGTGGGTTGCTTAGACGATTACCCTGGATGGCACCAAGATTCACGCCAACGCCTCCAAGCATCAAGCTCTGTCCCACGCCCATATCGAACAGATGGAGCGGCAGTTGAAGGCCGAAGTGCAGGAATTGTTCGCGCTGGCAGAGCAAGCGGACCAGGCAGCCATTCCAGATGGCGTGAATCTGCCGGAGGAAATACGTCGTCGCGAAGACCGGCTGGCGGTGATGGCCGCCGGCCAAGACTACCGAAGTGGGTGTACAGCTCACGCTGTAGTCGTGTAAACAAACAAAAAAGTGGAACCATATCAATGGCTCCACTTTGGTTATTTACTAATCAATAAAAGGTGCTTGTCAGAACGGTTCTACACACTTACAACCGCAGACTATCAGCTTTATCTATATAATTTACAACGAGTATTTTTACATATCCAAAAGGTTTGTAAAGATTTCTGTCACGTTTGCCTCAAGTTCTTGCTCTATCCTTGCGCTTTTAAGGCCCGAGCCAAAACAAAATGAATGTTTCATTCTCCACCGAAACCCAACCATGACTTGCGGAAGGCAGTTATGAAGTGACGATTTAGCATTAGCTAATCAAGGGATTACGTCATAATACGGTAGAGTACATCTAAAGCTGCCCATTCTTTTTTTCTATGTTTAACCCAGCGAACCAAGTCATCGGTTGCCATCGGTGTAAGATGAGTCATATCTAACTGGTATCTGACGTTTAGGGATTCAGCGGCTTTCTCGACCAATGCGTCCGCCCTAAACGCAACACCACGATGATCGGCGGGAGATCTTTTTTGTACCAAATTAGTTATAGCGATCTCGGAATAAATCCACGGTGAATGCGTGGTATCATCGCCGCCAATATATTCCGCTGGAGAAATGGAGTGAGGAGTATTCACGAACATAATACACTCACAGCTGTTGATCATTTTCGCTAACGCCGTTGAGAGCATCAGGTGAACGTGGGTTGTAGAACGATTTCGTCTCTCGTAGCTATATCTGCCAGTCGTACGATTATAGCAATACGTGTCGTCGACAATCTGCAGCAGGTCGTCCGAGCACCCCCAAACACAAGAGTCAATAAAGGACGTTAGACCAAATGCCTTGTACAAATATCCTGATAATCCAATAACTTGTTCAGCATCTCGATGCGAGTGCGACAGAAACACTTCTGCCTTAACTGGTGGAAACCAGCTATCGATGATTCGAGAAGCCAGAAGATCTCCGGAGCCATCCTTAAAGGACTCAATCTTTCTCTCTACTTGCGCCTTGTTGTTTTCGTGCATTCGGTTGCCAATGTCAAACCAACTCGAAAAATCCTCGTCGGCAATATCCAGGTTAAACCCTCTGTACATAACTACCTTTCCCCTGCTTTATCGTAGGTTTTGTGTACAACAAACTTTCCGTTCTACCGCACTTACCTGCCAGCAGATTTTGCAGCCGCCTCTACCCACTTGGCAAGGTTGTTGTAGCCGTCGTCATCGACCCAATCGTAAGTCTTGTACATCTCTGAGAGGTACCGTCGCTTGCCATTTTCAGTGACATGCCAGTTATCGAACGGATTTTTTCCTTTTTTGTCAGTCTTGCTAGATGAATCTTTGACCTTATTAATGTAAATCCCAAGCAGACCGTTGCCGCGTTTGTGACTTTGCGATATTTCATATCCAACGTACTCACGCAGCGACGTTTCCGACCCGATAAGAACAGCGGTAACTGATGTTCCTTCCAGTTGTTTGTCAATCCATTTTTTAATCGCCCCGTCACCTTTTTTCTTGACCTCCTCCCAATCGGCTGCATCCCAGAAACCAGCCGACTCTCTGTCTGCCTTCGTCACCCAACTGTTGCGCACCTGTCCAGCACGCCAGACATCGCGCTCAAAATGGAAACTAAAAAATACACGGCGCGCCATATCTCTACTCCTTGGTGATTACTTTGATAAATTCCAGCGTGCGCAAAATAAGTTCTCCAGGATTTTCTACCGCCTCATTAAGCCTGCTGAATTTCTCGTGCAAATCTGCTTTTGCACCTGGGTAGTACGTGTCGAGCGTCGACGTCATTTCTGTCCAAATCTCATTGGCCATATAACCGGTTGCGCCAATTGGAACGACGTTCAATCCATGTTGACAGGCGATTTCGAACTCCCGTCGAACGCCACCGGCAGGCACGATGCGACCGTCAACACGCTTGTTGCCAAGAACGACGAGGCAAATGCCAGCAGCAGAAATCAACTCCTGCCGATACTCCTCCCAAAGACGCTGACGAACGGCTTCGTCAGGGTTGGCTCGTGGAAATGGCCGCATGATCAACGAATCTTCTATGTGACCTATCCGGGCGCGATACACCTCTTCAATCGCTCCCGTGATGATGGCATCACCAATACCCAAGCCAACACCTGTTGCAACACGGTAACCTTGTTGCACTAGGATACGGCTCAAATCGCGCAGGAACTCCTCGGTTGCTTGTTTCGTCCAAGCACCATACTCTTCGGCACTGCCAGATATGAAAATCGTTTTCTGTCGGTACTGGCGCTCGATTCGTGCCAGGATTTCTGTGATCTGTGCGTACTCATCAATCAACAGCGTTTTGATGTTGAACCGCTTGAGATCCTCGATAACTAGCCGTTGTTTAATCTGAGCATTCTCGAACTCGGCATCGCTTTCGCCATCCTGCCGGGGTCTAGCTTTGAAAATGCAATAATGCCGACGTTGATTCTCACGGAATGTTACCCGAACGCGACTCAGCACGTAGTCAAGATTAGGGTCAGTAAAGCTGAAGCCAATGAACAGGAAAGTCTTTGATACCAAGTCCCCCGCTAGCGCATTGATAAATGCGCCACGCTTGAGGTGATATTTTTCGTAATCGTCCTTGATCAAAACCACGCCGTCCGGATGCTCAACATCACCGTGCATTTTGTACACGACTGCATCGCGCCGAGCCTTCGTGGTGGCGAGCTGCTCGGTTGTGTACTTCACGTCAGGGATTTTTCCTGCTTCTCTTAGCGCCGATTCGATAAGCTGATCGTAGTTGGTTGTCCAATAGGTACTGATGGGCAGGCGAGCCAGAATTCGATGGTTTGTAGTTGGGGCAACACCAGTAGTTAGCTGGTCAATAATCGATTGATTCAATCGGTGCCGATTACCTGCGTTTTCGTTGCAGTGGTATTGAGCCACCGCGACCAGGTCAGTTTCTTTGTCTATGTCAAGGCGCAGTTCATCCGCTATAGGACGAAGCAGCTCTCGCCAGTTCACAAAGCCAGCCGTCGCAGACAGTCCTGCGCCTGCAAAAATTGCTGCGTTGTCCTCCCGGATTTCCGTCAGGAAATCCTTGGTGAAAATCTCGATCTCTCGATCAGTCATATCAGACAGCTCCCCTGCATGACACCGGCCACCCTGACGATAACGCCTCAGCCTGCTGCAACACCGTTTGCACAGCGGTGTCTTGGAGATCGGGCGGGTAGCCGTACTTGCGCAGGATGCGCTTCACCAAGACGCGCATCCGCGCCCGTGCCGAATCGCGGTGCGCCCAATCGACGGAGACGTTTTCGCGCAGACTCACCAGCAGCTCGTGAGCGATGAGTTTCAGCTTGTCGTCACCCATCATCTGAATGGCGCTTTCGTTCTCGGCCAGGGCGTCGTAGAAGGCGATCTCCTCGTCGGACAGGCCTTGCTCTTCGCCCCGCTGGCGGGCCGCGCGGATGTCCTTGGCCAGTTGGATCAGCTCCTGCAGAACCTCGGCGGTGGTGATGGCGTTGGCGTGGTACCGCGCCACCGCATCTTCCAATCGCTCTGAGAACGCCTTGGTTTGCACCACGTTGGCCTTGCTGCGCGAACGTATGCCGTCGTTGATCAGCTTGCGCAAGGCTTCCAGCGCAAGGTTCTTCTTGTCCATCTGCTGAACTTCGGCGAGGAATTCGTCCGAGAGGATGGATATGTCCGGGCTCTTGAGCCCGCTTGCTGCCAGGATGTCTACGATCTCGGTGGAGACCACCGCACGGCTGACGATCTGCTGGATCGCCAACTCGCGCTCTTGCTGGGTCACTCCGGAGCCAGTGCTGCTCTTGACCAGCGCTGCACGGATCGCCTGGAAGAAGCCGACTTCCTCCCGAATTTCGCGGGCCTCGTCGGACGCGGAAGCCAGCGCGAACGCCTTGGACAACGCCAGCACTGCGTCCTGATACCGGCGATGGGCGTTTTTCTTGCCGTCCTTGGTTTTCTCTTTCGCCGCCAGATTCTGTTGCAGGTCGAGAATCCACTCGATGGCCCCCGCCATCATCGCCAGCCGTTCTTGCGGCGTGCCGCCCATCGCGGAGGCGTAGTCGTAGCCGTGGTACATGTCGCGCACCACCTCGTACTTCTCCATCATCACCGCAATGGCCTGCGCTTCGTCGACGCCGGTGTTTTCCTGATCGTTCTTGGAGTACTGCTGCAACGCAGACTTCAGATTTTGTGCAATGCCGATGTAGTCCACGATCAGCCCCGCAGGCTTGTCACGGAACACGCGGTTCACGCGCGCAATCGCCTGCATCAGTCCGTGACCCTGCATTGGCTTGTCCACGTACATCGTGTGCATGCACGGCGCGTCAAAGCCGGTCAGCCACATATCCCGCACGATCACCAGCTTGAGCGGGTCTTTGGGATCACGGGCACGCTTGGCCAGCAGATCGCGCCGGGCCTTGTTGCCGATGTGTTGCTGCCATTCCTGCGGGTCGCTCGCTGCGCCCGTCATCACGATCTTGACCGCGCCCGCATTGTCATCCGCACTGTGCCAATCCGGGCGCAGTTTGACGATCTCGTCGTAGAGCTTCACGCAGATGCTGCGGCTCATGCACACCACCATCGCCTTGCCGTCGAGGGCTGCCACGCGATCCTCGAAGTGGGCGACCATGTCCTTGGCCACCAGCGCCAGGCGCTTGTCGCTGCCAACCAGGGCTTCGACCGTTGACCACTTCTGCTTGAAGCGCTCCTGGTCGGCCTCTTCGTCTCCTTCAGTCAATTCGTTGACATCGGCGTCGATCTTCGGCTTTTCTTCCTCGTCCAGTTCGATGCGCGCCAGCCGCGACTCGTAGTAGATCGGCACGGTCGCGCCATCCTCGACAGCACGGCTGATGTCGTAGACATCAATGTAGTTGCCGAACACCGCTGGCGTGTTGACGTCGTCCGCCTCGATGGGCGTGCCGGTAAAGCCGATGAAGGATGCGTTTGGCAGGGCATCGCGCATGTACTTGGCGAAGCCATAGGAGATTTCGCCGGTCTTCGCGTCCACCTTGGCCTTGAAGCCGTATTGACTGCGGTGTGCCTCATCCGCGATGACGACCACGTTGCGGCGGGTGGTGAGCGGCTCAGCACACTCGCCGAACTTCTGCAAGGTTGTGAAAATTACGCCGCCCGAGGCGCGGTTGAGTAGCGACTGTAAATGCTCGCGGCTCTCGGCCTGCACCGGCGTCTGCCGGATCAGGTCACGGCACATCGAGAACGTCGAGAAGAGCTGGTCGTCGAGGTCGTTGCGGTCGGTCAGCACCACCAGCGTCGGGTTGGCCATTGCCGGGTGTTTGACCAAAAGACCTGCGTAGAACGCCATCAGCAGGCTTTTGCCGGAGCCCTGGGTGTGCCAAATCACGCCTGCGCGTTTGTCGCCCTGGCTTTGCGTCTTCACACTTGGCAAGCTGTAGTCGGCAGGGTCTTCGGCCACACCTTGCACGGAGCCCGAAGCACGAATCGTGGATGCCACCGCATGTCGTACCGCGTGGAACTGGTGGTAGCCCGCGATGATCTTGACGAGCCCCGATCCAGTTTCGCCAAACACGGTAAAATCGCGCAGCAGATCGAGCAGGCGGCGATGCGCGAACACGCCTTCAATCAGGGTCAAGAGTTCCGGCGCGCCCTTTGACGCAATAGTTGTTCCGTCGATGGTGCGCCACGGCATGAAGCGCTCGAGGTCTGCCGATAGCGACCCCACCCGGGCGGCGATACCGTCGGAGGTCACCAGCAGCGCGTTGGTGTTGAACAATGCCGGAATCTGCTGCTTGTAGGTCTGCAGTTGGTTGAACGCGCCCAGCAGATGCGCCCCCGCGCTGCCAGGCGTTTTCAACTCGATCACGCCCAGCGGCAAGCCGTTCACGAACACCACCACATCGGGCCGCCGGTTGTTCTGGCCGTTGATCACCACGAACTGGCTTACTGCCAACCAGTCGTTCTGCTCCGGGTGCTCTAAGTCGATGAGTGCGACCTTGCCCGCCTTCAGCGTGCCGTCGTCGGCGTAGTACTCGACGTCCACCCCTTCCACCATCAACTTGTGGAGACGGCGGTTTTCTTCGAGCAGCGATGGCAGCTCGGACTGCATCACGCACCGCACAGCATCCTGACGGGCCTCCAATGGCAGGCCAGGGTTCAGGCGGGCAACGGCATCCTCGAACCGATTTTTGAGCAAGACCTCATCGTGACTCTCGCGCTCCGGTCGGTGTCCGTCAGGACCGATGTCCTCCTCGCGCTCGATGCTGTAATCGAGTGCACGCAGCTGATCCAGCAGAGCTTGCTCAATTTCGGACTCAGAAAGAAAGGCCATAACAGGAATCCTGGTTTGCGATGAAATAAACAATATCTTTAAAATCAGTCAGATGGAGCGACACAAACTTGAGGGCATCGTTTGCAATGAAATAGAGAGGACCTATGCCCATGCCGGAATGTACCGTGCATAGCGCCGCGAATCCGGCGCATTAGGGTCAATCTTCACCAATCTCTGATCAATGGTTGCGGTGATAATCTGCGAAACCGTGTTGGCGCTACCCTCAGGCAAACCAAACCGCTCGCGCAGCGACTGGTTGGTCATCTGCTTGCGCAGCACGTACTGCAACACGCAGTGCTGGTAGCAAGCCCGAACCCGATCACTGCCATTCATATCGCGAAACAAGCGTGGCCCATGGATCACCACAATCGTGCGCCGGTGGCTGGTCAAGAACTCCGGCGCAGGCAACTGCATGAACTCAGAGGCCTCAATCACCCTGTCAATGCCACTGCTCTTCTCCTCGCAAATTCCGAAGCGACGCATCAAGTCAGCCAGCCACTCATTGCGTGATTGATAGCCGTCGATGAATCGCTCCACCGGCACAATGGGTTCTCCCGGGTTGGAGATTTCCACTCGGTTGTTGAAAACCTCCACCACGGGAGAAGCGCCGCTCATATCAAAATCCTGGTGGATCAGCGCATTGGCGAGCAACTCACGCACCACAACCTCAGGCAGTAGTTTGACCTCCTTGCGAATAGCACCTTCGATAACTTGGTTCTGTGGCAGCTTGCCCATCACATACTGTACCAACCCAGCAAAGCCCACAGCATAGCCTTTTTCGCCAGTCACATCCGAGACGGTTTGCATCTTGGAATCGCCCACATACACGATCACGCGTGCGGCCTTGCGGCCGATGCCTGGAAACTGCCGCATGTTCTTAGCCAACAGTATCGCTCCAATATGTAGGATATTGAAGCCTGTCGCACTGCGCTCGATCAGGTGCTCATCCAGCAACCGGGCCAGCACACCAGCCTGATCGGTTGGGTAAGGTAAGCGCATCAAGTCGAAGAAGGTCTGCGTATCCAGCAACTGCACCACATCTTGTGCGGATACATCTATTAGCACAGGGTTTTCGAGCCATCTAGGCTGCCCTTCCGCGAAAATCTTGCGCAATTGGTCCTCGCTCATCGGTACGAGTTCTTCACCCGAGCGCATCAGGTAAGCGCCCTCGTAGTGATACGCGGTGCCCTTGGGCCGCCCTGGAATAGTGAATACCACCACCCGCCCATAAGGGTGAGCAACAGCCTCTACGTCCACGCGGAACCCCACCCAGTGGAACAGCTTCTCGGCAATATCCTGCGTGTCGGAGAACGCCTGACTGCCCACAATCGGGCGAGGCGGTTTATCTGCAATTCCAAGCACCAGATGTCCGCCGCCTTCGTTGGCAATCGCCACACAATAACGACTCAGTTTTTTTGTATCGTACTGGTTGTTGGCTTCTTTGAATTCAAGATTCTGAGTTTCCCGAACCATGCTGCGCCAGATGTCGATTTGCTCAGGAGTGATACTCATTGGCGACCTCCGTCAGAAACGCCATTACGGTTCTCCTTGTTTTTCGACGGGCTCCACGGCCGGAGCGGGTGCCTCGCGCGCAGCGTTCAACGCTTCCACATAGGCGTTCCGATCCAGTTGGTAGAGCAGACGGCTCACTTCGATATTGATGGGTAGCTCATCACCGCTCGGCAGTAGGAAACGCAAGGTCGGCGAGTAACCATCCTCAGCGTCCACTGCCAGTCCTACGTGCGCGTCGATCAGCGCGTTGTCCTGGGCAAACCACTCCCACGGTTCGCGGGAGCTGATGGGGTCGAGCTGCGCATCCAGATAGGCCTGGTGCAGAAATGCCACGATGGCATCGGCCGCCAGAACCGCGCTGCGGCGGTGGTGCTCTGCCAAACGCTCCAGATACGGGTCTTTGCCATGGCTGGCGGGGCCCGCCTTATTGCGTAGGTCGTTCAGTGCGTCGGCCAACTTGTGGTGGCTGGACACCAACTTCTTGAACTGGACATCACGGACATCACCCAGTTTGAGCGCACGAATTGCTGCCGTCAGCCAGTCCGACAATGAGGGCGTCTCCTGCGTCGGCTTGATCTGGGCTTGCTGGGTGTGGAAACTTTCCACCACCACGCGGCACACCACCTCGACGACGGTCTTGGCGCAGTCGATGCACGCATCGTTGTTCTGCTCCAAATTGCGCTCCATCGCCTCGAAGGTCTGCTGCAACATTGGCGCGTCACGCCAATGCCCGCAGGCATCGCGAATGCCGGGGCACCAATCCAGGGTCATTCTGCCGCTCCGAGGATGCGCTCGGCGCCCTTCACCCGCAATTCGCCGGAGATCAGCTTGGGCAGCAGGGTGTCGCGGAGTTGGGCGAGTGAGCGGGATTGCGCCATTAGATCGACTCGTTGACTTAGGCTGAATCTTCTGGCGAATTCATCGGCGATCGGCACTGGCGGAACGACGACTATAAAGCTGGCAAGCGTGCCGTGGATATCGAAGTTTGGAAAGGCAGTCCCCGTTCGGAACGACTGAATCAACCCATCCCTGTAGGCCTGGCGCAACTGCATCCAGCAGATCACTGCCTGACTCCAGCTGCATACTGGATCGAGTCGCTTGCAGAAATTGCTGTAAATGACAGGTTCACCGATCAGCTTTCCATAGGCCCGTTTCCAGATCATGCTTCTACCGCAGAAAGATCCCGAGCCCTCGATCAAAATGGTCCCATCTGATAACTGACGATCTGCAACCTGCCTTGACGAAACCCATCGCAGGGGGACTTCGGGAATATGTCCCTCTGCTAGGTCATGACAGTCGATGCCGCGCAGGCAATGCACTGCGGTGCTTGCCCGATTCGTTGCTGCATCATCTCCCCACGCGCCCCCAAGACCTAAATTAAAGAAGCTGCCGAGCGGGCCCACTTCCCACCCCTCCGGAATTTCACCCAATTCCGATCCAACGAGCCGGTCGGGGGAGAGGTCGTAGAGGTGGGCGGGCAGGCCCGGCAGCGACTGGCCGCGCTGCCAGTGACCGTCCAGCTTGGCGCGCACCAGCTCGAAGTCCACGAACCACGCCTTGAACATCGCGCGGGCCATCGCTTCCAGCGTTTCGTTCTGGCGGCGCAGGTTTTCGATCTTGTCGTCCAGCGTGCCGAGAATGTGGGTGATGGCACGCATTTCATTTGGATCGACAGGGGCAGGAATCGGGAACGTCCGCAAGTCTCCCAACGGGATGTACTGCTGGGTAGTCCCTCGGGCTTGCTCGCGGATCAACTGCTGTGCGTCAGGGGTGCGCAGGTAATAATAGAGCCACATCCCCTCTACCTTGCCCTTGCTCTTGAAGAGGCCGATGTTCTTGATCGCGAAGTCCGGCTCGTCGCGAATGAGGCAAGGTTCACCGACAGTGCCGATCATGGAGATCAGGACATCCCAGCGATCAACTTTGCTGCGCTTGTTGATGGTGTTGAAGTCCTCTTGCGAAATCAAGTAAGCGTTGCCAAGGTCAAGTTGCGTATTCCGGCGGCATCCGGCCACTAATTCCACGGTGATCCGGCCACCGAATCCATGAACATCCGGCCACCCGTTCCACGGGCATCCGGCCACTGATTCCAAGGCCATGCGGCCACCCCGGGGGCAGGGGCGACGTTGGGTAGTTTTGTTCA
>JAJYPA010000267.1 GCA_021795795.1 Pseudomonadota bacterium | reverse complement strand
CGGTTGAGGCAATGGACAAGTGTTTGCGCGATCCGCACCCGTTTCACGGGCAGCAAATCACCATCACGGATAACAAACAGGAACTCGCCCACTACCCGAGCACGCGACTTCCCCGAAGGCAGGCTGCCCACGGGTAGTCGCACCAGCTTGGGTCAGGCGATGGGAGGACGGAACAGCTGGGCGATCACCGAAGTGTGCGCCGCCGGCAGGGATGAGATGATTTTTTGCGACAAAACGGGAGTGACTGGAATGACAGGTGCATTCAGCTGAAGCGCCACACCGCCCAGCAACAGACACAAGCCGCAATGCGTGCAACCGTTGCTGCACTGGTCATGGCCGGACGATGATGTATTGTCGGTGGCCATGTGCATCATCGGGCAGTGTGGCGAGTCGGTCGCCCCGTCACTTGTCGACTGGTCAGCGTTGGGCATAAAAGTGGTGTGCAAACCACGCTCGAAGGCATGAGACATCATCGGACAACCTTGCACTACGGCACCCGCCAAGGCGTTGTCCAGCGGGAGCCAGACAGCCAGCAGCAACATGATTGAGGAGATCAGTCGACGGTATTTCATGAATAGAGTATTGATGAGCCTGCTAAACTTTGCAACTACCTTCATAGCAACTATCGTTACCGGCGTGACAAATTGAACTTGACGATGAACTCATGTGCCGCTAATATCCGCCGCCTTTCCATAAGATCACAGCGCGTGCCTTGCTTTAATGTCTGGCTTTCTTAATTAAAATTAAGCTGGCGTGCGCGAACCGAACAAAGGTTGAATGCAATCATGTACGCAGTAGTAGTCACCGGCGGTAAACAATATCGCGTAGAACCCGGCGAATGGCTTCGGGTTGAGAAGCTTGAAGGCGAAGAAGGCAGCGCAGTCACATTGGACCGCGTGCTGATGATCGCCGATGGCGAAGCCATCAAAGTGGGCGCGCCCGCGCTGGCAGGCGCCAGCGTGACCGCCGAAATCATCGGTCAGGGCCGCGGCAAGAAAGTGGACATCATCAAGTTCCGCCGCCGTAAGCACCACCGTAAGCATCAAGGTCATCGCCAAGCGTATACCGAGATCAAAATCACCAGCATTAATGGTTAATCAGCTCGTGACAGGCCACGCGCCTGCCCCTGAGCCTAGTTTGGAGTTTTGTCATGGCACATAAAAAAGCAGCCGGCTCGACCCGCAACGGTCGTGACTCAGAAAGCAAGCGCCTCGGCGTCAAGCGCTACGGCGGTCAAGTTATCAGCGCAGGCAGCATCATCGTTCGCCAGCGCGGCACCCAATTCCACCCGGGTGCGAACGTAGGGTGTGGTCGCGACTACACCTTGTTCGCCCTGACGGATGGTGCCGTCAAGTTTGAAGTCAAAGGCGACAAATCACGTCGTTTCGTGAGCGTCGTTCCTGTATAAAGCCCGGCGCGGCCATAGTCGCGCTTTAAGGTCTACAGGAAAATAGTGATTTCACCAGCCCCGTTTTAGCGGGGCTTTTGTGTTTCCAGTCCATTCAATTTAGTGTTATCGGCTGAAATCAATGCGTGTGCCGGTTCGCAAGGTAAAACTCCATGAAATTTGTCGATGAAGCCAAAGTAAAAGTGAAGGCCGGGGACGGCGGCAACGGCGTCATCGGCTTTCGCCGCGAAAAGTACGTACCCTATGGCGGCCCCGATGGCGGGGATGGTGGAGACGGCGGCAGCGTTTATTTCCTGGGTGATGCCAACCTGAACACGCTGGCCGATTTTCGTTTCGTGCGCCACTACGAAGCCCAACGCGGTGAAAATGGCAGCGGCTCGAACATGACCGGAGCCAAAGGTGCCGATTTGTGGGTGCGCGTACCCCTCGGCACCGTGGTGCACGATATCGACACCGGCGAAATTCTGGGCGAAGTGCTCGACCCGGCCCAACCGCTGCTGGTGGCACAGGGCGGCTGGCACGGATTGGGTAATGCCCGCTTCAAAAGCTCCACCAATCGCGCACCCCGCCAGAAAACCGAAGGCACGCCGGGCGATGAACGTCGATTATTGCTGGAATTGCGGGTACTGGCCGATGTCGGCTTGCTCGGCATGCCCAATGCGGGCAAATCCACCCTGATCCGCGCCATTTCCCAGGCCAAACCCAAGGTGGCCGATTACCCGTTCACCACCCTGCACCCCAATCTGGGCGTGGTCGCGCCTGAGCCGCATCGTAGCTTTGTGGTCGCCGACATTCCGGGACTCATCGAGGGCGCGGCCGAGGGTGCCGGGCTGGGCCATCAGTTTTTGCGGCATCTTGCACGTACCAATCTGTTGCTGCACATCGTCGATGTCGCCCCGCTGGACGAAGCGGATCCGGTCGAATCAGTGGCCATCATCGAGGAGGAGCTGGTGCGCTACGATGAAAGCCATCAGACGCATTCGGCCGAGCGCCCGCGGTGGCTGATCCTGAACAAGATCGATCAGTGGCCGGAAGAAGAGCGCGTAGAACACATCAATGAACTCACTCAGCGGTTCCGTAGTGAACTGGACTTCAAAGGGCCGATTTTTGCGATCAGCGCCCTGGAAAAACTGGGCACCACCGCGCTGGTCTGGGCCATCATGGAGTTCATGGAAGCGGCCCGGGCTGCGGATCAGGCGGCAGCAGCCGAAGCGGCCAAGGCGCCTGTCGTTCCGCCCGCGAAATTCGATAATCCCGACCTCGAGTGGACCGAGGAGTAATCCGCCATGGTTGAACGCGACGCCAATTCTGCCATGGGAGTTGATACAGGGGTTGATTTGCGCGCCCACCTGAAAACCGATCGTCGATGGGTCATCAAGATCGGCTCGGCCATGGTGACCGGGAACGGCGCAGGCCTCGACTTATCCGCCATCGACCGTTGGGCGGAACAAATCGCGGCAATGCGCGCCGAAGGCCGGGAAGTCGTTATTGTCACATCCGGCGCCGTCGCCGAGGGGATGGCGCAGCTGGGATGGCAGGATCGACCCTCCGCCCTACCCGAACTTCAGGCCGCAGCTGCCGTGGGTCAGATGGGATTGGTTCAGGCGTATGCGGACGTCCTGCGGCGTTACGGCATCCACACCGCACAGATTCTCCTCACCCACGACGATCTATCCAATCGCCAGCGCTACCTCAACGCGCGCAGCACGCTGCGTGTTTTACTCGACTTGGGCGTCGTGCCCGTCGTCAACGAAAACGATACGGTAGCGACCGATGAAATCCGTTTTGGCGATAACGACACACTGGCTGCACTCGTCGCCAATCTGGTCGAAGCCGATGTTCTGGTGATTCTGACTGACCAACTCGGGCTGTTCGAAGCCGATCCGCGCAAAGATCCCTCCGCACGACTACTTACCGAGGTGACCGCCGGAGACCCCGCCCTGGAAACCATGGCCTCCCCCGAAGGCGGTCGATTGGGGCGAGGCGGCATGTACACCAAGGTCATGGCAGCCAAGCGAGCGGCGCTATCAGGAGCGGCAACCGTGGTCGCTTCGGGCGCTACACCACACGTTCTGCTCCAACTGGCCGCGGGAACATCCGGCGTTGGCACGGTTTTTCAACCGGCACAAACTCGACTGGCCGCCAGAAAACAATGGCTTGCCGGGCAATTGCGCGCCCGAGGCACGGTTCGCGTGGATACGGGCGCTGCCGCCGCGCTGCGCCAAGGTGGGCGCTCTCTGCTACCCATCGGCGTGATTGAAGTCAGTGGTGAGTTCAAGCGCGGTGATCTGGTGCGTATCGTCGATGAAACAGGCAAGGATTTGGGTCGCGGCCTGGTCAACTACAGTTCCGCGCAAGCCAAAAAGCTCTGTCGGCAACCCAGCAGCGCCATTGCTGAACTACTGGGATTCGCCGAAGAAGATGAGTTGATTCATCGCGACAACCTGATCCTGTTGTAATCGACCTCGATGACAGCTGAGGACTGCCCGAGGTCAGGTCAGATCATCTAGCAAAGACTGTTGCGCTGAACGTGGTTTCGCATTGTGATGGCGCTTAACGCGATGGTAATGACCATCGGCCTCCAGAGACCATGAACTGGTGTTATCAGACAGATACCGCTCGAAGGCTTCATTGATCACCCGTTCCTTGATTTCAGGCGCATCGATTGGGAAGCAGGCCTCGACCCGCACGAAGAAGTTACGCGGCATCCAGTCGGCACTCGACAGGAACAGTTCGTCATCACCGTCATTCAGGAAATAGAACACGCGCGGGTGCTCAAGGAAACGCCCCAGGACCGAACGCACGCGGATATTTTCCGACAATCCCGGAATGCCGGGCTGAAGACAGCAGACGCCCCGGATGATCAGATCAATTTGCACGCCGGCCTGAGAGGCCCGATAAAGCGCCTCGATAATCTGACGATCAATCAATGCGTTCATCTTGGCGCGGATCAATCCTTTCCGCCCTGCCTGTGCATGCTCAATCTCGCGCTCGATACGATCAAGCATCCCACGATGCAAGGTGAATGGCGATTGCAGAATGCGTTTAAGACGCATACCACGCCCCAACCCGGTCAATTGCATGAACAACTTATTCACGTCATCACCCAGAAACCGATCGTCCGTTAATAGACCAAAATCGGTGTACATGCGTGCCGTACCAGGATGGTAATTGCCCGTGCCCAGGTGCACGAATCGTTTGAGCCGCGAACCATCCCGACGTAGCACGAGGGTCATCTTTGCGTGGGTTTTGTAGCCCACAATCCCGTAAGCCACATAGGCCCCGGCTTTCTGCAAGCGGGTGGTGATGTCGATATTCGCCTCTTCATCGAAGCGTGCGCGGAGTTCGACCACGGCCGTCACTTCCTTGCCAGCGCGCGCCGCTGCCTCTAGCGCATCGACAATCGCCGAATCTCGTCCGGTGCGATACAGCGTCATCTTGATGGCAACCACTTTGGGGTCGCTCGCTGCCTGCCGAACGAACTCGACCACCGGCATGAACGATTCATACGGATGATGCAGTAGCACCGCGCCGCGCTGCTCGATGGTTTCGAAAATATTGGCTTCGCTACTGAATTCTTTCTTTAGTTTCGGCGTGAAGGGTTCGTCTTTCAAATCCGGCCGGTGCAGCAACCCGTATAGTGCCATCAAGCGATTCAGGTTGACTGGTCCATGCACCTGGAACACGGCCTGATCGTTGAGCTTGAAGCGGTCACAGAGAAAATCAATCATCTCCTGCGGGCAATTATCCGCCACTTCCAAACGGACTGCATCGCCGTAATTACGTTCAAACAACCCGCCTTGCAGCGTTTTCAGCAGATCGTCATCGTCATCGACAGCAACAGCCAGATCGCTGTTACGCGTTACCCGGAACTGGTAGCAGCCGGTCACCGTCATACCAGGGAACAACTCGTGCACATGTGCGTGAATGATCGAACTCAAAAACACAAAACTCGAATTGCTGCCCGATGCCTCTTCATCCATGCGGATAATGCGCGGCAATGCACGCGGTGCTTGCACAATCGCCATCCAGGCTTCACGCCCGTAATCGTCAGTGCCTTCCAGTGATACAACAAAATTCAGGGATTTATTGAGAATCCGCGGGAACGGGTGCGAAGGGTCGAGCCCCAACGGAGTCAGCAACGGCAACAGTTCGCGGCGGAAAAACTGCTTTACCCACAGGGATTGTGCTTCATTCCAGTGCGTGCGGCGAAGAAAGTGGATGCCTTCCTCCGCTAGCGCGGGAATAATTTCATCATTCAGGGTATGGTACTGATCTGCAACCAAGCTATGGCCCGATGCGTACACCTGATCGAGCTGCTCAATCGGCGTCAGGCCGGAGTCGTCCGGACGGTTTAACCCCACCCGGATCTGCTGGGTCAACGACCCGATACGCACCTCGAACAATTCATCCAGATTGGATGAGGAGATACACAGAAACTTGAGCCGCTCCAACAAGGGCAGCGAAACATCCTGAGCCAATTCGAGCACGCGCCGGTTAAACGCGATCAAACTCAGTTCGCGATTGATAAAAACGGGTGCGACGGGCAATAAAGAGGTTTCAGTCATAATTTCGCAACTTGGTTAAAATATAATGTTGGCGTCAATGTTACCGACCAACGGACGCGGTCAGAATACAAATTCTTCCATCTTCCTGCCAACTCACATCATTATGACGATAATCGGTGACATTTCGGTGAAGTGCAGGTTTTCCGAGCCATTTCGTTTAATTTGATGTTTTTTTGGAGAGTTTTCATGGATTCCTACAATAGTACGCCGCACACGCTGACCCGTTACGATGATGACATTAATGCACTACGCACGATGCTGATGAACATGGGCGGCGTCGCCGAGCAACATTTTGCCGATGCAGTGGCTTACCTGCTCGATGGTGATGCGGAACGCGGTGCACGCGCCCTGAAACAGGACTATGAAATCAATCGGATGGAGTCATCCATTGACGAACTGGCCATCCAGATCATCGCGCGCTACTCACCGATGGCAAACGACCTGCGCACCATTATGTCGGTGGTCAAGGCCATTACCGACCTCGAACGCATTGGTGACAAGTCCGAAAAAATGGCACGTATTGCCGAAGAAATCGGTCCCATGCTGCGTCATACCGACTTCATTGGCCACCTGCGCGTCATGGGGCGCATTGTTGGTGGCATGATGCATGATGCTTTGGATGCCTTCGTTCGACTGGACGTCATCGCTGCAGAAGAAATCATCCGCCGCGACACACACGTCAATGAAGAATACAACGCCGTGCATCGCGTACTGCTGAAGTACATGAACGAAAACCCCAACTCCGCTGATGTCGGCTTACGCATTCTCTCCTGTATGCGCGCAATCGAACGCGTGGGCGATCACTGCACCAATATTGCCGAATACGTCATCTTCCAGCAGAAAGGATCCGACGTGCGCCACAGCAACATCTCAAGCGAGAAGCAACGCACCCAGATTTGATCACCGTTCTGCAGCCGCGGGAGCTTGACCAACAAGATACCCGCCAGCAAACAAAAAGCCCCGAAAATCGGGGCTTTTTTTATCAACCGGAATCTGAACTTATTTCAGAGTAGAGAGGTATGCACTCAGGTTATCCATGTCTTGCTCAGACAGGCCGGCCGCGTTTGGCGCCATGATGGCTGAGTTAGGACCACCGAGGCCTTCTTTCTTCAGGGTAGCTGTATCACCCGCCTTGAACGCAACCAATGTAGTTTTGATGCGCTCAGCGCTCAGGCCGGCCAGTTTCGGGAACATGCCTTGACCTTGAGCCTGCATGCCGTGGCAAGAAGCGCAAGAAGCTTCATACAAGGTTTTGCCTGCGGCCGAATCGCCGGCAGCCATCGCTGCACCGGAAGTCATCAAACCAGCGGCCAACATCAATACGGTCAATTTTTTCATTGTGATCTTCTCCTGAGAGGGACGGTTGCAAAACTCGTAACACGCAACAAGGCGAGCGGTACGTCATTCTAATCCAATTTCCATGCCAAACCATCAAGCCTTGTAAACTCGCGGATAAACAAGGGTTATTAAAGCCAACTAAAAGTAATTTACACCATATAGAGTTGCAAATTGCATCGATAACCGCTGGCTTGCAATCCCATCGGGGCCGTCGGGTATTAGTTTTTGAAGTAGCGTTGATCGTCAAAAGTGATGACCCAATCCGGTCGAAGCAATGTCAGACCGAGAATCATCATGGTGTTGATCATGGCCTCAGGCACCCACTGGATCGGTAGTAGGGGAAAGTAGCTCGTTGTCAGCACATCCCAAGTATAGATGCCAAATACCAGCATCAGACTCGCTGAAGTAAGCGCAGCTGCCATTGCACCGAGAATCGCTGAAAAAAAGCTGTTCACAAAAAGATAAATGAAATAATTGGCAGGAAGCAGCCGCTGGGCTCCCGCATTGATCACGGCAGTAATAAGTATGGGCGGCACCACCATGCCCAACATGTCCCATCCGATGCCGGAAAACGCCAGCTGCCCGGCCAGCGCCAACATCAACAGGGTCATACCGCCACACACCAGTGCCAAGGGCCAACCGACCAACAAGGTCACCACGGTCAATCCCAAAAAGTGCAATGACAATCCAGGCAGAGAGGAAGCTGAAAACAGCCAAAGCATCGTCAGAAAGGCCACACTGGCAGCGATCAGGTTCAAACGCTGCGGCGCATGCAACAGGGCACGCCAAGGCGACCGGTACATCCCCAACCCGATTAAGAAAACAAACAATAGCCAGTTGAGCCACAGAAAATCCGGCGAAATCAGACCATCGGCAACATTCATCTTAATAAACTCTATTGATCATAAGTAAATTTAATCGTAATATCCGATCGAATTGATATGGAATTGCCAGCGTCCGGGCACAAGTCGGCCCTTTTCAATGGATGATGCGCAATCAATCACAACACAACGCTTTATGCCACGGAGTAAAAACATGCCCGGATCATCAATAGCAGCCAATGCGCATAGCCGACTGGCCCATATGCCGATTTCAATGTTCGGCATGGTCATGGGCATGGCGGGTTTCACTATCGCCATGCAAAAATGTGAGCAATTAATGCAATGGTCTCACGGGGCCAGCACGATATTCACGTATTTCACTTATGGCCTGTTCGGCATACTCACCCTGGCCTACCTGGCCAAGTTAATGAAATATCCCGATGAAGTGCGCGCCGAATTCAATCATGTGGTCCGCCTGAGTTTCTTTCCCGCTATTTCCATCTGCCTGATTCTGCTCAGCATTATCGCACTTGGTTTCAACAAGACGCTGGCCCTGTGGCTATGGAGCATCGGCACCCCGGTTCAGCTGCTGTTTACCCTCATTATTCTAAGCAACTGGATTCATCACGAAAAATTCCAGATTCACCACTCCAACCCGGCCTGGTTCATCCCGATCGTGGGGAATATATTGGTTCCGATCACCGGAGTCGCGCTCGGATTTAGCCAGATTTCGTGGTTCTTTTTCAGCATCGGGGTGATTTTCTGGATTGTCCTGCTCACCGTCCTGATGAACCGCTATTTTTTCCATGCGCCCACACCCAGCAAGCTGATGCCGACGCTGTTCATCATGATTGCCCCGCCGGCCGTCGGCTTTATTTCCTGGCACGCGCTGCATCCGGGCGGGCTGGATGACATGGGGCATATCCTGTACAACTTTGCCCTGTTCATCACCTTGCTGCTGTTTTTCCAGGCCAAGCGTTTTGTGACGATTCCCTTCGGTCTGCCATTCTGGGCCTATACCTTCCCGATCGCCGCCATAACGATTGCAACCCTGATCATGTACCACATTACCGGTTTTATATTTTATGCTTATCTCGGTGGGTTTCTATTCGGGTTCCTGGCTTTACTGATCGCTTATCTGCTGGTGAAAACCGCCCGGGCCATGTGGGCAAGAGAAATCTGCGTTCCCGAATAAATCAACCCCGCAACGCCCGCCCCTCGCAAGGGCCAGAGGATGAGGCCAATTCAATCATCTGGCATTCATCCGGCCCTTGGTGTTTAATGGTGCGCCTGTTTCCTAGCACTGCGGAGCGCGCATGACCATCGCCCAATTATCAGTCCATATTCACGGACTTGCCGTTGTCCTTTCCCTGATCGGTTTCATCCTGCGCGGCATCTGGATGCTGCAAGACTCACCGCGACTCAAGGCGCGTTGGGTTCGGATTACCCCGCATATCGTCGATACCGTTTTGCTGCTCAGCGCACTGATCGCCAGCTATTTGATGTTCTGGCGTTATGGCGTGAATCCGGACTACGTCACCGTCATGATCGTCGGTCTGATTGTTTATATCGTTCTGGGCTTGTTCGCGTTGCGGCTGGGCAAGACCAAGGCCATCCGTGCGAGCGCCTGGATTCTGGCCATCGCGGTGTTTCTTTACATCTCGGCAGCCGGCGCCCTGAAAACCGCGACGCCATTTTTGAGCGCACCCGCTCCCGCCGCGAGCGTTTCAGCTAAATGAGTGAACAGCCCCTCGCCCCCATCGCAGCTAACCACCCCTCGCCCTTGGTCGGCGTCGTCATGGGTTCCCAATCCGACTGGGAAACCATGCAACACGCGTGTGCCACGCTAACCACACTGCAAATTCCTTTCGAGGCGGAGGTCGTTTCCGCTCACCGCACGCCGGATCGTCTGTTTGAGTATGCGCAAACAGCGATCGAACGCGGCTTGCAGGTGATTATTGGCGGGGCCGGCGGAGCGGCGCATTTGCCCGGAATGCTGGCCGCCAAAACGCGGCTTCCCGTTCTGGGCGTACCCGTGCAATCCAAGACACTGTCCGGCTGGGACTCACTGCTCTCCATCGTACAAATGCCTGCGGGAATCCCCGTGGGCACTTTGGCAATCGGACGCGCCGGCGCGGTCAATGCCGCATTGCTGGCGGCAGCCCAACTCGCCGTTCACGACGAAGTGCTGGCGCG
>JAJYPA010000266.1 GCA_021795795.1 Pseudomonadota bacterium | reverse complement strand
TCGATGTGGCCAAGGCAAGAGCCGATCTCGACACCGCGCTACACGCGGCGTCCGCATCGATGTCCGGTCTCCCCGAAATCGTGTCGATCTACGGCACAGGATCGAGCCTTTCGGCGATCCTGTCGATGCCGGACGGATCCCGGGTTCGTGTAGCCAAAGGCGACCGTATTCACGGGGGCTACAGGGTTGATGCAATCGATCATTCCGAAGTGATCGTTGGGCGCGGCAAAAAGCGCAGTGCCCTGTTGTTCGCGCCATATACGCAGTCCGTGCAATCGCAATTGACGGGACAGCCCGGCATGGGGATGCCCATGGGATCTGCACCCATGCCTCAACTGACAAGGCGTGCTCAATGAACACTGACCACGAAATTTTCGCACTCCTATTTGCCTGGTCGGTCATGTTAGGCGTCTTGATCATCATGGGTGAACTGAATGACAGGCCAGCCCCTCCGGACACCTGCTCCGAACCCATTGGCACCAAAACCGGATTTGCTGGTGGGCTTTACGGGAGAATCTCTTCCGTGTCGCCGAATTCAAGGCATGTCCGATGAACGCGCGGGTCATCACGATTGGGAAGAAGATCTATCTGGTCGGGTTGTCTTGGCGCTCGTTCGATCATGCTCAGAAAAAAAGTGAGTTGCGGGAAATGGGGAAAACCATGTTTCCGGACGAACAAGGGGAACCCATTGGGGCGCAATGGTATGCAGTGCGCCCGGTTAGCGACGAAATCGTGCAGGCGGGGTTCTGCAGAAAACCGGATGGGGTAAAAAGCCCGTCTGGACTGATCGCTCTTGCTCCGCTTGTCGCGTCCGTGAGAATGCAGCCATGGCTAGGTATCTACAAGGTGGCGGACGGTTTGTGGTGGTATATCGCCGTGCGGGATGGGCATACGATCCTGCCAGATGGCGACGCCATAGGGGACGAACAGAGCATCCTTGCTTTGCGCGAACAGCATAGCGGATTCGGCGATTGGAATTACATCAACGGAAAGATCGAAGATCTCGAGAATCTTATTTCGGAATCGGATGAGCGGCCATCGAAGGTGTTGCCGCTCAATGGGGCTGCGATCCCGCCACAATACATTGCCGCCGGCGTTGGCATAGCTATCGCTGCCGGGGGCGCGCTGTGGTGGACAAACCACCGACAAGCCCAGGAGATGGAGCGGCAGCGGCAGCAGTCCATGGCGCGGGCCAGAGCCGAAATGCAGCACAAGAAATCTCTTGAGGAACAGAGCAAGATGACGCCATCTCCGCTTGCAATTCAACCCATGCCGGATGAATGGCTGGCAGCATGTTTTATGTCGTCACGGTCCATTCCGGTGTCGATAGATGGATGGATATTGAAGTCATACGAGTGTGACGGGGAAACAAATTCCGTTGCGGTGGTGTGGCATCGGGAAGATGGTGCCACGGTCGCGCATCGCCCGGATGGGGCGCTATCGTCTGATGGAGATACGGTTTTTGCATCAATGCCAATGTCGAAGCCCGCGCCTGGAGCGGTCACATCTGATGTCGGGCATGCTCCCGGCGCAGAACGCGAAGCACTGCTCGCATGGTCTCAAGCGATCGGCGTAAAGGCAACGCTGACGAGCGTTGCCGCATCAGCGACAGTTTCAAAAAGCCTTCCGGGACAGAAAAAAAAAGGGGATGCCGGGCCGACTTCGTCAGCGCGTATCGTCGACTTTGCCTTCGAGATGCTGTTCCTGCCGCATGCGCTTGGGCTGGACAATGTGGACGGGGCGCGCGTATCCAAGCTTTCCTTCGATGGGCTGAAATGGAAGATTTCGGGCCATTTATATGAGAAATGAGAGAGCTGTATGGCCGAATTGAGCATCCGTGTCGAGGAGCGGACAAAGGGGGGCAACCTTCCGGATCTGCCGCCTTTTCCGCCGCGCTTGTCGGAGTATGCCGCCATCGATAAAAATTCGCAGACCCTGTTCATCACGAAAGAGAAGCGTTCCGATCATTTGATATTGACCTGGCTCGCGCAGGTCAGCGAGATTTTGGGTCCGCAGAAGCGTTTTTACGTTCAGATTCTGCAAATCGACGAAATTGCCCAATTAAGGAATAGGGGCATGCGCCCAAATCAGGGTGAACCAAAAAACGACGATACCCGCATCATGCAGGCTGCACTGGATCTGATTCGGCGCGGTGCGGAAATTGGTGCATCCGACATCCATTTGTTGATGCGCGGCACGCATGCCGAAGCTCAGGTGCGCGTCAAGGGCGGGCTACTGGTGCTGGAGAGGATGGCCCATGACGATGGCGAGGCGCTTTCCAGAGCGACGTTTCAGGGCATCGCGACCGTGAAAGACTCGTCCTACAATCCCCTGGAATTTCAGAACGCGCAGATTTCCGGCGGGGAAATGTCGCGCATCGGGCTGACCTCAGTGCGCCTTGTCCGGGGTCCGGCATTCCCGATCGATGATGGTGGTGGCTTTGTCGTCATGCGCCTGCAGTACATGGAAGGCGGACATGGACGGAAGGACAGAACCCCCCTTCAGCGTCCGCGCAAACCGCAAGGGGATCTGAACCTCAAACGCATGGGATACACCGACTGGCAGGTGGATCAGCTCAAATATCTGGCCCGATGCCCGAACGGAATCATCCTGTTTACTGGCCCCACGGGGTCGGGCAAGACCACGGGCCTCAACGAGATGATGAAGCACATCGCGCGGGAACGTCCGGACAGCCGGCTCGTCACGATCGAGGATCCGGTCGAATATCCCATGCCGTGGGCCGTCCAGCTTGTCGTAACCAATGCTTCCGACGCTACATCCACTGCGCAGGCCTTCACAGAACGACTCCGTGCAGCATTGCGCATGGATCCGGACATCATCCTGATGGGCGAAATACGCGACGCGGATTCCGCCATCGTCGCCATCGACGCGGCGTTGACCGGACACCAGGTATGGGGAACCCTGCATGTCACCGATCCGTTCAAAACCATCGGGCGCCTGGAGCTGATGGACAACGTCAGGCTTGCCCGCGGCGTCGTCTGCGACCATACGACGTTGCGCGGAATCGTGGCGCAACGTCTGGTGCCAACGCTGTGTCCGCACTGTTCCGTTCCGCTACGTGGACATGAAGCGAATTTGCCGAAATCGATGCTCGAGGCGCTCGCCACTTACGGCAGCCTGGACGATCCTGATCGCCTGAGTCGCGTGAAGCTGCGTGGTGAGGGGTGCGATGAATGCAGTGGGGACGCCATTTCCGGACGCACGGCGGTTGCCGAAGTTGTGGTGACGGACGCGCGACTCATGAAGGATTTCATCGAACACGGGGTCGAGACCGCGCGCAGAAACCACAGATTACGCCAGGATACCGACAAATCCATGGTTGCCAATGCTGTGGCCCTGGTGCTCGAGGGCAAGGTCGATCCGCGCGACGTGGAAAACAATATCGATATCATCGTGCGACAAGGAGAAGAAGGTTGAAACTCAAAAAACTGGGATGGAACGATCGCGTGATGTGCTATCGCCATCTATCCGTCCAGATTGCCAATGACCGTCCAGTCATCCTGGCACTAGAGGATCTCAAAAAAAGGGCGCAGCGCAAGAAAAAGCCGGCGCTCGTCGGCGTGGTGACGGACATCATTCGCCGGATGCAGAACGGCGCCAGCCTGTCGGCCGCGTTCTCTGGCAAGGTGCCACAGGACGAGATCATGATTATCTCGTCGGGCGATCTGTCCGGGAGCTTGCCCATGGCGCTCGATCTTGTGATCGAGTCGAAAGAGCGGACGCAGAGGGTTACGCGATCCCTGAAATCGGCGATGACGCCGCCTGCGATCTTCGCCGCCGTGCTCTATGGCATGCTGTTCGCCATCGGCAAATTCGTGGTGCCGTCTCTGGCGGAAGCGTTGCCCGCGAGTAAGGCGCGCGGCAGCGTGGCGGTACTCTATGCCATGGGCGATTTCTTCTCCGGATGGTGGGCCGCAGTTCCAATCGTCGTTGTTGCGATCCTGGCGCTGGTCGTTGTATTGACACTTTCCACCTTTACCGGGAAGTGGCGGGTAAAGGCGGAAGTGGTATTCCCCTGGTCTTTCTATCGGGATATCAACGGATATTCCTGGATGCTGTCGTTCCTGGCGCTCCTGCAGGCCGGAATGAGTAATACCGAAATCCTGGACAAGCAGCTCAAAACGGCGACACCGTGGCTGGCTGAGCGCCTGAAAAGCGCGTCCGTCAAGATGAAAAATGGCGACTCGCTGTCCTCGGCGCTGATGAAAGGCGGGTTCGGTTTTCCGAATCCGGACATGATCGAGGATATCGCCTCGATGGAGATTTTTCCGGACTTCCCCGAGCGCATGTCCAGGATTCTGGGTCACTGGGCGGACGAGCTCGAGCGGACCACCATCGACAAAACCAAGGCAGCGGGATTCATCATGGAAGTGGCGATGTACGGCATCATGCTCTTCCTGGTTTTGTCGACCAACAGCATGACATCGCAGATCAGCGCGACAGTGGGGGGGTGATGGCGCTCTCCGACCTTAAATTTTCTGATTTGTTTCTGCCGGCCAGAATAGAGGACGCTTGGTATAAGGAAACGCCCAGCGCGCTGGATCGCATACCGGTCCCGCTTGCGCTCGCCGATGACATCCGTAAGTTGCGTCGTGAGATGGAAGGTGCGGTGTCCGGATCGCCGGACTTCAGAATCGATTTCGATGGCATTCGTTTGCGCGTGGAGCGCATGGACGTATCCGATTCATCATCTGTGTTTGTATGCAGGCGCTATGGTGTGACTCCGAACTCTTTGTCGGCTCTTGGATTTCCGGGAATGATCGCGTCAAGGCTTCTCTCGCCGGAGATGAAAGACGGATTGATTCTGTTCGCCGGACGCACGGGATCCGGCAAAACCACGACAGCCATGGCGCTGACGCTGGAATGGCTGTCCAAGCATGGTGGCGTGTGCTGGACGGCTGAAAACCCGGTCGAGATCGATATCTCGGGAAGCCACGGGAAGGGCGTTTGCTATCAGACCGAAGTGCCGACCGATAGCGCGTTTGGCGAAGCGATTGTCAGGATGTTGAGGGCCTCCCCGAATCTGATCATGGTGGGAGAAATCAGGGACGAGCACGCCGCGCGTCAGGCGATCCACGCCGCGACCAGCGGGCACCTGGTGATCTCGACGTTTCATGCCAACGACATCACGTCCGGATTGGCTCGGTTCGCGGACAAGGCCCGCGACAATCATGGGCTGGCGGATGCGCTCCGCGCGATCCTGCACCTGACCCTGAAAATCGATGATACCGCCCCTCAGAAACGTATTTTGATCGTCGAACCTTTGCTGGTGGTGGGCAATTCCGTGGACGGCATCCGCGCCACAATTCGCGCAGGTGATTTCCATCTGCTGAAAAGCGAGATCGAGCGCCAGCGGCGACTGTTCATGTCAGGAGGGTTGCCGTGAGGCTTGTTGCGCTACTCGCTTTTCTGCCCTGTATGCATGCCTTCGCGGGGCAGCCGACGCCTTACATGGAAGCATGCTTCGATGGCGCGGCACAATATCACCACGTTAACCCGGTCATTCTGCGGTCGATTGCCAGGGTGGAGTCCGGGTACAACCCGCGCGCGTTCAATCGCAACCCGAACGGGACGTTCGATTATGGGGTTATGCAGATCAATTCGAGCTGGTTTCCCAGGCTTGCGCGGTTCGGCATCCACCCCGCGCAGCTCGCCGATCCTTGCATCAATATCTACATCGGGGCGTGGATACTGTCGAGCAATATGCGCGAGCACGGCAACACTTGGAAGGCGATCGGAAAATACAACGCCACAAGTGATGTCGCCGGCATTCGCTACGAGCGAAAGATTTATGAGGCGGTGATGGCGCAACTGAAGGGTGGTCAATAAATGATTTTCTGGCTGATGCCAATGATCGTGGTGGTGTTCTGGGCAGGGATGAATTCCATCGCAGAGTATCAGTCCGCACAGAATGCCCCGCCAGCCACGCAGACTGTCGCGCAATCGCAGGCGGCATCCTTTGTGGGATACCGAGATGCCGTGGGGAGTTACATGCAGGTGAATCCGACATTTACCGGGAATATCCCATCTTCCAGCCTGTCGGCATGGCTTGCCCCCGGGCAACCGTTACCGAACGGAGCGGGCAATCAGGTCGTGGCGACGCCTTCCGGCAACGGCAGAATCATCTATTCCTGGGCGCAGGATTACCCGGGAATGGATTACGCTGCCGTGCAATTGACGGGAGGCGATGCGTCTATCGGGCAAGTGTCCGGCACGCAGTGGATTTCGCCAACTTATGGCGTTCAGGCTTTGACCGTGCCGGGATTCGTACCGGACGGCGATATTTTATCGGTAGTTCAAATCGGGAGTTGATGCATGTCTCAAGTCATGGGTGTTTTGATTGCGTTGGCGATCGGTCTTTTCGGAATCCCCACGTTCATTCACTATGAGCAGGTCGGAATCGACAATGCGAAGATCGCAGCGACTGCGCAACAACTCAAGCAGGTGTCGGACGCGACTCAGCAGTACGTTCAGGCGAACGCCACAGCGATCGAGGGCGTGGCGACGGCAACCGTTCCTGCAACGATCACTGTGCCGATGCTGCAGGCGACCGGATATCTAACCGTGTCGTTCTCAGCTACCAATCCTTATGGACAAGTCTGGCAGGCACAGGTCCTGCAGCCCGTGGCTGGTCAGCTCCAGGTGGTGGTATTACCGCAAGGCGGTACAGCGATACCGGCTGCAAAAATGACTCAGCTTGCATCGCTTGCAGGACAGCAGGGTGGTTTTGTGCCTTACGCCAGCCAGTATGGCGTGGCAGGCACCTGCGCGATCGTGGGGACGCCTTGCATGATGGGTGCGTTCTCTGGCTGGCAAGTGTCGATGTCCAACTACGCCAACCCTGGTTCCGGGCATGCCGGGTCATTGCTGTACTTCAACAACGGCAATCTCGCCAACAATTACCTGTACCGAAACGCGGTGCCAGGCAACCCGGCCCTCAACACCATGAATACGCCTTTGATCATGGGGGCGACAGCAACTGCCGGCACGGTGTGCTCGCCAAATGGTTCGATAGCGCAGGATGGAACCGGAGCGCCGCTGAATTGCATATCAGGAACATGGAAGAGCATTGGCATCTCCTGTGCGCATGGATCAAGATCCTTTTCTTCGCCGGGGACGTATTCCTTTAATACTCCATTAGGCTGCACGTCATTTACAGTAACAGGTTGCGGCGGAGGTGGGGGTGGGGGGGGCGTCGGCCCAGCATGGTCGTATAACTACACGCTAGGCGGTCAAGGGGGTGGAGCGGCAATCTGTACTACAGGATCCGCTGTTTCCATTCCAATGCTGACAACAATAACCATTACTGTGGGGGCGGGGGGGTATGGTTCGTATTATTACAATGGATCGGGTTATGTCGGATATGCGACCCCGGGCACGAACACGACGATAGTCGACGGAGCTGGAACAAACTACCTGACGCTTGGCGGGGGGGCGGCTGGGGCCGGCAGCGGCGATGCAGGCGCCTATGCCAACCCACGTGGAAATACCGGAATAGCGAATGACGCCACTGCTGGCCAAAACTCAGCTTATGGTACAGGAGGCGCAGCCGGAGTAGTGCCTACCCCATATGGGTATTATTCCGGAGATAGCCCCGGCGGGTCAGCTACAGGCTACGGCGCTGGCGGAGGAGGAGCCTCTGGTCAAAATGAGTACCCCGCATGCTGTGTGTGGCTTGGTGGTGCGGCCGGGGGAGGAGGTAGTCCTGGATTTCTAACGCTTTCATGGTAGATCCAATGACCCGAAATCCTGCCGAAAAGAGATTGTACCGATCCCTGGAGAAGGAGCTTCGTCGCGCGATTCGTGAGAAGCAGTTTTTCCTGGACTACCAACCGCAGATCAACCGGGATGGGCAGTGCACAGGTGCCGAAGCTCTATTGCGATGGAATCATCCTGCTCTCGGGTTGGTTTCGCCAATGGAGTTTATCCCGCTTGCGGAAGCCTCCGGGTTGATTGTCCCGATCGGCGAATGGGTGCTGCAGACTGGCTGCGATCAGATCAAACAATTCCAGCAAGACCCATTAACGCACCATCTTGAAATCGCGGTGAACGTGAGCTTGATACAACTGCTCGAGAAGCACTTTGTAGACAGGGTAAGATCGGCGATTGTCGGTATCGATCCCCAGTTGCTTGTTCTGGAGATCACAGAGTCGGTCACGATGGGAGATCTGGATCCTGTCATACAGAGAATAAGGGCCATCAAAGCGCTGGGCTGCAAATTTGCGATCGACGATTTCGGTACGGGCTTTTCCTCGTTGTCCTACCTGAAAATTCTGCCGGTCGATCATGTCAAAATCGACAAAAGCTTTGTGTATGATATTTTTGATCATCACAGGCATGTCTCGATGGTCGAAGCGATCGTAAATATAAGCAAAATATTCAACTTGGGCGTGATTGCGGAAGGAGTCGAAACAAGGCAGCAGCATGACCTGCTCTACCGTATCGGGTGCGAAACTTTCCAGGGGTTCCATATTGGCATGCCAGGACATCCGGATGTAATTTACAGTAGTCTCGTAGAGTCATCTAGTGAGTTGAAGATCGTCTATAATGGGCATCCGGGTTGAGATGAGTGTGCCGGGGCAATAGGGGGCGGAAAATGGGTTTGCCAAAGTATTTTTTTTCAGACCTTGATAATGATATCAAGGCCATCCTTTTTGGTCAGATCCGCAACTTGTGGACGCATACCTCAACAGCCCTTGAGGGCAACAGCCTGACGCTCGGTGAGACGGCTTTTGTCCTTGAAGAAGGATTAACCGTCGCTGGCAAACCGCTGCGGGATCATCAGGAAGTGTTCGGTCATGCCCAAGCGATCGATATCGTCTACGGGCTGATTGCTGTGGAGCAGATCCAGAAAGCGGACCTGTTCGCCTTGCATCGGGCCCTTCTTACCGAAGTGATACTGGATATCTACAAGCCCGTGGGCGATTGGAAGAAAGAGCCCAATTACACGAATTACATTGGCACTGACGGTTGTCAACACATGCGTGAATTCCCATCTCCGGCCCATATCACTGAGTTGATGTCGCAGTGGCTAGATCGTCTCAACAAAACGCTGTCAAGGTCCTTGTCGGAAGAGGGCTGCGTGCAGGTTTATGCGGATCTGCACTTGGACCTCGTCACTACCCATCCCTTCTTTGACGGTAACGGCCGGATAGCCCGATTGATCTCCAATCTGCCGGTGCTACGTGCCGGATATCCGCCTCTTGTCGTGCCCACCGACGCGCGTCATGAGTACAGGCGGGCCATATCGGATTATCAGTCAACGATCCCCAGTCTGGATAGCCTGAAAGACCTCGATACGCTTCCCGACAATGAGGAAAGAAGGCAGTTCATCGATCTGTGCAAAGGTTACTTGGAGCCAACCATGGCGCTTGTCAGGGAATCAAGGGCAATGCAGCAAAAGCGGTCAATCGAAAGATCCATTGTGGAGCAGCCAGAGGTCGACATTGATATTGATGACGACCTCGGGCGGTAGGGATTAAGCCGGGAATCGGGCCGAGAAACGCTTACTGGATTACAGCAGAATTGCGCATTTCCACGCTCTCGCTCGCCATCGATCAGGCAAGCATCTTCTTTATTTGCTCGTCAATTGCTGGGCCTAACACCTCCAAAATAAAGCTTTGGCGACTGTATGGCGTGTTTTGTGCGATAAAAGCGAGCTTCGCAGCTTCCGCTTGTGTCAGCCGAATATTGAATATCTCGGTTCGCTTGGGATTGGTGAGATCGGACCACGGTGTTGACGTGTTGGTTGTTCTATCGGGCAGCGTCTGTACGCTGCCTCCCGCGATAAATTCTTCTGCCGTTTTCGGCTTTGGTGGCTTTCTGAAGGTTGTCATGCGTAAATCTCCTTGAACAATTGCCGCACCTCGAATTCGGCCTTTTCGTCGCTACCGAGTTCGATTACAGACATGCCGTCGCCGGCGCTGCGCCTGAACGCCACGCGCTCACGCAGCACGACCTTTGCAAGAGTGAGGGATTGAAATTCTGCAACCAGATTCTTTGCTGCTTGGGTGTCTTGATTCGTGGCGTTGGTGCTGGCACGAGAAATGAATACCTTAGCCTCCAAACCTGGATTAAAACCGCGGGCGGTTTCAACCAGCTCTGAAACTCGTTCCAGCGTCCATAGGTCAAATTGACTGGCCTGTACCGGGAAAAAAGCTGTGTGCGCAATGACTAATGCAGCTCGCATTTCAACTGAGTCACGGCCACCCGCATCAACAATGATCTCGTCGTAGCGCCCAGCCAGATCGCGCAGTTCGGCTGTCAGACCCTTACCGAATTTCTGAACGCATCCTACGCGGGCAAGTGCGCCGTTCTCGGCGCGAATTTGAGCCCAATAGCTTG